>DASQSP010000147.1:0-6474 GCA_035642355.1 Occallatibacter sp.
AGTCAACCCAGCGCGAGGTGGAGAGGTCCCGGCGCGAACCCTCGCTGTCCGGCTGGGGAGAGTCCGTGGCAGGAGTCTCCGGCAGAGAGCTGGCGGGTTCGTTGGGCTCGTTTGCCTGGGCTGGGGTTTCGGTGGTGGGCATGCGCACGGCAGGGCCAGAGGGGGCGCGCCCCGCGGCTCTGCTTCATTTCCTTCCTGACTATTCTCTCATCCCATCTGTCATCCTTGGGAGATCGCGCAAACCAAGGCGCTGCAAGGGTCCGAATCGTACAATGATACTTCTGGAATGGACGCATTCGAGGGGAGAAAGAAACACGCTTGAAGCAGTTTTTTCTAAAGCTTGCGGCCAAATGGAAGTTCGTGATCCTGCCCGCGCTCATCAAGCTGGGCTTTTGGGGCGTAGCGGCCGTGGCGCTGCTGGACTCCTCGTCGATTCCGGTTCCCATGGACGCGATTCTGGCTGTCTATGTGTGGAACGACAAGCCGCACTTCTGGCTCTATTGCGTCCTGGCGTCGATCGGCTCGGCCATTGGCGGGCTGGTGCCCTATGGCATTGGCCGCGCGGGCGGCGAGCTGTTTCTGCTGAAGCGGGTGAACCGAGCGCGCTTTGACCAGCTCCGCGACCGCTTTGAGCGGCAGGAGTTTCTGGCGGTGATGATTCCCTCCATGCTGCCGCCGCCCACGCCGTGGAAGGTCTTCGTCTTTGCCGCGGGCGTATTCGAGATGAAGGTGCTGCCCTATGTGGCCGCGGTGGCCGCCGGCCGGATGGTGCGCTGGACGGTGCTGGCTCTGCTGGTGCTGAAGCTGGGGCCCGGCGCCGTGGACATGGTGGCCCACCACGCCGTGCCGGTGGTGATCGCGGTCATCGGGCTCGCGGTGGCGGGGTTCGCCGTGTGGTGGCTGCGCAAGCGCGGCGCGGACTAGGCGCATTCCCTTCTTTTTTCCGCACTGAGGCGGGACTTGTCCTGAGAGCGTCAACTATTTTGCCAATCTCCTAAGTTTTTAGTTGACGCGCGGCACTGTCCGCGCTACGCTCCTAATACGTTAGGAGGTCGCGCGATGAAGAATGGGAATTCACGGGGCCTGACCAAGCTGGAACTGCGCATCATGCAGGCCGTGTGGCGGCTGGGCGGCGGCACGGTGAGCGCGGTGCAGGCGGAGATCGAACCGCCGCTGGCCTACACCACGGTGCAGACCATGCTGAACATTCTGGAGCGCAAGGCAAAGCTGCGCCGCCAGCTTGAAGGGCGCGCGTATGTTTACACCGCCGCGGTGAGCGAGGCCAAAGCTCTGGGCCAGGGCGTGCGCGACCTGGTGGACCGCATGTTCGGCGGATCGAGCGAAGAGCTGGTGATGAGCCTGCTCAAGAACCGGCAGATCGACGCGGCGAGGCTGGCGGAGCTAACGGAGCGCTTCAACCAAGACTCGAGAGACCGGGAAGCAAGAGAGAAGGAAACGCGCAAGAAGGAAGCAGGCCAATCATGATGCACGCGGAGTCGTGGCTGCTGTCGTATCTGTTGAACTCGCTGTGGCAGGTGCCGCTGGTGTTTGCGGCGGGGTGGCTGGCGGCGCGACTGCTGCGCCATGCGGGACCGGCTGCGGAGCACCGCTTGTGGGTAGGCGTACTGCTGCTGGAGAGCGCGTTGCCCGCACTTAGCACGCTGCCGTGGGAGCGGGCCGGGGCGCTGGCGGCCGCGTTTCTGGGCACGTTTCTGGGCACGTTTCTGGGCGCAGCCCGCGGCGCCGATGCGCAGGTGACCGTGACCATGAGCGGGGGCACGGCGGCACATGCCGTGCATCTGCCGGGAGCGCTGTCGCCGGGGATTGCCCTTGCCTACTGCGCCGCGCTGCTCTACTTTGCGGCGCGGCTGGTGTGGCAGTGGCAAAAACTGCACAGCCTGCGGCGCGAGGCCTCGCCCATGACTCTGAGCGGCGGCGACGCGCGGTGCTGGGCGCGGTGCGAGGCGCGCTTCGGCATCGCGGACGCTTCCCTTGCCCGCTCGCCGAAGCTGTTTGGGCCGGTCACCCTGGGAATCCGCGACAAACTTGTGCTGCTGCCCGCGAACATGGCCGGCAAACTGACCGCAGCCGAGATGGAAACGGTGATCGCGCACGAGTTCGCGCACATGCGGCGCAACGACTTTCTCAAGAACCTGCTCTACGAGTTACTGACCCTTCCGGTGAGCTATCACCCGCTGTGCCGGGTCGCACGCGAGCGGGTTACCGAGACTCGCGAGATGCTCTGCGATCAGTTAGCGGCAGAGATGAGCGGGCGCACGCACTATGCGCGCAGCCTGTTGCGGCTGGCGGGACGACTGATTGACGACCAGCCGATGCGGACGGCGCAGGCCATTGGCATCTTCGACACCAACACGTTTGAGAGGAGAATCATGAAGCTGAGTGAAACGACAATGGAAGTGGGAGGCGCGCGGCGGCTGGCGATTTTAGCGATCTGTGCCGCGCTAGGAACAGGAACCGTAGCGTCGGCGCTGGCGCTGCGCATGCATGTGGACGCGGCGACGGTAGCCAACAGCATGGCAGCGGACGAGGCGCCGGGAAGGGTCACTGTGCCGGCCGGCGAGATGGCCGGGCATCTCACGAAGAGAGTGCAGCCGCAGTATCCCGCGGACGCGAAGAAGGCGCATGTGAAAGGCACGGTAGTGCTGGATGCCGTGATCGGCAAGGACGGCAAGATGCAGGATTTGAAAGTGCGGTCAGGACCGCAGATGCTGCGGCAGTCCTCACTCGATGCGGTGCAGCAGTGGGAGTATGAACCCTATTTGCTGAATGGCAATGCGGTCGAGGTGACGACCACGATCAACGTCACCTACTCGCTGGGCAAGTAAACGATGTTGCGACCGAGCCCCGCGCGCTGCGCGGGGCTCGGCTATTTGCGGATGAGGGCGGGCACGGGCTCGGCACCCTTCAATTGGCGCAGCAGCACGGGCAGGCCGAAGGCAGCGCCGGCGACGAGGGCCGTCGAGATCAGGTCATTGCGATAGAACGGAAGCGCAGCCGCGTAGCAGGCCGCGAGGCCGTTGGCGGTATGCGGGTAGAGCGTGCCGCCGGTCCAGACCGCGTAGTTGGACACGACGAAGAACGACGTCGGCCCCAGAACGACGCCCGCGGCCACGCGGACGAAGCTGGTGCGCGCGTGCAGCAAAATCTGCCCCAGCGCCATCGCCATCAGATACCAGGCCCAGGTGGTGACATACGCCTGCCAGCGGAAGGGATAGGCATAGACCGCGGTGGTGAGGAAGTAGTCCGTGGCCATGAGCGCGCCCATGGGCGCCAGCATCTCACGCCAGGAGCGCCGTGCGCCGAAGAAGAGCAGCGCGCCGCCCATGGCCGTGAAGTTGAACCACTCCGGGTGGGGAAACATGGCGAGCAGAACGCGGCTCAGAATGGCGACAAGCAGCAACAGATAAGCGGGCATGGACGACCTCGGGTGCAGACTCCCGGAGACATTTCCCGGAGATGCGCGTGCACTACATTCATTTTGAAGGGTGCGCCTGCTCACGTCAACCGCGGAAGCGGGGCTGGCGCGTGGAGGACCGCTATTTCTGTACGTCGCCGCCCATGCCTTCGCCGGCTTCTTCGCGTCCGTCCACGATGTAGACCCAGCCGGAGAGCGGTGACGGGCTGGTGGAGCCGTCGCGGCCGAGAACCGAATAGCCGAAGCGCAGGTCGGAGAAGCCGACGGTCGTCCATGTGCGGCCGGGCAGCAGTTGCGGCGGGGCGAGGGCAGGCACGGGGTCCTGGCCCAGGTCGCGCACCACGGCCCATGCGCCCCAATCGAGATAGACCTGGCCGAGAAGGGTGCGCTTGGCGGCTTCGACGGCGGGCGTGGCCGTAGGTTTGTAGAGCACGTCACTCTGCGGGTCGGAGTCGATCTCGCCGGTACGGGTGTTGATCTCTGCTGTTTGGTAGTAGGTGGGGGTTTCAAGAATCGCGTGCCAGCGCCAGGGATTGACCGGGTATGGCTCGGCGGCCATGCGCGTGGCGGGCACGGATGTGGTCTGGGTGTTGGCGAGCATGGCGAGGGCCTGCGCGTGCTCTGCCCAGCGCCAGCACCAGAGGACAACCATGCCGGAGAGCGCGAAGATGGCCCAGCCCTGGCCGCGAAAGGCGGGGCGGCGCGCGCCGATTTCGCGGTCGGCGAGACTCAGCAGCCAGGGCATGATGACGGCCGCGGCCAGCAGCGCCCAGATCGCGGGCTCCGCGATGAAGACGAAGCTGCCCGCGTACCAGCGCGGATTGAAGGGGAAGAACGGGCGCAGGCCGTAGTTGTTGGTCCAGTCGAGCAGCAGGTGGCTGAGCGCGGCGATGAGCGCGGTCAAGTAAAGCCAGAGCCAGCGGACTTCGACGGCGGGCGTGCCGGCGTGTCTTTTGTTCCCGCGCCAGCGATGGTAGAGCCAGATTGCTCCAACCACGACGGCGGCGACCACCGGCACGGCGATGAAGGTGTGGGTGATGCCGCGATGATGCTTGAGCCCTTCGACCGGGCCGGCCCATCCCCACAGCACGTCGATGTCCGCTGCCTCCGCGGCGAGCACGGCGGCCAGAGTAGCGTAGCGGGTCTTGCGATTGAGGCCGGCGCGGCCAATGCAGGCGCCGGTGAGAAAGTGGGTAACGGGCTCCATGCTCGTTGTCCATTCTACCGGCTGCGCGCCGCCCCTATAATCGGCTGCATGAGCGGGCACGACAAAACGCAGGACGACGCGAAGCGGATCGAGGAGTTGCGCGCCGAGCTGCGGCTGCATGAGCACCTCTATCACGTTATGGACGCGCCGGAGATCTCCGACGCCGAGTACGACACGCGGATGAACGAGCTGAAGCGGCTGGAGGCCGAGCATCCCGAGCTGGTGACGCCGGACTCGCCGACGCAGCGCGTGGGCGGCAGGCCTGCCGAGGGCTTCAAGAAAATGGCGCACTCGCGGCCCATGCTGAGCCTGGACAATGCTTACAACGCTGAGGAACTGGTGGACTGGGACCGGCGCGTGCATGAGCTGGCTGGGCCGCTGCCGGTGGAGTACACGGCCGAACTCAAACTCGACGGGCTGAGCGTGGCGCTGCATTATGAGGCTGCCGAGAACGGGGGCGCGCGGCTGGCCTGCGGCATTACCCGCGGCGACGGGCAGATCGGCGAGGACGTGACCTCGAACATCCGCACTATTCGCAGCGTGCCGATTGCTGTGTCGGCTGCGCAGTTGAAGAAGGCAGGCGTGCCGCAGGGATTCGAGGTGCGCGGCGAGGCGGTGCTGCCGCAGAGGGCCTTCGAGCGCATGAATGAGGAACGCGAGAAGCAGGGGCTTGCGCAGGCGGTGAATCCGCGCAACGCGGCCGCGGGCACGCTGCGCACGCTGGAGCCGAGCATCGTTGCCGGCCGCGGGCTGGTGGTCTTCGCGTATTTTCTTCTCGTCGAGGGCGAGTATCTGGCGGCGGGGCAGAGCGCAACGCTGGATGCGCTGACGGCGCTGGGCTTTCGCGTGAACCCGCACCGCGGGCGCGTGGACACGGTCGACGCAATGATGGCCTTCATCGAAAAGGCCGAGGAGCAGCGGGCCACGCTGGGCTATGAGATCGACGGCGTGGTGCTGAAGGTGGACGGCCACGCCACACAGCAGCGGCTGGGCTATACGGGCCGCGCACCGCGCTGGGCGATTGCGTACAAGTTCACCGCCAAGTCGGGCGTAACGCAGATGCAGGACATTCTGATCACGGTGGGGCGCACCGGCAAGCTGACGCCGACGGCGATGCTGGCGCCGGTGTTTATCGGCGGAACGACGGTGAGCCGGGCCACGCTGCACAACGCGGACTTTATCGAGCGCATGGGCCTGATGATCGGCGACTGGGTCAAGGTGGAGCGCGGCGGCGACGTGATCCCAAAGGTTGCTGAGATTGTGGAGGACGCCGAGCACCCGCGCGGGACGACGAAGTTTGAGTTTCCGAAGCAGTGCCCCGAATGCGGCAGCGACATTGTGCGCGCCGAAGGCGAAGCCGACCATCGCTGTGTGAACGCCGACTGCCCGGCGAAGCTGCGCGAAAGCCTGCTGCACTTTGGGGCGCGCGGCGTAATGAACATCGAGGGGCTGGGCGACGCGGCGGTGCAGCAGTTGCTGGACAAGGGATTGGTGCACAGCGTGGCCGATCTTTATTCGCTCACGGTGGAGCAGTTGTCGGAGCTTGACCGGTTCGCGGAGAAGTCGGCGACGGCACTGAAGGAAGAGATTGATCGCTCAAGGAAAGCGGGCCTGGCGCGAGTGCTGATGGGCCTGGGGATTCGCTTTGTGGGCGAGCGCACGGCAGAGCTGCTGGCCGAAGAGTTCGGCTCGATGGATGCGCTGATGGCGGCAGCGAAAGAAGAACTGGAGCGCGTGGACGAAGTGGGGCCGCGCGTGAGCGAGGCAATCGCCGAGTTTTTTGGCCGCGAGAAGAATCGCGAGCTCGTGGAACACCTGCGCACGGCCGGCG
>DASQSP010000148.1:0-38343 GCA_035642355.1 Occallatibacter sp.
GACGAGATGAGATTGCCTAACTGATAAGCCAGCCCCGGGAAAGTCGCGCGTACCGGCCCCGGCGACAATTCGCTGAGCCACGCGGGCACCACGCCCCACGCGCCCTGCACCATGAACTGCATGAGCACCGCGCCGGCGCCCAGCGTCCACGCCGAGTGCCCGTAGGCGTAGAGCGGAATGACGGGAATCGACAACAGCGCCGCCGCAATGATGGCGCGCTTGCGGCCCCATTTCTCAGAGAGCGCGCCGAAGACAAAACCGCCGGCGATGGAGCCGAGGCCGTAGAGCACGCCGATCAGCCCCACAACCCTGGGCGTCAGCTTCATCTGCACGCTCAGAAACGTCGGATACACGTCCTGCGTGCCGTGCGAAAAGGTCATGAAGGCGGTCATCAGCAGCACGAGGAAGAGAAACGTCGGCAAAAACTTCAACAACTGGCGCGATACCTGCGGCGCAGCCTTCTGGACCGCTCGCAAGCGCTTGCCTTCAAGCCACACAGGGCTCTCTTTCACGCGCAACTGCACATAGAGCACCAGCAGGGCGGGGCTGGCGCCGAGCATGAACAGCCCCCGCCAGCCGATGGCCGGCAACAGCGTGATGCCGTGCCAGTGCGTGCCCGCAAAAAAGAGCGCGAAGGCGGCCGATGCCAGGATGGAACCGAAGGCGTAGCCCTCCTGCAGGATGCCGCTGAACGCCCCGCGGCCCTTGCTGGGCAGGGTCTCAAAGGTAAGGGCAGCGCCCACACCCCACTCGCCGCCCATGGCGATGCCGAACAGCGCGCGCAGCACCAGCAGCACTGTCAGCGATGGCGCGAAGGCACAGGCCAGCTCGATGACCGAGAAGCTGAGGATGTTGAAGATGAGCACCGGGCGGCGGCCGTAGCGGTCCGCCAGCATGCCGAAGATGAGCGCGCCCACCGGGCGAAAGGCCTGGGTGAGAAACACAGCGCCCAGCACCGCGGAAGGCCTGGCGCCGAAGTCGGTGGCAATGGCCTCGACGCAGAAGACGAGCAGGAAGAAGTCGAGGCTATCGAGGGTCCAACCCAGAAACGAGGCCACAAAGGCGTGACGCTGCGCCGAGGTCAGCGCCTTGAAGTCGCGGACGAAGGACATCCCCGGAGCATATCAAACACACGGCGTTGACCCGTACCATAGGAGCATGGCTTCTTCCGGAACGCAGCGCGGCTTCCATCTCACGCGCCGCGGCCTTCTCAAGACCGGGCTGCTTGGCGCTGCCGGCATGGCGCTTTATTCCGGTGAAATTGCGCGCCACTGGATCGACCACACCCACTGCGAAATCGCCTTGCGCAACCTGCCTGCGGCGTTTGACGGCGCCCGCATCGTGCAGGTCAGCGATATTCACCTCGACGAGTACACTGAGCCGTTCTTTCTGCGCCGTGTGATTGCGGAGATCAACCGCATGGAGCCGGACTATGTGGTGCTCACCGGCGACTTTGTGACATCGGGCCTGGCGCCGAAGAGCTACGCG
This sequence comes from Occallatibacter sp., assembly GCA_035642355.1. Classification (GTDB taxonomy): domain Bacteria; phylum Acidobacteriota; class Terriglobia; order Terriglobales; family Acidobacteriaceae; genus Telmatobacter. The sequence continues at coordinate 1,489 of DASQSP010000148.1, forward strand.
CTGCGCGCCGCGGAGGAGTGCGGAAGCCTGCTGCGCGGGCTCGCGTGCCCGCACCGCTACGCCTCGCTCGGCAACCACGATTATGGCGTGGGCGAAGCCGAGGTGACCGCGGCGCTGCGCGCCAATGGCATCGCCGTGCTGAAGAACAACTTTGTTGCCCTCGAACGCGGTGGGGAACGCGGTGGGGAGCGCGGCGGGGAGCGCGGCCGGGAGCGTATCTGGCTGGCCGGCCTCGACGACATCCTGGAAGGCAAGCCGGATCCGGATGCAGCCATTCCCGAAATGATCCGTAACCGGCCGAATGAGCCGGTCATCCTGCTGTGCCATGAACCCGACTACGCCGACACACTGCTGAGCCAGCCCGCCGGCCGGTCCGTGGACCTGATGCTGAGCGGCCACACCCACGGAGGGCAGGTGCGCCTGCCGCTGGCCGGCGCTCTTTCCCTGACGGAGATGGGGAGGAAATACGTGGAAGGGGTCTTCCGCCTCGGCCGGATGCAGCTCTACGTGAACCGCGGCATCGGAACTGTCGGCGTGCCGTTTCGGCTCAATTGCCCGCCGGAGATTACAACCATCGTGCTGCGTGCCGAAGGGCCTGCGGCAAGCCGGAGCTGACGGCAGGGCGCCCGGCCGGAAAATTAATATTTGTTGCAACAATTAACAGCCCGGCGCATCCATTTAATAGTGATTGCCAGTTTGCGGAGACGCCGATTGATCCGGTAAGTAAAGAGTGAGTGCTCTCCCACCCTGGCCGCAAAAAGCGCGGCCGGGATGGGGTACCCAAGGCCAGTACTTAATTGCCGATCAATAACGGAAGGTGTTTTCGCGGCTGGAACGGTCTTGCTCCCAGCCCAAATTTCTTTACCAAAAAGGACTCTCATGATGAAACGTTTGACGCTCCTCGCTGCTCTCGCCACCCTGGCTGCGCCCTTGGCCATGGCTCAAACCACCACCTGGACCCCGGACAAGGCGCACAGCGGAGTCGATTTCTCGATCCTGCATCTGAGCCTGTCTCATGTGCGCGGCCATTTCGGCAATATTGGCGGCACCATTGTGCTTAATCAGGCGGACATCACCAAGTCCACCGTCAACGTGACCATCGATGTAACCACTGTGGATACGGGCGTGGCCGCGCGCGACACCGACCTGAAGAGTGACAAGCTCTTCGGCGTGGCCCAGTTTCCGACCGCGACCTTTGTGAGCACCAGCGTGGCCAGGACCGCCACCGGCCTGACGGTGGCTGGCAACCTGACTCTGCACGGTGTAACCAAGCCGGTGGTGCTCGAGGTTGAGGGCCCGAACGGCCCCATCCAGGGCCAGGACAAGAAGCCGCACGAGGGCTTCTCCGCCTCGACGACCATCAGCCGCCTCGCCTTCGGCATTGCCACCGGGTATCCGGCCAGCATCGTTGGCGATGAGGTTGCCCTCACCATCGACCTCGATATGATTCAGCAGTAAGTGTCAGAACGGGCCGCTCGCCCTCAGGCGCGCGGCCTGCATCTCAGAGCCTGCATCGCATGGATGGGACGCGAGGATGACCGCACTAAAGCAGGAGATCGCACAGCAGAGCCCGTTTTCAAGCCCGCACGAGGAAGCGCTGCTGAACCTCCTGCGGACCGCCGACTGCCTGAACCGCAGCTTCCAGCGCCACGCCAAACACTGGGGCGTCACCGGCACGCAGTACAACGTGCTGCGCATCCTGCGCGGCGCGCATCCGCAGGGACTCCCCTGCGCAGCCATCGGCGACCGCATGATCACCGCGGAGCCCGACATCACGCGGCTGCTCAGCCGCCTCAAGGCTCTCAAGCTCATCCGCCAGCAGCGTGACCGCCACGACCGCCGCGTGGTGCTGACCCACATTGCGGAGGCCGGCCTGGCTCTGCTGGAACAGATGGACCCGCTGATTGCGCGGATGCCTCTGGAGCAACTGGGCCATCTGCGCGAGGAAGAGATCGCAGAGCTGACGCGGCTGCTCGAACTGGCGCGCCAGGGCTGCGGCGATGCGCACCGCCAGCCCACATGCGACGGCTCGGGCGAGGCGAGCAGCAGTGGAACGGACAAACCTACGTGCGACGGGCAATAGAACGCGAATCCGAATCGCGCATAAGAAAACCCGGGAGCGGGGTCGCTTGCGGGTGACTTCGTGAAATCGGGTCCGGCGTCAGGCAGCTGCGCGTCGATCGTAGAAGAGCCTGCGCCAAGCCGGCGCTGACGGCGGGACACCCGGCCGGCAAATTAATATTTGCTGTAACAATGAACCAGCCCGGCGCGTATATCTAGTGCCGGCTACCGGTCCGGCTTCGGTCCGCGCGGGACGCCTAACGGAATATGTTTTCGCGGCTGGAATGGTCTAATCCCAGCCCAAATTTCTTTGTCAAAAAGGACTTGCATGATGAATCGCTTGACTCTTCTCGCTGCACTTACGACCCTGGCCGCGCCTTTGGCCATGGCTCAAACCACCACCTGGACCCCCGACAAGGCGCACAGCGGAGTCGATTTCTCGATCCAGCATTTAAGCCTTTCCCATGTGCATGGCCATTTCGGCAATATTGGCGGCGCCATTGTGCTTAACCAGGCAGACATCACCAAGTCCACCGTCAACGTGACCATCGATGTCAATACCGTGGATACGGGCGTGGGGGGGCGCGACACCGACCTGAAAAGCGACAAGTTCTTCGATGTGGCCCAGTTTCCGGCCGCGACCTTTGTGAGCACCAGCGTGGCCAGGACCGCCAAGGGCCTGACCGTGGCCGGCAACCTTACCTTGCATGGCGTGACCATGCCGGTGGTGCTCGAGGTAAAGGGCCCGACAGGACCGGTGCAAGGCGCGGACCAGAAGCCGCACGAAGCCTTCTCGGCCTCGACGACGATCATCCGAAGCTCCTTCGGCATTGCCCCAAAATATGCGACCAGCTTGATAGGCGATAAGGTTACGCTCACCATCAACCTGGAGATGATTCAGCAGTGACTACAGGGGGGCTGGTCGCCCTGTTGCGCGCAGCCTGAAAGAGCATAAGAAAGCCCGGGAGCGGGGCCGCTGCCGGGTGATTTGAATCTTCAAGTAAGGCTAAATTGCTAGCGCGTGACGACCTTCTTGGCCACGGTTTCTTCGTCTGCGTCGGTCTGGATGATCTTGTTGTGCAGGCAATAGAGCGCCAGCTCGAGCCGGTCGGAGACGCCGAGCTTGTCGTAGATCTTGCGCAGGTAGTTCTTGATCACCTGCTCGGTGGTGCCGAGCTGGAAGGCGATCTCCTTGTTGCGCTTGCCCTGGGTGATGCAGGTGATGATGGCCATCTCCTTGGGGGAGAGGCGCGGCTGGGTACGCGGGCTCACCAGCGCGGCGGCCTGCGAGCGATAGGCGTCAATGACCCAGTTGACCGACTGATTGTCGATCCAGGTTTCACCGGCGGCGATGCGGCGCACACAGCGCACCAGCAGATCGGGCGAGATGGAGCGGGAGATGATGCCGCGCACGCCGCGGCGGTAGAGGTCAACGGTCTGGCCTTCGTCGGCGCCAATGGCCTGCACAATCAACTTGACGTCCGGCGCAAGGCGCAGAATATCCGCGATGGCGGCGGCTACGCCGACGACCAGGCTACCTTCAAGCAGCACCACGTCCGTGGGGTAACGCTCAATGGCGGAACGCAGATTGTCGAGGGAATCGGCCTGGGCGACCACGCGCAGGTCGTCTTCCAGGGCGAAGATCTTGCGGATTCCAACGCGATAAATGGCCTGTGAGTCCGCAAGAATAATGCGGATTGCGCCCGGCTTTACCGGACCATCCAGTACTTCGCCGTCAGGAGTATCGTCTACAAATTCCATAGGGACCGAATCAATGCCAGGATGCAGAATCACTGCTCCGCAAATCTATATTCATCGATAGTTGCGGCTGCCTGATACTGCCCATGGCTCAACGAGCAGCGTACCACACGGCCGCTACAGCGAACCATGACATCGCTGGGAGCACCCAGATAGTCGCCGGGCATCCGGATAGAAAAATCGATGCCCTGTCCCACCTTGAGTGGGTCGTGCATCTCGAAAAGCACGCCGCTGGCCGAGACGTTGCGCGTAAGCACGGAGCGTTCATCGGGCCCTGCTGAAAGCACCGCCGGCAGCGCCAGCGGGAACCTGACCGCACAGCGAACTTCCTTGTGCTGGTCGTCAGGCGAGACGTACCTGGTGGATTGACTCGGCTTCGAAGTGGTCATAATTTTTCCGGGGACCTCCCAGCAAGGGAACCCTACACGCAACTCTACTCGACTTTTACGTTTATACGAAGGGCACGAAAGTTTTTTGTAGGGTAATCCATTAGGCACCTCCGAGGTGATCTAAGTTCCTTAAATTCCTTGCCGCGGAGGATTTGGAAACAGGGCCGCGGCCGATCCTACCCATTGGAGGTCCCGGTTATGGTCTACGCCCATCATGCGGCCCCGCCCCAGCCGGACCAGGCAGATGGCCGGGATCAGCTCCCCGCCGTCCGGCCAACCATAAAGGATGCGAAATTCGGCCTGGGTCATCCCATGGGGGGTTTCGACCGTGGGCGCAAAGTGCATTCGCTGCTGCAAAAGGAAGCCCCTGCGGTGCTCGGCGGAAATCGCCTCCAGCTCAGCCTGGGTGGGGCCAAAGACGATGCCCTTGCCCGCGAAACTGAACAGCGGCTTGAGCAGCAGGCCGGTATGGACGGTCTCCGGTCCAACGGGAGACAGCGCAACCCCAGCCGCCGCCAGGCGTTCCCTGCCGGGGCCGGCCAGAAAATCGTCCAGGAACACCGCCGGAGGCACGATAGCCCGGCCCGACGGCGCCTGCGCCAGGAACGGGACCGCAAATTTGCTGATGAGGAAGTACCAGTTCGGGTGACCGGCCCACTCGACCTCCCAGTTGTGCGCCAGGTCGAAAGGCAGGGCGATGCGTTTGGCGATCATCTCGTCGGCGATGGCGCGGTTGTAAATCCGATGGATCGGCACCAGCCTGCCCGCGGCGTCGCGGTAGTGCAAACGGTTGCCGACAGGGCGCAGACTGGCGATATCCACGACGGCAATGCCCAGCTTCTGCGCGGTTACCTGGAAATCGGGCAGGGTCTTCTGATGCAGCGGGTCGATTTCGGTGAGCACCACGTTCTCCGGGTCGTGCCGGCCCACGATGATGCGGCGAAGCAGATCCCAGTAGCCGGCCTCGTCCAGCCCGCCGAGAAAGTAGCCCAGATCGCGCGGCAGGCCGAAGACCTCGCGGCAGGCGGCTGAGAGCTGGGCCTGGAAGCCGAAGATCGAGGGAAATGCCTGCAACTCGACCAGCCGCGGCGCGAGCTGGCCGCCGGGCTCGCGGACCAGGGCAAAGTCGGCGGTGAGAAAGTGGGGATGGGCGGTCTCGCCGGCCACGGCATATCCGGCGGGAATGGCGCGGCGCGCGGCGGCCAGATAATCCCTGTCGGCCAGCAGGGTTTTGGTCAGCGCAGCGCCCTCGTGGGCCAGCCCATCCAGAAAAGATTCCTCGACGAAGACCGGCGTCTCCGCCATGCGGAACTCGATGGCCGCGCCCGTCTCGCGCGCCAGCCGCGCCTTGAGGGCAGCGTAGGCTTCTGCTGTGAATGCCGCATTGAACCGCTGCCGCAGTTCGGGAATCATCGCCGCTCCTGAAATGTGAGCCTCGTGAGGCGAGGGAATCGAATCGGCGCGGAAATTCCCGCGGCCCGTGGCTGATACAGTATCAAGAAACCGTGGCATCTCCAATGCCGCGGGCGTGAGGCCATCGCATGAACCGTGAATATCACAAGTGGTATTCGGGCCGGCTGGGCCGGGACATGGAGCTGCTGGTCTTTGGCCACGCGGGATTGCCGGTCATGGTCTTCCCTACTTCGGGCGGGCGCTTTCACGAGTTTGAAGATCGCGGCATGGTCAACTGCGTGGGCGGCGCGGTCGAGGCCGGCAATCTTCAGTTTTTTTGCGTCGACTCGGTGGACATGGAGAGCTGGTACAACCGCAATGTGCCGCCGCGCTGGCGCATCGCGCGCCATGTGCAATATGAGGACTACCTCATCCACGAAGTGGTGCCGCTGGTGCGGCTGAAAAATCACGATGCGCACTTCCTCGCGCTGGGGTGCAGCTTCGGGGGCTATCACGCCACCAACATCGCCTTTCGGCATCCCGATGTCTTCACCGGGCTGCTGTCGATGTCCGGCGCCTTCGATGTTGCGAACTTTCTGGGCGGCTACTATGACCAGGATTGCTACTTCAACCTGCCCACCGACTACCTGCCCAACCTGGGCGACCCCTGGTTCTTCGATCGTTACCGGCGCAACACCTACATTCTGGCCACGGGCTGGGACGACCAGTGCCTGGGCCAGAACCAGAATCTCGACCGCATCCTGAGCTCCAGGGGAATTCCGCACAAGCTGTATACATGGGATAGCTGGAACTCGCACGACTGGCCCACATGGCAGCGCATGATGCAGCATTATCTTTGAAAAGAAGGTTTCCGACGGAGCAAGCATGAGCGAACTGAATCCCTACGCGAAGTTTCTCGATGGCCGCCCTTTGGAGCAGGTATTGGGCTCGACGGCATCGGCCATCTCTGTGCTGCTTGAGGCCATGGGCTCGCAAAAAGCCGTCACCCCTCCCGCGCCCGGCAAGTGGAGTCCGGCGCAGATTGTGGCGCATCTGGCCGACTGCGAGATTGCCTTTGCCTTCCGCCTGCGCCAGGCACTGGCCGAAGACAGCCATGTGATCCAGCCCTACGACCAGGATCTGTGGGCCGCGCGGTATACGGACATTGCCGCGGCAGATGCGCTCGCAGCCTACTCCGCGCTGCGGCACTGGAATCTGCTGCTGATTGCGAAGGCGCTGCCCATCCACGCCGCAAAGACGGTGACGCATCCCGAGCGCGGCGCCATGACATTCGGAACGATTGTTGAGACCATGGCCGGCCACGATCTCAATCATCTCGCGCAACTCCGGCACATCGCGGCAAGCTGAGCACGAGCCTGCCGTACACTGTTTTCAGAAATGCATCGGCGGCGGGTCTCCGCGGCGTTTCAACCGTGTTTTCGGGAGGCTGACATGAAAAAGATCGGCGTTCTGTTCGGCATGGAGAACAGCTTTCCGGGCGCGCTGGTGGAGCACATCAACGCGCGCGGCCTTGACGGCGTGCAGGCGGAGTTTGTCGAAACCGGCTCTGTGCATCTCGACAAAGCGCCGAAGTATTCGGTCATCGTGGACCGCATCTCGCACGACATTCCTTTCTATCGCGCCTTTCTCAAGCACGCCGCGCTCAATGGCACCGTCATCATCAACAATCCCTTCTGGTGGTCGGCGGACGACAAGTTTTTCAATTATTCGCTCGCGACCAAACTCGGCGTGGCGATTCCGCCAACGGTGATCCTGCCGCACAAGAAGCATCCCGATGGCACGACCGATCGCTCCATGCGCAACCTGGCGTATCCGCTGGACTGGGATGCGGTTTTCGCGTACGTGGGCGAACACGGATTCTTGAAGCCCATCGATGGCGGCGGCTGGCGCGATGTGTATCACATTCACAATCGCGCGGAGTTGTTCGCCGCCTACGACAAGTCGCATCAGTTGTGCATGGTGTATCAGCGCGCGGTCAATTTCAATGAGTATTTCCGCTGCTATGTGGTGGGGCAGAAGAAGGTGCATATCATGCACTACGACCCGCGGCGGCCCCATGCGGAGCGCTATGTGCAGGACCCGCCCGCCTGCGACAAGAAGCTGCTGAAGCGCGTGGAGCGCGATGCGCTGGCGCTGTGCCGCGCACTGGGCTACGACCTGAACACGGTCGAGTTCGCGGTGGAGGATGGCATTCCCTACGCCATCGACTTCATGAATCCCGCGCCGGATGCGGACTTGCACTCGGTGGGCCAGGCGAACTTCGACTGGATTGTGCGCGAAGTCGCCGATCTGGCGATTGCCAAGGCGAAGACCGCTCCGTATGTGTCTGAGTTGCGCTGGGCGGCTTTTCTGAGCGCGGAGACCGCGAAGAAGGTTGCAAAAAAGCCGGCCGCAAAGAAGGCCACAAAGGCAAAGTGAGGCTTGTGTGAGTAACTCCACACATCTTGAAAGTTGTCCGCATTGTGGTCAGGCCTCATCGGTTCGCCCGAAACTAGTGCTCATCGATGAAGCATGGCTGCAAGAAAATAGTGATGTGGATCCGCGGCACGCCCATTTTGCAGACCTACGAGTGGACGACGTCGAAGCCTCAAACCTTCGTGAAAAGCCGCTGGATCAATTCATCGATGGTTTTTACTGTGATCAATGCAATAAGGCCTTTGTATCAGAGGTTGGGCTGAAGCAGGTCCGCAGATATTATTACGGTACCCGGCGCTTCTGATGATCACGTCCCCAGTAGCAGCTTCTTACTCTTCGAATTCAAATCGCTGGAGTCGTGAGCTTAAGTAGCCGGATCGACTCTTCCGTCCCGTACAATGGCCGCAAGCAGTCCCGAGGGCCATCTCCATGCGACCGTCGTTTTCTCTGGGCATTGAAGAGGAGTACCAGACTGTCGATCCGGTCACGCGCGATCTGCGCTCGCACATCGAGACGGAGATGCTGGCCACGGGCAAGCTGCGGCTGCAAGAGCGGGTCAAGGCCGAGATGCATACCTCGGTCGTCGAGGTGGGCACGCGCATCTGCCGCAACATCGACGAGGCTCGCGAGGACATCTACGACCTGCGCCGCGAGATGATCAAGCTGGCCGCCGAGCACAACCTGCAGCTCGTGGCCGGCGCCACGCACCCCTTTGCCGACTGGCGCACGCAGGAGATCTATCCCGACCCGCGCTATCACCAGGTGGTGAAAGATCTGCAGCTCGTGGCGCGCGCCAACCTCATCTTCGGCCTGCATGTGCATGTCGGCATCGAAGATCCCGAAGCGGCTATTCGCATTATGAATTCGATGCGCTATTTTCTGCCGCACATCATGGCGCTCGCCACGAATTCGCCGTTCTGGCTGGGCCTCAACACCGGCTACAAGGGCTACCGAGCTAAAGTTTTCGAGAACTTTCCACGCACGGGAATTCCCGATGCCTTCGCGAGCTACTCGGAGTTCGAGAGCTATGTAAGCCTGCTGGTGCGCACCAACTGCATCGACAACGCGAAGAAGATATGGTGGGACATTCGGCCGCATCCGTTCTTCAATACGATTGAAGTCCGCGCCTGCGACATTCCCCTGCGCGCCGAAGAAACCGTCGCCATCGCCGCGCTGATTCAGGCCACGGCGGCCTATCTCTACAAGCTGCACGAGGCCAATCAGGACTACCGCCACTACACGCGCTCGCTCATCGCGGAGAACAAATTTCGCGCCGTGCGCTACGGGCTCGACGGCAAGCTGATCGACTTTGGCAAGCAGCAGGAAGCGCCGCTGCGTGAGCTGATCGAGGAGTATCTCGCCATGATCGACCCGGTGGTGGATGAGCTTGGCAGCCGCGCGGCCATCGAAGGCGTGCGCACCATCTTGAAGACCGGCACCGGCGCAGACCGCCAGCTCAAGGTCTTTGAGGACACCGGCGGCGACTTGAAGGCCGTGGTCGACTACATGGCGAAAGAGACCGCGGCGGGGCTGTGACTGTTTCCATTCGAGGAATTTTCCGATAACCTCAGTGAGTGGACTCTTCGTCCGCACCATCTGACCCGAGGAAAACGCACGCGCCTTGAAGACGAACGAAACTGCTGCCCGCCTGCTTGCCATGGACTATCCCGCTGAGTTTGCGCCGGGGGCTCGCTCGGCCGTGACAACCTGTCTGCGTATCGATCCTTCGGAAAAGGTCACGCTAATCATCGATCGCGCGACGGAGACGATTGCAGCGGCGCTGGCGGCGCAGCTTGCCGAGTGCGGCTGCGCGTGGAATGCTTTCGTGCTCGAAGACCTGACGCCTCGGCCGCTCGCGGATATGCCCGCCGCTGTGTTGGCGGATATGGAAACCGCGCAGGTTTCCATCTTTGCCGTGCAGGTGCAGCCGAACGAGCTGCGCTCGCGCATGCAGATGACCGACGTGGTGAACCGCCGCCACATGCGCCACGCGCACATGGTCAACATCACGCCGCAGATTATGTGCCAGGGCATGCGCGCGGACTTCGATCTCGTGGACCGGTTGAGCCAGAAAGTGCTCGACCGCGTGCGCCGCGCTACGCGCATTCGCGCCACCACCGCGGCAGGCACGGCCATCACCGCGGAGATGAATCCCAACTACAAATGGTTCAAGACCTCCGGCATCATCTCGCCGGAGAAGTGGGGCAACCTGCCTGGCGGCGAGTGTTTTACCTCGCCGGGCGAAGTGAACGGCACGTTTGTGGTGGACGGCGTGGTGGGCGACTGGCTGTGCGCGCGCTATGGATTGCTGAACGCGACGCCGCTCACCATTGAGATCGCGCAGAACCGCATTGTGCGCTGCGCCAGCGAGAACAAACAGCTCGAGGCTGACTTCTGGGCCTACACGCATACCGACGAGAACTCCGACCGCGTGGGCGAGTTCGCCATCGGCACCAATCTCGGCGTGGAGCGCGTGATCGGCAACATCTTGCAGGACGAAAAATTTCCCGGCATCCACATCGCCTTCGGCAATCCCTACGGCGAACACACCGGCGCGCCCTGGCGCTCGGGCACGCACATCGATGTAGTCGGTCTGCGCTTCAATATCTGGATCGAGTCGCCCGAGGGCGAAGAGCAGATCATGCGCGAAGGGCATTTCCTGATCGCGGCCTAGAAGCTTGCCGGTCATGGATTGTTTTTGAAACAGACTGCCAGAGCTTAACGTGTTCCTATGCGCCGAATCGCCCGCTTGCCGCGTCTGTTTCTCCTGGGTTGCATCTCCGCCTCCATTCCTGCGCAGGCTGCGCCGCAGCACCCGGCCGAGCCGGTGGTTGCAGCCTATGTGTTTGCGAACAACGGCGCGGCGGAGCAGAAGACATTCGTCTCGTATGAGGATCCGGAGTCGCTGGGTGTCAAGTGCGACTACGTGCTCTCGCACAAGCTCGCCGGCATGATGTTCTGGAGCTATCTCGACGACACTTCGGGCGCGCTGCTGCGTTCGATCGACGACGGATTGCATCCGGAGGCGGCCAGGTAGCGGCTACTCGCCGGGGAAGCGCACGCCGAGATCGCGGCGCGCGTTCTCGAGCATGCGCGCCATGTCGAGCGAGAGCGCGTGGGTGATCTCCGGGCTCTCGCGCCGGTCGTGGCGGATCAGGTCGCAGAAGTGTTCGGTCTCGTAGTTGAAGCCGCCGGCCTTGAAGGGCTCGTCCAGCTCCACCCTGCGCCCATCGGTGTAGTGGATGGTGGCGCGCCTGGGGTTCCACCAGTTGGCGTGCAGCAGCACGTAGCCCAGCGGCCCGCAGAGCAGGGCATCGCCGCGGCTCTCAAGGTCGAGGCCGGTGTGGAGCTGCGCCATGCCGTGCTCGTGTTCGGTCTGGAAGAGCGCGAAATTGTCCACGCCGAGCGCGCTGACGCGGCCCATGGTTTGCACGCGCTTGAGCGGGCCGAGCCAGTCGAGCGCGAGGAAAGCCTCATAGGGTCCGATGCCCATAATGCCGCCGCCGCCGCGCTCCGGGAAGTGCAGTGGATAGTCCGGGCCGAGAGTGGCATCCGCATGGCCGGCGCGGACGAAGCCGACGGGACCGATGGGGTCTGCGACCAGGTGCTTGCGCAGCTTTTGATAGAGCGGAAAGAATGGCGGCTTCATCGCCTCCATGAATAGCCGGTCATGGGCGCGCGCCGCTTTGAGAACTCGCTGGAGTTGCTTCTCATTGAGGGCGGCGGGTTTTTCGCACAGGACGTGTTTGCCCGCCGCCAGCGCACCTATGCATAGCTCGGCATGTGTGTCAGGATGCGTGGCGATGTAGATGGCATCGACGTTGGTTGACAGAAGCTCGTCGTAAGAAGCGCAGACAGTGCCGGCAGAAAACCGCTGGGCATACTCCTGCGCGCGCTCCGGCCTGCGGCCCCAAACCGCGTGAAGGCCCGCTGAGGGCACCTCAGCCAGTCCCTGCGCGAAGCGCGACGCCGCGCGCCCCGGGCCGGCAACGCCCCAGCGGATGAGCTGTAGATTCGCGTGTACCTGCTGGTCAGTCATGCACGCTATCGCAAGAGGTCTTCGAGCGTGGCGCTCAGGTCGGTTTTTTCATCGCGGTACTTCACGATCACCGGCGCATACAGGCTCAGGCCCCACTCCGCGCCCTTGCCGCGCGTGACCGCCCTGTTGCCGGGCACAACGACCGCGTTTTCGGGAATGATCAGCGGCATCTCGGCGGTCGCGCGGAGGGTTGTGCCGTTCACCAGATCGAAGACCGGCGTGCCCCGCGTGAGGATGGTTCCAGCGGCCAGCACCGCGCCGCGCCGCACAATCGTGCCCTCGTAAACGCCGCAGTTGCCGCCCACCAGCACATCGTCCTCGAGGACCACGGGGCTGGCGTTTACGGGCTCCAGCACGCCGCCGATCTGCGCCGCGGCGCTCAGGTGGACGCGCTTGCCTACCTGCGCGCAGGAGCCCACCAGCGCATGCGAATCCACCATCGTGCCCTCGTCCACCCATGCGCCCGCGTTCACATACATGGGCGGCATGCAGACCACGCCGCGCGCCAGATAGGCGCCCGCGCGCACCGACGATCCGCCCGGCACCACGCGAATGCCGTCGGTCTGGGTAAAGGTGCGCACCGGGTAGGTGTGCTTGTCCACAAAGGTGAGCGCGCCGGCGGCAATGTCATGCAGTGTGCCCAAACGGAAGCCCAGAAGAATGCCCTGTTTGACCCATGCGTTGACGCGCCAGCCGGTGGCGGAGGCTGCATCGGGAGAAGCCGCGCGCACCGCGCCGCGCTCCAGCGCAGCCCTGAGTTCAAGAAAAGCGTCCATCGCGGACGCATCGCCGAGTGCGGCCTGCCCGGCCGCAAAATGCCGCTCGATGGCGACTTGAAGTTCGTGCGTAGTCATGCCTTTCCGAGTCTATCAACCCGGTGGCACGGCCGGCTGGCAGGCGACGGGTATGGCGCGGGCATGCGCGAAGGAGAAAAATGGCAGCGCCGGGCACAGGGTTGGGCATGGGGCCGAGCGCTGCGTGCGGCTGGTCTGGGGAAGGGAAAGCGGTTTGTCTGCGCCACGCAGGCTGACGACAGCCTCTGCGTGGTTACACGAGCGGTTGAGGCGCCGCGGCTCAGGCTGCGGCGAGGGGCGCCACGCGCAGCCGGAAGGCATTTTTGCCTGCGGGAATCATGGCCAGCGCGGCTGGGCCTCTGCCTGCGTGGGGGTTCAAGTGCTTTGACTCAAGCCATGCGCAGAGCCGGGGATCGTAGATCTCCGGGTGGTCCTGCCAGAACTCCGGAGCGAGATCGCACTGGATGTTCAGATGGTCCAGTTGCAACTCGACGAACGGCACATCCTGGGCAAAGTAACGCTGCACATTGCTCGATCCGACATTCAGTCCGGTCATCCCGTGACCCTTGCTTTGTGTTTTGACAACCATAGCGATTCCTGTCTACAGCGATTCCATCATCTGGTTTGCGGGTAACCGGAAAGCAAACTGAGCGGGCTTCTACGACTTTCCGGTGATTCCGTATCAGGAATACAGGAGGGTGAACGCACCTGGTTGGCTAGATGGTGCACCGCATCGCATTGCGAGTCAAGCAAAACCGGCTGTGAATTGCGTATCCCCTCTCAGGGCTTGCTGTCCCTTCGCTTTTTTAGAGACTCCGCGCAGGAGAGTGGTTGCATAATTCCGCGGAGAAGTTTGTCGCTATATGCAAGGTTTCGGCGCGGGCGGGAAATTCTTGAATAGAAAGAAGAAGTGTCTGAAACCGCATCACCCGGCGAGAGCGTGACGCCCTGCGCCGCGCCTACTGCTGCGCATCCTCGGGGAACCGCGTGCCGCAGGCGGCTACGCGATACCACGGTACATGGAGGTTGCCGGGATGGACCTGCACGCAGACCTCGTCGCCGGGCTGGACGGCGTTGTACGTCGCGGCCGACACACTCACCTGATCCGATGTCGCGACGGAGCCCCACGGCGCAAGGCGCAGGTAATAGGACGTGGAGCGGCCGCGTGAGACGTGCATACCGAGCACCTGCACGGCATAGTTGCCGGTGGCGCCGTGGTCGCCGAGTGTATCCACGGTGACGGCCAGCGGATAGCTGTAGAGTCCGGCGAAGAAGACCACGGCAATCCACGACCCGGGCCGCGAGCCGCCGTTGCGCGCCGCGCCGGCCAGAGCCGCGGCGTAGGCCAGTCCCAGGGGCACGGCGACGGCCAGCAGCGGTTGCGCCGAGGCGAAATGCATCCCGCCCATGCGGATCAGCAAGCCGAATCCGGCCAGCAGGGGTACGAAGGAAAGCTCCGCCCGCGGATCGGCCTTTTGCTTGAAGACGGCATAGAGCAGGGGTGCGCGATACAGCAGTCCAACCGCCGCCAGCGGCGCCAGAGCAACCACCACAGCCGCCGGAATGCGCAAGGGTGTTGGCCCGAAAGCGAGCCCCGCAGCCGCCACGCCGGTAACCAGCGAGAGAAACAGGGCCCAGGTGCGGGCGGTGGGCAGCGCCTGCAGCCGCTCCTCGGGCGTAGTGCCCAGCGCCTCGTTCCGCGAGACTTCGGCGAGAATCTCTTCGCGGTCGCGCTGGTCCAGATCCGTCAGGCGCTGCATCCACGCGCGATAGGCATCGTCCGTGTCGAACGATTGCGGAATCGAGATGGTCCCCATCCCCTGCCGGAGCTGGAGCTGCGTGTAATTGCCGTTGCGTGAACGGATGGTGCGAAAGCCCTCAATGCCGCTCAGCTCCGCGCTGCGCTCGCGAAATGCATCCCGCACCTCGATGCGGGCGCCATCGATCACCAGGCGCGCGCGCGCCACCCATGCCAGCATATAGATGCCGAGGCCCAGAAAGAACAGTCCGGGGACGATCACGGGCAGGTTGCCGGTGCTCGACCGGAAGAGCGCGGGACCAAGCAGCACGCCGAGTGTGAGCAGGGCCATGCCCGCGAGAAGGTAGACCAGCCGCAGCCAGCTCTTCATCCCGTACTCGTGCCGGCCCAGGGGGTCTTGCGGGAACGAATCCACCGTGCCTCTCCGTTCTCCGCCTTTGTACCACAACTTTGCTGCTGGCGGGCGGAAAGAAGAAGGGCAGCCTGTTTGGGCTGCCCTTCTCAGTCTTGCCTGCTGCCTGAGACTACGGCAGGTAGTAGCGGAGCGAGGTCTCCACGATGTTGTCCGTGCCCTCGGCGGCGCCGCCGGGGTTGGTCGTGCCACCCGCGCCGGACCAGAGGTTACGCGTGATGTAGCTATACTGCAGGCCCTGGCGCAAACGGCCCTTGGGACCGCTGTAGATGTTGTACCAGTAGCCGAAGGTGGCTTCCTGCACGTCCTTGTTGTTGCCGCCGCAGTTGGCCGGCGTGGCAGGCAGGAAACCGTTGCCGCCGCCGCCGTAAGCGCCAGCAGAACCGGTGCCGGCAGGAGGCTCTACATTGCAACCGCTCGCGTTCGCCAGCGGATTGCCGTAGCCCACGTTGGCGGTGGTGCTGAGGATGGCGCGATCGATGTAGTCGCCGCCGTAGTTCAGGTAGATGTTGAGGCGGGGAGACGGGTTGATCTCGACCGTGCCGAGTGCGCTGAAGCCATGCAGCGGAAGAAGTTCCCCGCTTTGCTTGATCGTTATGTCTGCAATCTGCGAGGTGCCGTAGCGGCCGATGCCCTGGCCCCACAGGCCCTTGAGGCCCACGGTCAGCTTCTTGTTAACCAGTGGACCGCGGAAGCCGCCGCCGATGCCGGCGCCGACCTCGTGGTCGGTGGTCTCGGCCGCGCTCGGGGGCGTGGTCGCGGGCGTGGCGGCCACGTAGATGCGGTCACGGAGGTTGCGCTCGATGCCGAAGACTTCCCAGTGGCCCCAGCCGGGCTCGAACACAGCCTTCAAGACAAAGTCCGGCGTGAAGTTGAAGGAGTAGTTCGCAGTGGAATTGTAGAGACCGCCGCCGACGCCGGCCGAGCCCAGCAGGACCGTGGTGCCGGTGTTGAACACGATGGTGCCGCTCGGGTTGAGGGTCTCGGCGTTCTCAGCCGAGGCCGCCAGCCAGACGCCCTTGACGATGCGCTGGCTTACGCGGAAGCCGTATTGACGGGTCCATACATATCCCGCGGTGTACTGGGGATCGATGGTGGACGGCAGAATCTCCGAGCCGTTCGAGGTGCCCCTGGTGGTTTCCGTGGCCAGGGACCACATCTGGCCGGCGCTGATGGTTGTGCCCTGGTTGAGCGCGGCCTCGGTCCACAACTGGCGCTGGCGCACAACGTAGCTGTTGCTCTGGTTGTTGTTCGAGGTGATGCCCGTGCCCAGCCAGTCCAGTTCGTAGTAGCCGGTCAGTGTGCCCCAGGGGAGCTTGCCCACAGCCTTGATGGCCACGCGCGACTGACGGCCCGAGCCATAGAACTCGGTCAACTGTGCCGCATCGGCGCTCTGCAGCGGAATGCCGGTGAACGACGTGTTGATGCCGTCGCCGGTGGCCGCGCTGCGCCACACCGTCGCCGCTTCAATAAAACTGCCTGCGGGCGAAATAGTAATGCCCTTGTAGTTGAGCGCTTCGGGGTTGGTGATGGCCTTTTTGATGGCTGCGTTCTCGTCCGACATGGTGGTGGCGAGCGAAACCGCGTTGGCCTTGAGATCGGTCACGGTGCTCTGCAGGCTCGATACCGCGGCTGCGTTGTCGCTGGCGGCCTGCTGCTGTGACGTGGCATCGGCTTCAGCCTTGGCCGCGGCGGCCTGGGCGTCGGCTGCTGCCTGCTGCGCCTGGCGCAGAGCTTCATCCTTGGCGGCCAGGTCGTTCTTCAGGCCGTCGATTTGTCCCTGGAACTCCTGGCGCAGCGACTGGATCTGATCTTCAACGGAAGGCTTCTCGGGTTTCCTGGCTTCGGTATGTTTTTTCGCAGGCGCTGGGGGATCGCCGGCATAGGCATAGGTGCCGACAAGACTAGCTGCCAGAAGTGCTGTGGCAACGGTGCGGAGTTTGAAATTCATTGGCCTCTCTTCTCCCTCTTGAAGCGGTTTGACTCATCCGTGCGCTCGCGTTGGTAATGAGCGCATGTTCTCCGCATGCGGATTTTTCAATAGAACA
The DNA here is from genome assembly GCA_035642355.1 of Occallatibacter sp. GTDB lineage: Bacteria > Acidobacteriota > Terriglobia > Terriglobales > Acidobacteriaceae > Telmatobacter. The sequence goes on from DASQSP010000148.1 coordinate 18,577, forward strand.
CGAAAGCGGTGTTCCATCCTCTGCGGAGGAATCCGGCACGGCCCCGCAAGTGACAACCATGAAACAGTTGATTTGCTTTGGCCGCTTCTGACTGCAAGGCTCGCAGATTCAGATGAACATTTGACTAATTCACATATTTTTAATAATTCATACCACCTATGCCGGTTCGATATTGGGAGCTAAATTAACCGCATATTCATAAATTTGGCGCGCCCGGTTTCCTCCCTAAACAGGCGATTGCGTAGAAAGTTCGCAGGCAAAGCCCGACTGGGGGCCGGACTGGGGAAGACCTCGAGATTCAGTCCGGCCGGTTCACCTGGAGCGGAACGGCGATTTACTCGGGTCTTCCCGCGCTGAGCAAGTTGGCCAGAATGCGATAGGAGCCGGGAACCAACTCCGGCAGTTGCCGGTAGAGCGCGAAGGCGACATAAACATAGGTTCCCTTGCCGGGATGCGTCACAAGCAGACCGCCGCGCTGCGGGTTCTGGCTCGGATCGGCGGTTTCGGTCAAAGCGGTGTAGCCGGGATCCCAGGTATCGAGGAACGAGTGGCCGCGTTCTTCGATCCACCCGTCAAAGTCGGCGCTGTTGATGGCGTTGGGCCACGCCAGCATCCGGTTCGCGGGATCGAGCAGTTTGACGGGCGCGGTCTCGTCCACCACGCGCTCCGCGGTGCGGCCCATGGAGAGCGGCAGCGGGGCGGGGAAGTTGCCGCTCTGGTATTGCACGATGAGCGTGCCGCCGGCGCGGACGAACGCTTCCAGCCGGGCTTCGGCGGCGGCCAGTTCCGGCCGCGCGGAGTAAGCGCGGATGCCGATCACAATTACGTTCCACTGCGACAGATCGCCTGAGGCAATTTCACTCGCTGAGAGCAGATGAGGCATTGCGCCCATGCCCTCGATCGCCTCCGGCACCAGGTCGCCCGTGCCCATCACATAGCCGATGCGCAGCCCCGGCGCCAGTTTCACGTCCACCTTGCGGGTGCGCAGCACGGCTGGCTGGTAGCGGTTGTAGGGCCGCAGTCCTGGATAGCCCACGCTCACCCATCCGCTCTCGTAACTCTTGCCGCCGGCATGCGCCACGGCCTGAATCGAATACGCGCCGGTGTGCGCCGCGCCGGGCATAACCGAGAACACGATAGGCTCGGTGTCGCCGGCGCGGGTGCGATGAAACGCGGCCTGCTCGGGCTCCGAGCGCCAGCCTTCGGGGAGAGATAGCTTGACCGTGCCCTCTGCCGCGGCCTGGGTATGCACGGTTACCGTCACCGGCAGCGCGCCGCCATCGAGGGGGAGAATGCGCGCCTCCGGCTGCACGCTCACGCCAACGGCCGGCGTGACGACCAGCGGCTCATACACGCCGCCGGGGCCGGTCACGCGCTCCAGCGTTTGCACCACCTGGCCCACATGCACCGGCACGCCGTCAAAAGTAAACTCGGCCCACGCCGCCAGCGGCCAGGGCGCGAACGAGCGCTCGCGCCACGCCTCGTTGGACAGGTCGTAAGTTGCTTGCTCGGTGTTGGGCCGCGTGAAGTAGGGCGCGGTGGGCTGCGCATTCTCCGCCGTGCGCACGGTAAAGATCGGATCGCAGGCCGGTGCGTCAGGGGCAATCGAGCCGGCCGTCATCTCGCTCTTCCACGCATCGCCCGTCGTGCTCGCAAGCCAGATGCGGCTCAGCTTTACGTCCGCGCCGTGCGCCGTGTGCACGCGCACGCGAAACTCCTCGCCCGGCGTGACGCTGCGCGGAGTCTCATCGGCTGACGCTCCGCGAAAACCGCTCAACTGCGCGCGCGTCTCATCGGTGCGGAAAGCGGTGAGATCGAGGCCCAGTAATTCCTTCAATGCGGTCTCAAACTGCGTGCTCTTGACATCGAGCGCAAAGAGCAAATCGCTCTTCTCAGTCGCATCCAGATCGCTCTCCGCCGTCCTGGCCTGCAACTCGAGCATGTGCTTGTAGGCCGCGGCCAGCTTGTGGGCCGCCGCGATGCTCGCCGCGCACGGACACAGCGCGTCCACCTGTTTCAGCTCTCCGTCAATGGTGCTCAAGCCCTGCGCCAGCCACGCCGGCGCGCCCTTCGGGGCCAGTCCCGCGAGACTGGTGTCGATCGCGACCTTCCCGTTGTGAAAGAGATCGTCGTCCTTGCCTGCGTTGCCTTTAGCCGACGGGTAAACAGCCCACAGGTGATAGCTCGCCGTCGCGGGGCCGCTCAGCGCAGGGTTGGCGCCGCCGTTCTGCGACTTCTGCATGCCCCAGCCCTCGCGCGCAATCTGCACGTAGCTGCGGCCCAGCGTCGCGTCGCGCGTGCCCACGGGCAGCGTCACATCGGTCGAAAGCACGCCTGTGGTCCATGTGTCGGTCACATAGTTGTGGAACCTGGCCGGTGCCCACTTGCCCGTCGCGTAGTCGAACATGCCCTTGTCGGTGACCGGCGCAAACGGCGCCATCGAATACACAGCCAGCGGCTGCCACGGCGTGAGCCCATCTTTCAGTTGCTCGGGGAAGACCTTGGGATCGGCTGCGTCCTTGAAGGCCTCCTGCGCAATCTCGCCCGAGACCTGGTGATGCCCGTGTCCATCCGTCACGCCGCCCACAAACGTGGAGAGGATCACCTGCGGCCGCGTCCTGCGCACCGCCAGCACCGCGTCATACAGCACGCGCTCGTGGCCCCAGCGGGCAAAGGCCTCTTCCTGCGTCTTCGAAAAACCGAAGTCCGCCTCAGTGCCCCATAGCTGCTTTGCGGCGTAGTATTCGTCGGCCTTCAGCAGCTCGCTGGTGCGGATGAGGCCGAGCGCGTCGTAGCTGTCGCCGCCCATCTCGTTCTGGCCGCCCTCGCCGCGCGTCAGCGTGAGCAGCGTGCAGCGCACCCCCAGCCCGCGCGAGAGATAGGTGAGCAGCGCGCCGTCCTCGTCGTCAGGATGGGCCACAATCATCAGCACGCTCGCGGTGGTGCGCAGCCGCTTCAGCGTCTGCTCCAGCGCCGCTTCACCGCGATCTTCTGGCAGCGGCAACGCGATCGAGGAAGGTTCCTGCTCCGGCAACGTGAAGCTCGCTGCAGCGCTGCTCTGCGCTGTAACTGTGAGCGAGCTTAAACCTGCGAAAATCAGGCCCGCAAGGGCCACCGGCACTGCTGCGTTGGAAACACGGTCGGCAAGAATCATAGTCCTCGTCAGTGTACAATCCGTGCAGCGCAATCGCGGAATGTGCTACTGGGTCAGTTTGAAACCGTTTTGAAAGGGCACGATCCGCCGCGGCGGATCGTGCCGTAAGAGTCACAAAATGAAATGGGGCTTTAGCCCCTGAGGGATGGGTTTCCGCAAACTGACCCACTACCCGGAATGTCCTTGCCCCCACACACGTCATCCAGCGCACCAAACCTGCAACGGCGCATCGGCCTGCGCTCCGCGGTTCTCTTCAACATGCTGGAGATGATCGGCGTGGGCCCGTTCATCACGCTGCCGCTGGTGATCGCCGCCGCGGGCTACCGGCTTTCAGTGGGTGCATGGCTGCTGGGCGCGCTCATCGCCGTTGCCGACGGCCTGGTCTGGGCGGAGCTGGGCGCGGCCTTTCCCCGCGCGGGCGGCTCGTACGCATTTTTGCGCGAGATCTACGGACCGAAGCGCGCGGGCAACTGGCTCAGCTTTCTCTACGTGTGGCAGCTCAGCTTTTCCGCGCCGCTTTCCATCGCCTCGGGCTGCATCGGCCTCTCCAGTTTTCTCGCATGGTTCTGGCCGGGGCTGGAGTCGGCGCCCTTCGCGGCGTTGCCGTTTCTGCACTACGCCAACTTCGCCGCCGCGGGCGCATGCCTGCTGGTTACGGTGCTGCTCTATCGCAATCTCAGCTCTGTAACGCGCCTTGCGTGGGTGCTGTTCGCGGGCGTGATGGCTGCGCTCATCGGCGTCATCGTCTCGGGCTTTGCGCAGGCGGCGGCGCACGGCGGTTGGCACATGCCGGCCTCGCCCGCGCTGTCGGTTGGGCTCGCGGTGGGCGGCCTCGCGCAGGCCACGCTCATCGCCACCTACGACTACTGGGGCTACTACAACATCACCTTCCTCGGCAGCGAGGTGCGCGACCCCGAGCGCACCATTCCGCGGTCGATCCTTCTGTCCGTGGCCTTCGTCGCGTCGTTTTATGTGGCCATGAACCTGGCCGCGCTGCCGGCTGTTCGCGATGCCGCCAGCTACGTCGCGAGTCAGGCCGCGCAGGCCGCAACCCACGCTGCCGCGCCGCGCCTTCAGCTCGTCGCCGAGATCGCGCAGTCGGCCTTCGGCGCGTGGGCCGGACGCACCATCGCCGCGCTTGTGGTTTGGACGGCGTTCGCTTCGGTCTTCTCCCTGCTGCTCGGCTACTCGCGCGTGCCCTACGCCGCCGCCCGCGACGGCAACTACTTCCGCGTGCTCGATGCCGTACACCCGAAGCATGGAATTCCGCACCGCTCACTGCTTGCGCTGGGGCTGGTGGCGGCGGCATTTTGCTTCTTCTCGCTGCAGCAGGTCATCACCATGCTGGTGATTACACGCATCCTGCTGCAGTTTCTGCTGCAGCATGTGGGCGTGATGCTGTTGCGCCGGCAGCGGCCGCAGCTGAAGCGGCCGTTTCGCATGCCGCTCTATCCGCTGCCGCCGCTCTTTGCGATGGCGGGCTTCGTCTTCATCCTCGTCAATCGCGTCAACGCGATTGCTGGACTTGCCGTCGCGGCGGCCATTGCCTGTAGCGGGACTTTGATTTACTTGGGTCGGGCGAAGAAGCTCGGTGAGTGGCCGTTTGCAGCCGAAGAGTAGCCGCCCGTGTTTATGAAGCCGGGTGCCGGGTGCCCCACCTTCGCCGTCCGCCTTTGGCGGGCGGTTAAGGTGGGAGAGCACGAACCCATCCCCGCCACTGTCAGCCTGAGCACCAGGCGTCTACGACGCCTTGCTCAGCGCCTTTCTCCGCGGCGCGACTTTCTTCGCTGCGCGCCTGGGCTTTGCAACCGGCGCGGCCACCACGGAAAGCCGCAGCCCCATCGGCTTGAGCACGGCGACCAGGGTTTTCAGCGTGGGGTTGCCCTTGGGCGAGAGCGAGCGGTAGAGCGCCTCACGGCTGATGCCCGCATTGGCCGCGATGGCGCCCAGCCCGCCGTACGCTTCGGCCAGCGAACGCAACGCCGTGAGCCCGCCGGCGCGCTCGTCGGGATCATTCAGAGACTCCACAGCGGCGCGGGCGTACTCTACGACGAGTTCGCGATCATTGCGAAGCTCCTCCATCTCCCGTTCGTCATGGGATGTTGCACCGATGAGCTTTCTCATGATTGCTTTCGCGCGTAAAGAACCTACCCACGAACCTATCTCATTTGTGGTTGTATATTTCAGATCTACTAATTCGGAGTCCAATCATCTTTCCTAAAACGGGCCGCTCGCCGAGTTCAGCACGCGGATATCTCCGCCTCTGAACTGCCTAGAGATTGTCTCCTAAACAGGATAGTTGCTGGAGTGGAGCTTCGCAGGGGTTAAAACCCCTCAAGTCCGCGAAGCTTTTCGGCACGACTAAAGTCGTGCCCTGACACGAAGCATGTTTATGCGACAAGCTCTAATTCAAAAACATCGTGCGATAGAGGGTGTCGCGCTGCACCGGCTTGAAGCCGGCGTCGCGGATGATGCGGCGCAGCTCCTCTTCGGTGGTGCAGTTTGAGGTGCCGGCGGCTTTGACGACATTTTCTTCGAGCATTACCGAGCCCACGTCGTTGCCGCCGAAGTGCAGCCCCAGCTCCAGCACCTTGAGGCCCTGCGTCACCCAACTGGCCTGCACATTCTCGATGTTGTCGAGGTAGAGACGCGAGATGGCGAGGGTCTTCAGGTACTCGACGCTGGTGGCTTCATCCCATCCGCGGCCGCCGAGCGCTGTGTTGTGCGGCTGAAAGCTCCACGGGATGAAGGCCGTGAAGCCGCCGGTCTCTTCCTGCAGCTTGCGCACGACTTCGAAGTGGTTGACGCGCTGCTCCAGGGTCTCGCCCACGCCGAACATCATGGTGGCGGTGGTGCGCATGCCCAGCGCGTGCGCGGTGCGGTGCACGCTCACCCAATCTTCGGTGCGGCACTTGAGGCGGGCGATGCGAAAGCGGACCTCGTCGTCGAGAATCTCCGCGCCGCCGCCTGGAATCGAATCGAGGCCCGCGTCGCGCAGGCGGACGATGGTATCGCGCAGGCTCAGGTTGCTGTACTCTGCGATGGCGAGAATTTCCGACGCGGACAAACAGTGCAGCCAGATCTGCGGAAACTTCTCCTTGATGCCGCGGAAGAGCCGCTCGAACCAGTCGATCTTGAGGTCGGGATGAATGCCGCCCTGCATCAGCACGCCGGTGCCGCCCATCTCCAGGGTCTCGGCGATTTTGTCATAGATCGTTTCGAACTCGAGGATGTAGCCTTCCTTCGCTTTCGGCCCTTTGAGTGGGCGATAGAAGGCGCAGAAGTTGCAGTACTCGGTGCAGAAGTTGGTGTAGTTGATGTTGCGATCGATGATGTAAGAGACCACGCCCTCGGGGTGCAGTCTGCGCCTCACGGCATCCGCCTCGATTCCCAGGCCGATCAAGTCAGCGGAGTGGAAGTAGTCGAGAGCCTCGGAACGGGTGATCGCCATAGCTCGATTTTATCAATTTTATCAATGCCCGCGCTTGGGCTTTATCAATGCCCGCGCTTGGGGGGCCGGCTTGATTCGGCTTTGCGTGTGCCGCGAAATAGGAACAGCCCGCGGCTCTGGACGGGGTCCTTGCGCGTGCGCGAGAGATTCGATGCCGTGGAGATGCCGCTGAACAGCACGAACCAGTCCCAGAAGGCTGCCAGGCCGTTCTTCCTGCTTTCGCCGGCGCCGCGGTCTGTCATGGTATCGATCCTCCTCACGTTGGATCACCCGCCCATGGCGGACGATGCAGCTATTTTTGGCTGCCGCCGGTGGGGCCGGGCTTGGCGGCAGGCTTTTTCTGCTGGCTGGAGATGCCAAAGCTCATCAGGAAGAACTTGAGTCCCTTGCGTAGAGTGCCGGCCAGGCTCATATAACGCTGTCCTTTCCTACTGCACGTTCGGCGCGGGCGCAGTTTCCGGTGTTGCGTCCGTGGCGGCCAGGCGCGCCGCGCGCGACGGGGTGGCGGCCGCGCGCGGCGACTCGCCGCGCAGCAGCAGCAGGGCAGCGGGCGGCAGGGGTTTGTCGGCATTGGCTAGCAGCAGGCTCACCTGCCACATCTCGTCGTTGCTCAGTTGCGAGCGGAACTCCGGCATGCCCGTGAGGCGGATGCCGTTGGCGACCTTCCAGTAGGTCTCGCCGGGCGGGTCGTCGCTGACGCCCACGGCGGGCCCGTTCTCGTGCTTCTCCCACAGCGGGGGCGCGGCGGGAAACATGCCCTGGCCCAGCACCGAGGGCTTGCCGTGGTAGCCGTGGCACGCCGCGCACTTTTCCGCGTAGACATGCGCGCCCGCTACATACGCCTTTTCTTCCGGCTGGATGGGCGGGATTTGAATCAGTTCCTTATCGACGCGCAGGTGCAGCGCCGTCTCGGCGATCCGGTCTTCGTAGGGCAGGGGCGGGTCGGTCACCGCCACCGGAACTTTGCCGTGATAGAACCAGACGTACGCAAGGATGGGTAACAGGGCAATGCCCACGATGAATCCAAAGAGAATGCGTCCCATCCCTTGGCGGCCTCCGTTGTACTTATCCTAGAGCATTGCTCGGCAAATCGGGATATTTCCCTCTCGGAGATCCTCTCAACGTAACCAATCGCGGCCCTGGGGCCCGCGGAGCGGCAGCAAAGCGCGGCCGAGCGCGTCCAATCCCCAGCGGTCCACCCACAATGCTCCCCTCAGATGGTTTAATACCTACTGGGGAGCTCTTCCGGTCCGGGTGCTTCCGTAAAGTCGTGGAGGTATCCCGAAAGCGATGTATTCTTTCCGCCGTTGTGCCCTGGCGCTGGCCCTTTTTTTGCCGGCTGCGCCTGTTCTTCTTTCCCAGGAATCCAGCAGCGCTCCGGCTCCGCAGGAGCAGGCCCAACAGCCTCAGCCGACCTCGGGCGAACTGAGCGTGCAGGCCCGCATCCGCGCCCGCCGCGAGCAGCGCCGCGCCCAGGCCATCAAGGATAACTATGGCCATCTATATGAGGCCTTCGTGGGCGGCGGCTACCTGCGCTTTGAGCCCGGCCCCACCTTGCAGAAGCTCACGCTCTATTCCTGGGATGTTGCTCTGACCCGCTACTACAACTCGAAACTGGGTGTGACCGTGGATGGCCGCGGCTACTATGGAACGGCCTATGTGGGACTGAATGAAACGGCGATTACCAGGCCCGCCATCAGCGTCTACAGCGTGCTGGGCGGCCCCACCTACCGCTTCTACGAGCGGCCGCGCTACTCGCTCTCCGCGCGCGCGCTGGGCGGCGTGGCCATTGGCAACTTCACCGGCGATACAAACGGCTTTGGCAGTATTCAGAATCCCAATGGCCCCGGCGACCTGCTCTATGCCAATTCGGCAACCTACGCCTTCAGCCCCGGCATTGTGGGCGAAACCAACATCAGCCCCACCCTGGCTCTGCGCCTCTCCGGCGACTACTACCTCACCGGCTTCGGCTCCGCGACACAGAGCAGCTTCGGGTTCACCTACGGATTCGTGTACCGGTTCGGCAAGCAGTAACGACAGGGACTAGGGAGCAGGGACTAGGGACTAGACGACACGCAATCGGCGCCATCGCAGTAGAGAGTGCCAGGCAAACAAAGGCTGGTCGAGGAATCTCTCCCTCGACCGGCCTTTTCTGACCACTGACCACTGATCACTGCCTTATTGCAGAATCGGAATTCCCGCGATGCGCTGCTGCCACTCTGCCGGTCCGGTCTGGTGCACGCTGGTGCCCTTGGTGTCGACGGCGACCGTGACCGGCATGTCCTTCACGTCGAACTCGTAGATCGCCTCCATGCCCAGATCGTCGAACGCCAGCCGGCGCGAGCCGCGAATGGCCTTGGCCACCAGATAGGCCGCGCCGCCCACCGCCATGAGATAGACCGCCCCGAATTCCTTGATCGCGTCAATGGCCGCGGGTCCGCGCTCGGCTTTGCCCACCATGCCGAGCAGGCCGGTTTCGGCCAGCATCTGGCGGGTAAACTTGTCCATGCGCGTGGCGGTGGTGGGGCCGGCAGGGCCGACCACCTCTTCGCGGACCGGATCGACCGGCCCCACGTAATAGATGAAGCGGTTGGTGAAGTCCACGGGCAGCTTTTCGCCGCGGTTGAGCATGTCCGTCATGCGCTTGTGGGCGGCGTCGCGGCCGGTCAGCAGCTTTCCCGAGAGCAGCAGCACCTCGCCCGGCTTCCAGGTCGCGGCTTCTTCGCGGGTAGCCGTATCGAGGTTCACATGCCGCGCGCCGGAGACATCGTAGGTCAGCTTGGGCCAGTCTTCGAGGTTGGGCGGGTCGAGAAACACCGGACCGGAGCCGTCGAGCACCACATGCGCGTGGCGCGTAGCGGCGCAGTTGGGAATCATGGCCACCGGCAGATTGGCCGCGTGGGCAGGCGTGTCGAGCACCTTCACGTCGAGCACAGTGGTCAGGCCGCCCAGGCCCTGCGCGCCAATGCCGAGCCGGTTGACCTTGTCATACAGCTCGACGCGTAGTTTCTCCGCCGTAGTTTGGGGGCCGCGCGCGATCAGCTCCTGAATGTCGATCGGATCCATGAGAGCCTGCTTGGCCAGCAGCATGGCCTTCTCCGCCGTGCCGCCGATGCCGATGCCGAGCATGCCCGGCGGGCACCAGCCCGCGCCCATGGTGGGCACGGTTTTCAGCACCCACTCCACCACCGAGTCGGACGGGTTGAGCATGACGAACCTGGATTTGGCTTCCGATCCACCGCCCTTGGCCGCGACCGTGATCTCAACGGTCGAGCCTTTGACCAGTTCCACGTTCACAACGGCGGGCGTATTGTCTTTGGTGTTCACGCGCTTGCCCGCGGGGTCGGCCTGCAACGAGGCGCGCAGCTTGTTGTCGGGGTCGAGATAGGCGCGGCGCACGCCGGCGTCCGCCATCTCCTGTACGTCGAGAGCTTTCTCGCCGGGCGCGGGCTCAAAGCGCACGTCCATGCCGATTTTCAGGAAGACGTTGACGATGCCCGTGTCCTGGCAGATGGGGCGATGGCCCTCGGCGCACATGCGGCTGTTGATGAGGATCTGCGCCATGGCGTCCTTGGCGGCGTGCGACTGCTCGCGCTCATAGGCTTTGGCCAGCGAGGTGATGTAGTCCACGGGGTGGTAGTAGCTGATGTACTGCAGCGCGCCGGCGACGCTGGCGATGAAATCTTCCTGGCGGATGACGGTCATGGAATCCCCTCGAAGTTCGACGCTTCTAGGGTAATGGACTTGGTTTCCATCTGTCGCCCGGCTGTGCGCAAGGCCCGTCCTGCGCGTCCATGTCGCAAAACCTTCCGTCAATGACAGAGATACGGTCTTTCGTAAGAAGCGTCAGCCATGCGTCAGGCGAGACGGATGGGTAATGGAGGCCGGCGAAGGTGACAAAGGTGTCGCGGTACCGGAGCCAGGCACGTTCGGCCGAGCGGACACCATCGGGTTGAACAGCGCCGTAATCGGACTTGTGTGCTTCGACATCTGCGAGCTTGCCGCGATAGACCGCATTGAGCCGCTGATCGGCTGCTAGGGCATCGCCATGACTGGCGTGCGGAAGATCGCCTTTCTCGAAGTCTGCAATTGCAGTGTGAAAATCGTCGAGAATTGAATCTTCGGCGTCGATCTGGAACATGGCGCGTGCAGTTCCTGAAAGATCGATTTCACCCTTGGCGTGGGCCTTCGCGTAGACCTTTTCAGCGGCGAGAAGATGCGCAAAGGCTGCGCGGTGTTCGGTAGTCCATTGTGCCTTGAGCGTGTCCCATGACCGTGCGCGTTCTTGCTCTGCGATTTCGCTGCTGTAGGCGGCGCAGAAGCCTTCCATAAAGCCGCTCGTTATGTCGTCACAGAAGCTAATTTTTTTTCGTTGTGATGTGGAAACGTTTCCGAGAGCTTCCAACGACTGAAGCCTGCCCTCTATTTCGGCTGGGGCTCCGCCTGCTTCACAAGCGAAGCGGAGAGCGAGTGGTATGTTGCGTTCGATTCCTTCGCCGTTGGCATAGAGCACGGCAAGCATGGCTGAGCCGCCAAAAACGCTGGCTCCTGAGAACCGTGGTTCAAGATTTGCTTGTTGCGCCAGCCGCTCGGACCATGCGCACTTGCGCGCCGCTGCAAAGTCGGTGTTTGTGCCGATGCCTGAATAGGATTTATACGAATTGCACTCAGGCCATGCTTTTGGGGCATCTATTTCTGTCGCTTCGATCGGTAGTGGAGTCTTGCTGTAAGCTGCGCACTTTGCCTTCGTCGTCTCGTCAGTATCTTCAAGTTGCGCTAGAAGCGGAGACGCAAATACCAAGAAAGCAAGCAAGAAGAGAGCGCATCTATTCATGCGAATCATCATAACGCCCCTCGAAGTTCTGCACCTCAAGGGTAAGGATAACCGGCGCTGGAATCGAATCCGAATCTATACGGACCTACGCCAGCGTGCTGAGGATGGACTGCGCAGTGCTGGAGCTTTCTCCGCTGGCGGAGTTGAGCAGTTGGCTGATGGAACTGGACGAAGAAGAAGACGAGCCGAACGACTGGCTGTCCTGTTGCAGCAGGCTTGCACCCTGCGAGCTTGGAGAATCACTGGCCAGTTGGGAGAGCAGCGTGCTGACGACGGAGCTGTCGCCCGCGTCCAAAGCCTGAATCGCCGACTGGATGAGCTCCTCGGATAGAGCCGGGCTGGAGGCGGATGGGGCAGCGGAGCCGGATGAAGTCGCGGCATTGAGCGCCGTGGAATCAAGGGAAAGCAGGTCGCTCTGCGCAGAGGAAACATTGCCGTTGCTCAGGTCCGTGCCGAGCTGGGTCAGCGCGCTGGTAAAGGCGTTGGAGGCGCTGGGCGAGCCGGCGATCGTTGACAGCAGGCCGGCGGTGATTCCGCTCGCCGAGGTAGTTGCCGACGAGGCTGTGGCTCCGTCGAGCGCGTCCTGCGAGAGCGTCACGAAATCCTGCTGCGCGGCCGACAGCGAACCGGCCTGCACGTCCGTGGCCAGTTGATTGAGATCGGTGAGGAACTGGTTGGCCTTCGATGGCGAGCTTGCAATCTGCGATAGAAGGCTGCCGGTGATGGCGCTGGTAGACAAGGCTTGGGTTCCTCCTGCGGGCGCGCCGGGCGCTGCGATTCCTCTTGTGTATCGGCGGCCGGAAGCAGGGGTTGAGGAGTGTGCCACAAACCGACAGCCGGCTGGCGCAAGCAAGGCTATATTGCGGCTGTAATCGCGCTGCGCAGGTCGGTGTGCCCGAAGTCGTCGCCCTTGAAAAGGATGGGCTCGCGCCTGGCGCGGGCCAGGGCATAGCTGAAGCAGTCGCCGAAGTTGAGGTTGGCAGCGTGGCCGCTGCCCCGGCCGTAGTCGCGATAAGCCTGCCGGGCGATCTTGGCCTGCTCCGCGGTGAGTGGTTCAATGGTGATGGCGGCGTCGAGGATGAGTTCGTCCAATGCAGCGCTCAGAACCGGATTGCGACGCTTGTCGAGTACGATCGCAGTTTCAAAATAAGATGCCGCCGAGAGGTAGCTATGTTTCGATGCGTCGAGCGCTTTCGAGAATTGCATCCAGTCGCTTTCCCGCGTAAGTATGGCCACAATTGCTGACGAATCGACGATCATTTCGGCAGGCCCGTTTCGTCGTCATAGAGTTCGTCGAAGAGTTCCTTGGTAGTCCGGCCGTCGTTCATCAAGGGAGCGGTGCGCGCGGAGAGCTCGATCAGCTTTTGCAACCTGTCGGACGGCTTGGGAGAGCGCTCTTGCTGTCGCTCAAGCCGCTCTTTGAGCGCAACGGTGATGGCGAGGGTGAGGCTTTCGCCGGTCCGGCTGGCAAGTTCACGGGCCAACTGCTCGGTTTCCGGGTTTTTGATATTCATGCCCACGACGAAATCTACCTTTCTACCACTTAATTCTACCATTCTACCATTCGGTTTGTCTGCCAGGCCATCTCGCCCGGCCACAACACGCCTTTTCGGGCCTGAACCGGCAGATAGCCTAATCTAAAAGCTATGGAAGACTTTCCTGAGAATGAGCTGCCGCCGGAGTCGCCGCACAGCATTCCCGAGGCGGCGGACGGGGCAGCGCTGTTCGATCTGCTGGTGGTGGGGGCGGGGCCCACGGGGTTGGCCTGCGCCATTGAGGCTCAAAAGGCCGGGTTGCGCGTGGTCGTGGTGGATAAGGGCTGCGTGTGTAACTCGCTCTATCACTACCCCGCGCACATGACCTTTTTCACCACCTCGGAGCTGCTCGAGATCGGCGACATTCCCTTTCCCAGCCCCCATGCCAAGCCCACCCGCAACGAGGCGCTTGAGTACTACCGCCAGGTGGCGGCGCACTACAAACTGCACGTCCGGCAGTACACCCAGGTGGAGCGCGTGACGGGCGCCGACGGCGCGTTCGCCGTTCACACACTTGACCGCTTCGGGCGGCCCGGCACGCTGCGCGCGCGCAAGCTGGTCCTTTCCACCGGCTACTATGACCTGCCCAACATGATGGACATTCCCGGCGAGCAACTGAGCAAGGTTCACCACTATTACGACGATCCGCACCCCTACTTCGGACTCGACGTGGCGGTGATTGGCGGCAAGAACTCGGCGGCCATTGCGGCGCTGGAGCTGTGGCGCCACGGGGCGCGGGTCACGCTGATCTATCGCGGCGCGGCCGTAAAGCCGCATGTGAAGTACTGGATCAAGCCGGACATCGAGAACCGCATCAAGAACGGCGAGATCAAGGCGTATTTCAAGACCGAAGTCAAGGCCATTACCCCGGACGCGGTTGAACTGGAGACGCCGCAGGGCGCAGTGACGCTGCACAACGATTTTGTGTTCGCGCTGACCGGCTATCACCCCGATTTCACGTTTCTGGAGAGCCTGGGCGTGCGCTTCGAGGGGCCGGACCGCCTGCCGGTGTGCGACACCGAGACCCTGGAGAGCAATGTGCCGGGCATCTATCTGGCCGGGGTGATTGTGGCCGGGGCGCGCACCAACGAGATATTCATCGAAAACGGGCGGTTCCACGGGCGGCAGATTGCGCGGGCGCTGGCCGGGAAGTGATTCCGGGAAACCCGGAACTTTTTGTCCGGCGGCGGGTCTTATAGGCAGTAACGGTGTCTACGCACTTCCGTCTGATCCTTCAGACCGGGTGCAACATCTAACTTGCAGGAGATCAAGATGAATCGGCCCTTGATGAAGCAAATTGCAATTCGGACTGCCGTCTGGTTGAGCGTGGCTGCGGTGTGCGGCGCGTTGGCGCTGGCGCAGGATGATGCGGCTCCAGCCGGCGGGCAGCGCACCGACGGGCAGATCGAGATCGATGTCGTGCATGCGCTGGACGCCTCGCAGGCCCTGAAGAACGACCTGATCACGGCGGCGACCATTCAGAGCAAGGTCACTCTGTCCGGCACCGTATCGAGCGCGGACGCGAAGCAGCTCGCGGAGTCGATTGTGAAGGGCGTGCCCGGCGTGACCGGCGTCGAAGACCACATGAAGGTGGGCAACCCGGCCGACGATCCGAATGCGCAGACGCCGGCCGACGACAGCGCCCAGGACGGGACCGACCAGGCCGCCGGCGACCAGGCCGCGAATCAGGCTCCGCCTCAGCAGCCGCAGTTCGGCGGGCAGCAACCCGACGCGGGCCAGCAGGCTCCGCCGCCGGGCTACGGCCAGAACCCGCCGCCGCAGCAGCCGCAGTATGGCAATCAGCCGCAATACGGCCAGCCGCAGTATGGGCAGAATGCCCCGCCTCCACCGGCCTATCCGCAGCCCGGTTACGGGCAGGCTCCTCCGCCCCCCGGATATGACCAGCAAGGCTACAACGGACAGGGCTACGGGCAAACCCCGCCCCCGCCTCCTTATCGCTTCTCGCGCACGCCGGTTACGGTGCCCCAGGGCACGCTGCTCCAGGTGCGCACCAGCGAGGCCGTGAACAGCAAGCGGGCGCAGGATGGCCAGCCGGTGCAGTTTACGGTGATTCAGGATGTGACCTTCGGCGGCGCGTTGGCGATTCCGCGCGGCGCCACGGTGCATGGCGTGATCTCGGATGTGAAGCAGGTTCACGGCGGCGCGCTCGCGGGCCGCTCGGAGCTGGCGCTGCAGTTGACCTCGCTGGACCTGGGCGGGCAGAACTACCCGATCCAATCTGACCAGTTTATGGTGAAGAGCCCGGGCAAGGGCGGACGCACGGCCGGCAACATCGTGGGCGGAGCAGTGATTGGCGCGCTCATTGGCGGCGCGGTGGGCGGCGGCGGTGGCGCGGCCATTGGCGCGGCAGCCGGCGGCGGCGCGGGAACGGCAGCTTCGGCGGCCGAGCGCGGACCGAATGCGTGGATTCCGGCCGAGGCCCTGGTCACCTTCCACCTGGCTGCTCCCGTCACGCTCAATCCGGTGGGCCCGCAGGAAGCGGCGCGGCTGTCGCAGGGACTCTTCCCCGGCGGCCCGTCGCTCTATCGCCGCGGCTACTACGGCCGGCCGTACTACCCGCCGGTCTACTACCGGCCCTATTACGCGGTGGGCGGGGGCTACTACTGGCGGTAAGGCTTCAAGCTGAAACGCAGATGCAGCGGGCGTCCTCAACAGGGACGCCCGTTGCACGTTTTGGGAAAGGAAAGGCCACCTGACTGGGAGCGGGTATTGTCGTAAGAGTGCGTTGATGCGGCGAGAGGGCCGTCCCACTCTACTTCTCGGGCGGGCTTGCCTGACAGGGGAAAGCCGTAGCTATGGCGTCGATTACCAGATATACGGGCTGGTTGTGCAGTTTCTCTGGAAACCGATCTAGGTACTTCGACACAACGAGGGCTAGTTCGTTCACGGTAGCCTCCTGTGGAACGCAAATTCTCGGAACACCCTCCCCAACCTGAAATCCGTCCACAACGCCAGAGACGTAGAACAGACATATGTTTTTCTGGGTGTACTCCTCATTGGACAGGTGCGTCTTGCTGACAAAACTGCAATATGCGCGCAGATTCAAGCCGGTTAGCGCTTGACATTTGCCGAGCATTGGGAGGCAGAGAACGGCTGCGAAGACGAGACATTTACCGCTCACTCGATTGCTCATGGACTTAACACCTCACTGGCAGTATAGGGACTACAAATAGAAAACCTGCCTGCCAGGGCGGGTCTTGGTTCGCTCATCAGCACGCGAACCCTCGCGCAGGATCAGTGTCAATGTCTACTCGGAAAACGGAAGTTCTTTGTCTTTCTCGACAGTGCTCGCAAGGGCCAGAAGAAGCTCTCGAACGGGTCGCCCTTCGGATAGAGCGTCGAGTGCGGGCTGGAAAATATCGTAAATCTTGTCAAATACCGCCTCACGAGCCGCCTCTTGATCATCGTCAGGATGCTCCTCCATGTACCGCAATTCCTGATATTTGATCCAGAGATGTTTATAGGCACACACTAGCGTGATTAACGCGCTAGAATCAACGTCCAACTTTCCTCCTGTTGGTGAGATGGTGGAGTGCATATACTATGCTCCTTTCAGCGAGACGAATTTTTCTCTCCCGCGAACCGTTGTGACGAACTTGTCGCTGTGGGTATTAAGAGCGGACTCGATAGACTGCCTGGAGGTCTTGCGGTCAAAGTGTTCGAGCGCTAGCTGCAGTTCGATTACTTGGATTCCGGGCCATTGCTCAACTATTGCAACCATCCATTCCCACAAGGGCAAGTCGTCCGTCGTGACCGTCGGGATTGTCTTGGAAATGTCCTTGCCGGATCGCATCGACCTGTTAAGCGTTTCAAAGCTGTCCGATCCGAGGACTGAGATTACCCGACGCATCCTCGTGTTGCGAGTCCTAGCTTCACCTTCAAGGTGATTAAAGCGCTGTACCATAGGACGCAGCTTGTTTTGCGCCGCATGAACCTGCTTCAGTTGCTTTTTATCCTCAGTGAGCTGTTGCTCTAGGGCGCGCTCTAGGTCTGCTAATCTCACAGCCCTTATATTGAACTACGACGCAACGTATGTCAATATATTTGTTGCGTCAATGTTGCATAATTCTGTTTACATTTCTTTTCCTCCATCTTTGGTTGTTAAGGTTGCAGGGGAACGGCTGGTCTGAGCAACGCATTATCAGGGCACTACCCGGGAGCGCGAATCACCCCTTCGCTCGTCTATAATGCTAGAGAATCGCGTCCCGCGAGATTTGCGCGTTGCCGGGCGGGTTCTGCCTGCGGTCCGGCCGGAATGCCGCCGCGGCGATGGCTCCCCAATCCCTGCGCGTAGAGAGTTGAAGGCTCAAGTCCATCCATGATTCGTTTTCTGCAGAAAGATAATCGCCTGACCAAGGCGCTGTTTGTCGTGATCATCGCCGCGGCCTCCGTGTCGATGGTGGTCTACCTCATCCCCGGCCTCACCGGCCAGAGCGCCTCGGCGGCGGACACCTTCGCGGTGGTCTACCCGCACTGGTACAGCCGCATCTTCGCCTCGGGCGACGTGATCAGCCAGACCAAGGTGACCCAGGCGGCCACCCAGCGCGTCCAGCAGCAGTATCCGCAGTATGCCGGCAACCCGATGATCATGGGCATGATCGAGCCGCAGGTGGGCCAGCAGATGGTGCAGCAGCAGATTCTGCTGGACGAAGCGGCCAAGCTGGGCATTCACGCCACCGACGCCGATGTACGCAGCTTCCTGCAGACCGGGCCCCCGGCGGCGGTGCTCTTTCCCGGCGGCAAGTTTATCGGCGAGAAGCAGTATGCGGCGATCATTCAGAACCGGTTCGACATCACCGTGGCGGCGTTCGAAGAGAACGTGAAGCAGGACATCGTGATGCGGCGGCTGCAGTCGCTGATCACAGCGGGCGTGACGGTGAGCGACAAGGATGTGCGCGAGTTCTACCGCAAGAACAACATCAAGGTGAAGTTCGACTACGCCGTCCTCTCCAGCGACGAGCTGGCCAAGCAGATCAACCCCTCCGACGCCGAGCTTGAGGCTTTTTTCAAAAAGAATGCGGCGCAGTATGCCAATGGCGTGCCGGAACAGCGCACCATCAGCTACTTTGCCTTTACGGCGGACCAGGTGCCGGGCGGCGTGGTGCAGCCCACGCAGCAGGAGATTCAGCAGTACTACTCCGCGCATCAGGCCGAGTATCAGATGCCGGAGCAGGCGCGGGCGCGCCACATCCTCATCAAGGTGGCGCCAGGCGCGGATGCCAAGACCGACGCTGCGGCCAAGGCCAAGGCCGAGGATCTGCTGAAGCAGATTCAGGGCGGCGCGAACTTTGCCGAGCTGGCGAAGAAGTACTCCGACGACCCCGGCAGCAAGGACTCGGGCGGCGAGTTGGGCTTTGCGCAGCGCGGCCGCATGGTGCCGGAGTTCGATGCCGCGATCTTCTCGCAGAAGATTGGCGACACCAGGATTGTGAAGACGCAGTTCGGCTATCACATTGTGCAGGTGGAGGAGCGGCAGCAGGCGCACACGCAGCAGTTGAACGAGGTGCTGCCGACGATTCAGGCCACGCTGATCCGCGAAAACTCGTCCGCGGCGCAGCAGGCCTACGCGCAGGCGCTCACGGCTGAGGCGATCAAGGACGGCCTCGCCAAGACGGCCGCCGCGCATCATCTGCACCTGGTCACCACGCCGCCCGTCGACCGGCAGGGCACCATCGCCGCGCTGCCCAATGGCGCGCAGCTTTTGGCCAAGGCCTTTGCCGGCAAGCAGGGTGACCCGGCGCAGTTCGCGCCCACCGGCGAGGGCTATGCCATCTTCCAGGTCACGGGCATTGTGCCGGCGCATGTGCCCACGTTTGCCGATTGGAAGAGCCATGTGCTGGACGACTACCGCGCCGAGCAGTTGCCGGTGTTGCTGCGCCAGAAGACAGCTGCGCTGGCAATCCAGGCTCATGCGACCAACGACCTGGCTAAAGCCGCCAAAGATGCGGGCGCGACGGTGAAGACCAGCGAGCTGGTGGGCCAGACCGAGCAGGTGCCCGATCTGGGCGCGGTGGGCCAGCTTGCCCCGCAGCTCTTTGACATGGTGCCGGGCAACATCAGCGGACCCATCCTGACCGGGCGCACCGGCGTGGTGGCCAAGATCGACATGAAGACCGAGCCCAGCGCCGACGAGATCGCCAAGAATCTTGACCAGACGCGCGACCAGATTCTCGACGAGAAGCGCGGCGAAGCCTTCCAGGTGTTTGCGACCAACATCATCAGCGACTACAAGAAGCACAACCGCGTGATCTTCAACGCCAAGTCGAAGGCGCCCGAGGTTCCGGGCGCGTAAGACGGGCAGTTTACAAGCTAGGCCCGCATCGAAGCCGATGCGGGCCTTTTTTGTTCTGGCGTTTGTGTTTTCCCAGGTCTCAAAGACGAGACCTGGGGCACCCGCTTTGTGTGGCGGCCGAGATTTCCCGTGCTTCGTGAGAAGGCCCCGCCCGGCGATAATGCGGATATGCGATTCGAGCGTTCGTCGGGCGTGCTGCTGCACATCAGCTCTCTTCCTTCCTATGGCGGCATCGGTGATCTGGGGCCGGCCGCGCATGCGTTTGTGGAGTTTCTCGCCGCGGCCAAACAGCATGTGTGGCAGGTGCTGCCGCTGTGTCCCACCGGCTACGGCAACTCGCCCTATGCGGGCTCGTCGGCCTTTGCGGGCAATCCGTATCTCATCAGCCTCGAAGTGCTCGCCGCGTGGGGATGGGTTGCGCGGGAGCGTATTGCGGGCCTTGCGGGCGCGAGCGGCAACGTGGACTTCGACAGGGTGGAA
>DASQSP010000149.1:0-6155 GCA_035642355.1 Occallatibacter sp.
ACGCCAGGCACAACACCGCGCAAGGACTTCAGGATACTCGATTACTGGTTCAGAGTCAACGAAAACGCCGCGGAACGGCCGCTCCCGGCCCGCCTGCGCGCCACCGCCCCCTGCGCCCAGACGGTACCGGGGTGATTCCTTCGCCTCATCAACCGCTTACGCTGGCGGTCCGCCGCCCCTATGCTGGGGGAAACGGCCCAGCCGGCAAAAGCGAGTGGCGGAGCCATAAGCGGGCTCCGCTCGCGACGAAAACCATGAAAATCAACCCCTTGCGCATGATCGCAGCCGCTCTCCTCCTCGCCCTGGGAGCCGGCATCCTCGCCTTCGTCGCGCGGGAGAAAAACGCCGGCGCCCGCGACTTCATCGCCTACTGGTCCGCCGGCCAGTTGCTGCGCCAGGGCGGCGACCCCTACGACGCCGCTGCCGTCCTCCGCCTCGAGCAGACCGCGGGCTTCTCCAGCAGCGAGCCGCTCATCATGCGCAATCCGCCCACAGCTCTGTTTCTGGCCCTCCCTCTCGGCTACGTCGGAGCCAACGCTGCCAGCGTGCTGTGGATGGTCCTTCTCCTTGGCTGCACCATTCTCTCCGTCCGGCTCATCTGGCAGCTCAACGGCCAGCCTCCCACGCGCACCCACCTGCTCAGCTATTGCTTCGCCCCGCTCATGGAGTGCCTGATGGCCGGGCAGCTCGGCATCCTTCTGCTGCTCGGCGTGGTCCTGTTCCTCACCTTCCTGCGTACCCGCCCCTACTGGGCCGGAGCGGCCCTCGTGCTCTGCGCCGTAAAGCCCCACCTCTTCGTTCTCTTCGGAGTCGTGCTCATTCTCTGGGCGCTCAGCCGCCGCGCTTACGCGGTGCTCATCGGAGCCATCGCCGCAGTCGCAGCCTGTGCCGTGCTCGCTTATCTCGTCGATCCCCATGCCTGGGCCCAGTACGACCAGATGCTGCACACCGCGGGCATCATGCAGCAGGTCGTGCCCACCTGGGGCGAACTGCTTCGCCAGCTCATCAATCGCAACGCAATCTGGCTGCAGTTCGTGCCGGAGGGCCTCGGCCTCGCATGGGCGCTCCGGTATTACGCCCGCCGCCGCGCGCGCTGGAACTGGATGCTCGAAGGCCAGCTCGTGCTCATCGTCTCCGTGCTCTGCTCGCCTTATGCGTTGCTGCCCGACGAAGCACTCTTGCTCCCCGCCGTGCTCACGGGCGCATACCTAGCCGAAGAGACAGGCCGCTCGCTCATCCCGCTCGGCATCGTCGCCATTGCCGCCATGATTGAAGTGCTCGTCAACGTCCCCATGACCACCATCGACTACATCTGGACCGCGCCCGCCTGGCTTGCGTGGTTTCTCTACGCAACCCACAATGCGCGAGCGGCCAGCGCACCAACAGAGGTGATGGAATGAACAGTAGCCTGGGCCGCAAGCTGGGCGCGGCAGCCATCGTGCTGGCGGGCTTCTGCTTTATCGGGCTGCTCTATGCCGCCAACATGCAGGGCAAAAAGCCCGGCCTCGAGGGCGACTACATCGGCTACTGGGCCTCCGGCCAGCAGCTCCTCCGCCACGCCGATCCCTTTGACGCCGATGCCCTGCAGCGCCTCGAAACCTCCGCCGGCTACAACCGCGTCGCGCCCAGCATCACGCCCAGCCCGCCGGTCACGTTTCTGCTGCTGCTGCCGCTGGGCATGGTGGGCGCATGGTTGGGGCTGGTCCTCTGGGGCATGGCCATGGTGGCCGCGCTGGCCGCTTCACTGTGGATGCTGTGGCTGCTCAACGGCCGTCCAAACACGCTGCTGCCGCTCTTCGGCCTGCTCTTTGCGCCAGCCCTGGTCTGCATGCTCGGCGGCCAGATCGGCGTCTTCTTTCTCGTCAGCGTCACGGCGTTTCTCTTCTTCGTCGAACGCAACCCCATGCTCGCCGGAGCGCTGCTGCTGCCCTGCGTGATGAAGCCGCATCTGTTTCTCGCGCTCGCCGTCGTGCTGCTCCTTTGGACCCTCGACCGCAGACAGGTGCGCGTGCTCGCCGGCCTCGCGCTGGCCCTCGGCGTCAGCACCGCGGTCACGCTGTGTCTCGACCCGCACGTCTTCGCCCACTACGCGCAGAGCCTGCGCGACACCGGCGTCGGCGAGCGCCTCACCCCCACGCTTTCCATGCTGCTGCGCGGCACCCTCGCGCCCCGCGCCGCATGGCTCGAATTCCTGCCCGCCGGGCTTTCCTGCGTGTGGGCCGCGATCTATTACATCCGCCGCCGCGCCCAGTGGGACTGGATGAACGAAGGCCTGCTGGTGCTGCTGGTGGCGCGCCTCTGCGCGCCCTACTCGTGGTTCAGCGACGAAGCCATCATCCTGCCCGCGGTGATGGCCGCGTTCTTCCGTGCCCGCGCGCAGGGCCGGCCGCTGTGGCCCTTCGCAGCTATCTTCGGCCTCGAACTCGCGCAGGTCTACGCGCGTATGGACATGAAGACCTACGCCTACGCATGGGCCGCACCGGCCTGGCTGCTCTGCTATCTCTGGGCCACGCGAAAGAAAAACGCAGCCCCATCCGAGGCTGCGTAAGGTGTTCGTGCCGTGAGCCGCAATTCAATGCGGCTCACGGCAATGCTGCTGCTCAGGCGGCGGTGGATTCGGCGGCGCGCACCCTGAAGCGCTTCATCTGGATGGACAGCGAGCGCTCGATCTTGCGCAGCTCGCCACGCTCCGCGGCCACCGTAAAGGTGGAGGCGACGCCCTTGGCAGACGCGCGGCCGGTGCGGCCCACGCGATGCACAAAGTCCTCCGCCACCTTGGGCAGATCGTAGTTCACCACGTGCGCCACGTTGGCCACGTCGATGCCGCGCGCCGCCACGTCGGTGGCCACCAGCACGCGATGATGCCCCTCGCGGAAGCTGCGCAGCGCGGAGTTGCGCTGGGCCTGCGTGCGGTCGCCGTGAATCTGCGTCGCCGACCAGCCGGAGCGGGCCAGCCGCCGCGCCACGCGGTCCGCGCCGTGCTTGGTGCGCACGAAAACCAGGAAGCTGCCTTGCTCGGCTTCAAGCAAATGCTCGAGCAGCTCCTGCTTCTGGTCGCGCTCCACTTCAAAGGTGCGCAGCTCGACATTTTCCGCCGGCTTCAGCACGGAGCCAATCTCGATGCGCGCCGGCTTGTTCAGGTATTTGCCCGCCACGTCCTTCACCGCGCCCTCGAGCGTGGCGGAGTAGCACAGCGTCTGCCGCACCGGCGGCAGCGTGGCCGCAATGCGCGCAATCGCGGGCTGAAAGCCCATGTCCAGCATGCGATCCACTTCGTCCAGCACCAGCATCTTCACATTGTCCAGGCGCACCAGCTTGCGCTTGATGAAGTCCTCAAGCCGGCCCGGCGTGGCCACAATCAGCCGCGCGCCGCGGCGAATCGACTCAAGCTGCGAGCCTTCGGCAAGTCCGCCGACCACCAGCGCCGAGGTCTGCGAGGAATGGGTGCGGATGGCGCGGAAGGCGGTCTCGACCTGCATCGCCAGCTCGCGCGTGGGCAACAGGATCAGCGCGTGTGCGCCCTTGGTTGAAAGGTCCGCCTTCTGCAGCATCTCGATCACCGGGATCAAAAAGCTGAGCGTCTTGCCCGTGCCGGTCTGCGCGGTCGCGAGCACGTCGCGGCCTTCCAGCGCGGGCGGAATCGCCCCTGCCTGCACCGGCGTGGGAGTCGTGAATTTGTTGGCGTCAAGCCGCGCCTGAAGGGCGGCAGAAAGAGGGAATTGCGAAAATTCAGTCGTCAAAATAGAACTTTTCTCTGGGCCCCGTGAGCCTCTTTTTCCATGAGGCCTGCAAGCGGAACCGGACACGCGGGCGCGCACACTTCAGGCGCGAACCTGCAATCGAACTTTATGCGTAAGAGAGAACCGTAAGGTCCTTGGGGACTGGCTGGCAGGCACTCATTCAAGAGATCTGCAACCCGGAGCTGACCCACGCTGCTGTTACGCCGCAACGGCTCACTGCCGTCCGGCACCACCAGCGCCGCATATCCAAATTGGATACACCAATTGGATACACCACGAACGCTGCTCCAAATGGAGCCGAGGTGGTTACGCTGTAGGGGCTTGGGGAAATCTGTGCCAGGCAAACTTGCCCTTGGGACGGGCAAACCGCCGCTCACGACCAAATCACTGAGCGCAGACTTAGTGTAGCACAGTTGAGGCATTTTCAGGCGTCCAGTGCCGCTGTGAACCCAGCGCAATCGCATTTGAAAACCATTGCAGGTCAAGACGGCGCAAGGCTGATTCTCGATTGAAATAACGGTTTTGTAACAGGGCACGACTTCAGTCGTGCCGAATCGAGCCGCAATAATCATGGGGCTTCAGCCCCTGCAAAGGCACATTTTTCATCAACCTTGGCTTTAGCAGCTCTTGCAGCGGCTAAAGCCGGACGCATTGGTCTGCCTTTTGCGGCACGACTGAAGTCGTGCCCTGTTACAAGGCGTATATCAATCATGGTTCGCAGCCTGTCCCATACAGGTGCTCTCATAAACTCCAAATGCGATTGCCCCGGCCGCACACCAGCATGGAAACTACTACGCCCGCACCAGCTTCCGCTGCAGCGCCTCCAGCGTCTGCCCCTTGGTCTCGGGATACGCGAACAGCACCGTGAAAAACTGCACCACCGTCATCACTGCGAAAAAGACAAACGGCGCGCCGCGGCCCACGCTGCCTACCAGCACCGGGAACGACAGCGCGATGATCGTGTTCATAGTCCAGTGGCTGGCGTTGCCCACGCCCTGGCCCTTCGACCGCACGCGATTGGGAAAGACTTCGCCGATATACACCCAGATCACCGCGCCCTGCGACAGCGCGAAGAACGCGATGTAGGTAATCAGCAGCCACACCAGCATCGCCTGATGCGAGTTGGTAAAGAAGATCCACGCCACGCCCGACAGGCAGGCCGCCGTGCCCGCCGCGCCAATCAGCAGCAAAGTCTTCCGCCCCAGCTTGTCGATCACGCTCATGCCCACGATGGTGAACACAAGATTCGTGAACCCGATGGCAATCGCCTTCTGGTCGCCCGAAAGCTGATTGAATCCCGCCGCCGCAAAGATGTCATTCAGGTAGTAGAGAATCGCGTTGATGCCGGCGAGCTGGTTAAACGCGCCAATTGAAATCGCGAGAAACAGCGGATAGCGATACTTCCAGCGGAACACCGGCTCGTTCGCGCTCGCGTGTTCCTCAGCCAGCGCGGCGCGAATGTCCTTGAGCTCCGTCTCGGGGTCTGGGTCGCCCATCTGCTTGAGCACCGCCAGCGCTTCGTCGATTCTGTCGCGCGAGGCCGACCAGCGCGGGCTGCGCGGAATGCCGAACAGCAGCACCAGGAAGATCGCCGCCGGCGCCGCCGCCACGCCCACCTGCCAGCGCCACTCCGCCGCGCCCAGGTGCATGGTGCGGATCACATAATTCGACGTGTACGCCACCAGAATGCCGAAGACCACGTTGAACTGGAACGCGCCCACCAGCCGCCCGCGCCACTTGGCCGGCGCCAGCTCCGCAATGTAGACCGGTCCCAGCACCGACGACGCGCCGATGCCCAGCCCTCCGATGAACCGGAAGACCATCAGCGAGGGCCAGCTCCACGCCAGCGCGCTGCCCAGCGCCGAGAGCACATAAAGCACCGCGGTCAGCCGCAGCGTCTCGCGCCCGCCCAGCTTTGCGCCCGCCGCGCCCGCGCCAAACGAGCCCACCACGGTGCCGATCAGTGCAATGGCCACCGTCCAGCCCTTGCCGTAGTCGCTCAGCCCGTAGAGCTTCACCACCGCATCGATGATGCCGGAGATTACAACCGTGTCAAAGCCGAAGAGCAATCCGCCGAGCGCACCCGTCAGGGTGGCCTTCATCAGGTTCACGTTAGGTCGCATGCCGCAACCATCCTACAGACCGGAATGGCCCGCTGCCAACTGCGCCCGGCCTGGGTAGTGGATCAGTTAGCGACAACGCTCAGGGGCTAAATGTCGTGTCTCAAGAGGTTGTTTACATCGAGCCAGGCGATTGGGTGACGGAGGGTTATGGAAAAGGTGGAAAGCTGAAGTGCGCTTTCCACTTTCCCACAACCCCGGCTGCGGCTACGGGCTTGAATATGTTGACGTTTCGAATGTCCCGAGGGCTAAAGCCCTGGTCCTCGGTGTGGCGCCAATCGGCACGGCTGAAGCC
>DASQSP010000150.1:0-7094 GCA_035642355.1 Occallatibacter sp.
AGGCGGTGCTCCAATCCAATCATGACCCGCCATCGCTCCTGAACCCAATCAAGAGATCGCACCCGATTGCTATAATTGTCCCGCTCGAAAGAATCAATCAGCGAAACGAGATCAGCAGAATGAGCGCAACAGGACAAGAGAAATCCGCGGACGTCCAATACGTCCGCCTGGCCGACATGCCCATTGAGCACCTGAATCCCCTCATCGAGCGCCAGTTTGTCGCCGGCGAAAAGAGCATGCTGGCCCGCCTGCTGCTGCGCAAAGGTTGCGTGGTGCCCCTGCACAGCCACCCGAACGAACAGATCACTTACATCCTTGAAGGCGCGCTCAAATTCTCCCTGCCGGGAAAGGAAATCATCGTCCGCGCCGGAGAAATTCTGGTGATTTCGGGCAACGTTCCGCACAGCGCGGAAGCCCTGGAAGACACCATCGACCTCGACGTATTCTGCCCGCCCCGCGCCGACTGGATCAGCGGCGCCGATGCCTATCTCCGCAAATAACGGAGAAGGGCAGTCAATCCTGCCAAACCCACGTCGTCATTCAGATGGCTGTGCCTACAGAAGCAGCGCCGATCTGCGTCCGCCTATATATTACATCTGCACCGCACCGGAATGACTTATATACAGAGCAAATTTATTTGAAAATCAATTTTAACCTTGTATATTAGTCATTATGTCTAATTTGTCTACCATCGGCTCCCGGATCGCCGCCAAACGAAAAGAGCTCGGTCTAAGCCAGACTGCATTGGCGCGGAAAGCTCAGATTGGGCGCTCAACGCTGGATGCTCTGGAGAACGCGCGCATCGGCGAGCTCGGGTATTCCAAGGTCTCGCGAGTTCTCACGGTTCTCGGGCTCGAACTAAGGTTGCAGGAATCCAGCGCTCGGAGGCCAACTCTGGACGACCTCATGAGTGAGGAACAGCATGATTAAGGTGTGGACGGACGGTGTCGAAGCGGGCCTGCTGGAGCGTGCTGGCACGCGCGGCAGCACATTCCTCTATCAGCCGGGCTCGGTTCCACCGCGCGCCGTCTCAGTCACCATGCCCGTCCGCCTTTCTTCATGGGACCTGCCGTTCGGATTGCCACCCATCTTCGAGATGAACCTTCCCGAAGGCGGCCTCCGTGAGCGCCTGCGGCTGGCCTTCGCAAAAGCAACCGGTACGTTTGATGACTTCGACCTGCTGGGGATTGTCGGCCGCTCGCAGGTTGGGCGCATTCGCTTTACCGGCGACCAGGAGCAACTGGAAGAGGATGTGCCATTCCAGTCGATTGACGAAATCCTCGAAAAGCGCCGAGGTGGAGAACTGTTCCGCTATCTGATCGACAAGTTCGCGTCTTTCTCGGGCGTGAGCGGCGTGCAGCCGAAGATTCTCGTCCGCGATGAAGCAGCATCGGTCCCACTGAGCAAAGGAGATGGCCGTCTTTCGCAGAGCTATCGCGGTGCAACACACATCGTCAAGTTTTGGCAACAGAACGAGTATCCGCAGCTCGCAGCCAACGAGTATTTCTGCCTCAACGTTGCGGAGGCATGCGGGCTCGAGGTGCCGTCATACCGGCTCGCCGAAGACGGCCTCGCACTGGTTATCGACCGCTTCGATCTTCGGCCGGATGGAACCTACCGCGGATTCGAGGACTTCTGCGTGTTGAATGCCCGCCGCACGGAGGAGAAGTATCGTGGCAGCTATGAGACGTCTATCCTCAAGCGCTTTACACAGTTTGCGAATTCGCCGCACTTAAATGAAGACCTGGAGAGGCTTTTCACACTGATCGCACTCAACTGCGCACTGCGCAATGGCGACGCTCATCTCAAGAACTTCGGAATTGTCTACGACGATGTGCAGGGCGAGGCCCGGCTGGCTCCGGCTTATGACATTGTGACCACCACGGTCTATCTTCCGAAGGATGCGATGGCGCTCACTCTGAACGGCACGACGCGCTGGCCGGCCGCGAAGGAACTTCAGCGGTTGGGAGAGACACGGCTCGGCGCCTCACCGGCAAGAGTTCGACAGATCATGGACAGCGTTGCCAATGCGATCCTGAAAACATCCGAGCAGCTTCGTGCTTACGTCAAAGGGCATTCCGAGTTCGAAGAGATCGGCAACGGCATGCTCAAGGAATGGAATCAGGGCGCGACGCAGTCACTTGGCTTGTCGTAGTCAGCAGAACGGCGTAGACAATTAGGGCCTGTTCCCACTACTGAGCGGTGGCGCTTCGATCCCCGGTCCCCAAAGGCGAGGGACCGGGGGCACCCGGCACCCGGCACCCGGCAGACCAAAGAAGATGTCATCTTTGTCAGGTAGTTTAATTCAAGTGAGAATTGGTAGGCACGATTGGATTCGAACCAACGACCTCTTCCGTGTCAAGGAAGCGCTCTAACCAACTGAGCTACGCGCCTGCGCTCTACCTCGGGTAGTTTAACAGGATCGCTGCCCAAGACCAAGCTCTGCGCTGCTCGCGCGCCCCATCCCGCGCGCCGCCATGCTGTATGCTCGGGGACGAAACAGAGTGCCCGCTATTGCCGCATTGCTGCCCATACCTGCCATGACAGACGCCGCGCCGAACCATCGCAACCCGCTCAGCCTGGCCCCCAACCTGCTCACGCTGCTGCGCATCTGCCTGGCGCCGTTTCTGGTTGCGGCCATCCTCGAGAGGCGCTTCGAGGCCGGCTTCATTCTCTTCCTCATCGCCGGACTCACCGACGCGCTCGACGGATTGCTGGCGCGCCTGCTCGCGCAGCGCACCGTCCTCGGCCAATATCTCGACCCCGTGGCCGACAAGCTTCTCCTCAGCACGCTCTTCCTGGTTCTGCTCCATGAAGGGCTGATGCCCATGCGCGTTACGGTGCTGGTCTTCGGCCGCGACGTGGGCATCCTGCTGGTCTCGGCCATCCTCTACGCCGCCGCCGGCCGCCGCGACTTCCTCCCCAGCCTCATCGGCAAGGCCAATACCGTGGCGCAGGTAACGGCCGTTGCCGTGGTGCTGCTGCATCAGCTCACCCAAGCTGCCTGGGTCACCGCGCTGCGCAGCTTCGCGCTGTGGACCACCATGGTGCTCACCGTCCTCTCCGGCCTGCACTACGCGTGGACCGCCGCCAGAAAGCAGGCAACCGCAGGCGCAGGCGCGGGCGCAAACGGGCACGCCCCGCACTGAATCGGCATAAATCCTCGAACCGCGTCCCGCAGCAGATCACCCGGGTGGCCCGCCATTGGGCTATTGGCTAGATGATTGTCCACTTAGCTCAGGTGCGGCACGTTGATCGATTTCGACCAGCCTTGTAACAGGGCACGACTTCAGTCGTGCCGCAAAATGGCCATAGAAATCCTGGGCTTTAGCTAAAGCCCTGCCACCCCAAGAGACGGTCGGCGGCACGGCTGAAGCCGTGCCCTGTTACAAAACCACATCGATGGAGCCGTTAAGCCTCTGCCTGAGCAAGATGGATAATCATCTTGCAGAATGTTGCGCTGGGGTGATTCGACACTCTGGCGAGTAGCTGCGCGATGAAAGCGATTATAGGGGAGGGTCTGGCGTACAGGGCGCGCAAACAAACGGGGCGCAATCGCATGAACGAGTCACGGCGGCCTGTGGTCGATGAAAAAAGCGAATGCGGAGGGAGCCAGGGCCTTCAGGCTCTGGAATATGGGGTAAAAGTCACACCGGCTTTAGCCGCAGCCTCATCTTCCGGGCCTGAAGGCCCAAATTCCTCGCTTACTCCTTCGTGGGGCTGAAACCCCACGCTCCCTCCGCTTGTTCGCTCGACTGCCTCAGCCCGCGAAGCTCGGCTCTTCCACGTGCGCCGGCTCCAGCAACTGCACCGGGTAGTAGGCGTTGCGCGTGTACTGTTTCACCATGCGGTTGGTGTTGAAGTAGGAGCCGTTGAAGGCCAGCGTGGAGCGCATCATCCGCGCCCACTGCTCGGGCGCGCTCTTGTAGCGCGGCACCACGGCCTTCTCCAGCTTGTCGTAGAGCGAGCCGGCCTCGGCGGCGTCATCCGCGCCGTCCTCGATGGCCCAGCCCGTGACGCCTTCGAGGCAGCCCTCGATCCACCAGCCGTCGAGAATCGACAAACTCGGCACGCCGTTGAGCGCGGCCTTCATGCCGCTGGTGCCGGAGGCCTCATACGGCCGCCGCGGCGTGTTCACCCACACATCCACGCCGGCGGTCAGCAATGCGCCCAGATCCCACGCATAGTTTTCGAGATAGACGATGCGCAGCAGCTCGCTCGACAGCGTCTGCGCTTTCTCGATGACGCTGTGGATCAGCGCCTTGCCGGGCTCGTCCTGGGGATGCGCCTTGCCCGCGTAGAGAATCTGCAAGCCGCCGGCCTGCTCGGCGATCTTGAGCAGCCGGTCGGGATCGGTAAACAGCAGAGTGGCGCGCTTGTAAGTGGCCGCGCGGCGCGCAAAGCCCAGCGTCAGCACATGCGGATCGAGCACGCGGCCGGTGCGCGTGGCCACTTCGGTCAGCAGCGCTTCCTTGGCCCGCGCATGGGCCTCGATCATGGCCTGCTCGGGCAGATCGATGGCGTTGCGCATGTAAAGATTGTCCCGCCGCCATGCGGGCAGATGCGTGTCCAGCATCTGCTGCACCGGCTCGGAGACCCAGGTGGGCGCATGCACGCCGTTGGTGATGGAATCGATCGGGAACTCCGGGAACATGGCGCGCGACACCTTGCCGTGCTGCAGGGCCACGCCGTTGGCGTAGCGCGAAAAACGCAGCGCGACCAGCGTCATGTTGAGCAGCCCCTCGTGAAAGCAGCCCAGCTTTTCGAGGCGCGCCGTGCGGTCCGCGCCCAGCATGCGGCCGGCCTGCTCGGCGGAGAAGCGGTCGTGGCCGGCGGGCACCGGCGTGTGCGTGGTGAACACGCACTTGCGCCGCACCTGCGCAATGTCCGCCTCATTGAACGCGCCCAGCGGTCCGCCGCCCAGTTGGCTCTCCAGCAGCGCCAGCGTCAGCAGCGCCGCGTGGCCCTCGTTCATGTGGTAGACGTTGATGGGAAAACCCAGCGTGCCGGCCATGCGCGCGCCACCCATGCCCAGCACAATCTCCTGCTGCAAGCGGTAGTTGGTGTCGCCGCCGTAAAGGTGGTCGGTCAGCCCGCGGTCCCACTCCGAGTTGCCGTCGACATCGGTGTCCAGCAGATAGATGGGCACCACATGCCCGTAGCGGCCCACCATGTCATAGCGCCAGGCACGCACCGTCACCGTGCGGTCCTCGATCGAGACCGTCACCCGCGCCGGTTCCTCCGTGCAAAAGTCCGCCGGATTCCACGGCTGCACATCTTCGGTCTGGTCGCCCGCGCCGCTCAGGTGCTGCTGAAAGTAGCCCTTGCGGTGCGCCAGCGTGAAGGCCGCCAGCGGCACGCCCAGATCGGCCGCGGAGCGCAGCGTGTCGCCCGCCAGCACGCCCAGGCCGCCCGAGTAGGTCGGCATGGAAGGGTTGATCGCGATCTCCATCGAGAAGTACGCGACGTTGCCAGCGGTGGGAAATGTTTCGTAGGAGTAGGGTCGATCGGCCTGCGTAGGTTGCATCATGTCTCTCTGCGGTCTCTGTTCTGCGGTCCAGGCCGGGCGCCAAGGGCGGCGCGCGGTGAACGGGAATCTCAAGCGGGGCCGGCCGAAGGCCTCGGTTCGTGTCTGCTGTCGGCGTGGTCCTGATTGGCTGATCTTACCAAGGCGAGGGCGCGATTCCGGTGGAAAGAACGGCCGGGATCTTCAAAGCGTGCCCAATGTTTCCCCGCACGCAAAATATGGGACCAGGCAAAACGTTCGGCTAAAAGATGCGCCCCGCACCGTTGGATGCACGGCAGACCATGATCGGCGGTACGATGCCGAACCGGCCCGCGTAACGCTGGCCCAGTGTTGCGGCAAACTCCGCCGCATGTGCGCGTTCTACCAGATTGATGGTGCAGCCGCCAAAGCCGCCGCCGGTGAGCCGCGCGCCGATGAGGCCGGGCAAATCCTGGGCCAGCGCCACCATCGCATCGGCCTCCGCGCAACTGGCCTCGAAGTCCTGGCTGTAGCTTGCGTGCGCCGCTGCCATCAGCCGTCCGAGTTCGGCCAAATTACGGCCCATCAGCGCGTCGGCCGCGGCCACCGTGCGCGTGTTTTCCGTGATCACATGCCGCGCGCGTTTCAACGCGTTGGGACTCATCTCCGCGCCCCACCGGGCCAGGTCTTCGACCGTCGCATCGCGCAGAAAGCGCACCTCCGGCCGGTGCCGCGCAATCACCGCCGCCGCTTCCTCCACCTGCGCGCGGCGGCTGGCGTAGTCGCCGCCCGCGACCGAGTGCTGCACCATGGTGTTGGCGATGACCAGCGCGATCGACGCCGGAATCGGCGCCAGCCTGTAGCTCAGATTGCGGCAATCGAGCAGAAGCGCGTGGTTCTCCTTGCCGTTGGCGGAGATGAACGGGTCCATGATGCCGCAGTTGGCGCCAACAAACTCGTTCTCCGCGCGCTGGCAGAGCCGTGCTAGTGCCGGACCCGAAAAGGCCGGACCCGAAACGACGGGGCCACAATAGCTCGCGCCCACCAGCGACAGCACCGCCAGCGCCGTCGCCACCTCCACCGAGGCCGAGCTTGAAAGCCCCGCATTCAGCGGCACGTCGCCCCACAGCGTCAGGCTGAACCCCGGAATGCTGTGCCCTTCGCCGGCGAGGACGGACACCACGCCCATCGGGTAGTCGCTCCAGTGGCGTGCGGGTGCGGCGGGCAGCGCCGCAGCATCAAAGCTGCGGGCAAAGCTATGCTGCTCGGCAAAATTTTCGGAGTAGAGCACGATTCTGCCGTCGGCGCGCGGCGAGATCGCCGCCAGCGTGGCCAGGTCGATGGCCGCGGGCATCACAAACCCCTCGGCGTAGTCGGTGTGCTCGCCGATCAGGTTCACCCGCCCCGGCGCTTGAAAGATGGCCGGCTCGGCCCGGAAGCGGGCCAGATGGATGGAGCGCAAAGCGGCAGGGTCAGTCATGTGCGACGCTGGCGCTCAGCTTCTCCCAAATCCGGTCCAGCCAGGCCAGATGCTCCGGCTTCATCAGCACCGAACGCAGGCAGGTGACGTGTTCCTCGGCTCCGGTTTCCCGGTTGCCCTCGTCGCCAA
>DASQSP010000151.1:0-4827 GCA_035642355.1 Occallatibacter sp.
CCGCGCCACCCTTTGCGCCCCACTTTGGCGTTGATAACAACACCATCGCCGACAACGTCTCCGACAACAACGGCGTGCAGATCGGCGGCTCAGGTGCCGGTCTGTTCTCCGATGGCATGGGCCAGGGACGTGTCTCCGGCAACGTCATCATCCACAACGAACTCAAGCACAACGGCCTGGGCGGCGTCGCCCTGCACACGCATGTCGGTCCCGCCATTGGCCTTCCCGCGGATGATATGAGCGGCAATCAGATCATCGACAACGACATTTCAGACAACCTCGCCGACACAGAGGACACCGCAACGCCTGGGCGCGTCGGCATCAACATCAACAGCGGCGGCGGCGGCAGCCCGGTCCTCGGAACCGTCATCGCACGCAACCTTATCAGCGATGAAGACGTCGACGTGGCCGTCAACACCCCGGCCGCAGTCAATGTGCACCTCAACAACCTGCTTGGCAAAAAGATCGGTGTCGCGGACGTCTGTGCTTTCGATAAGGCAAAGGTATGTACCGGTACTATTGACGCGACTCAGAATTGGTGGGGTTGCGACGATGGTCCCGGCAAGCACGAGTGCAGCACGGTGAGCGGCACCAACATCACGTTCGTGCCCTGGCTGCAGAAGGCTGTCGATCTCGAACACTGATACGCTTCGAAGGCTGCCGGCCTACCAACTCCGGGCCGGCAGCCTTTTGGAACGCAGCGCAATTGTGGACCACGAGGCCGCTAGCAGGTCTCGCGCCGCCTGACCTCGGGCGGCTGACCAAAACGCTGTGAGCATTCCCTCCACAGCTTATGATGCAAATAGCTCTTCCGGTTCGCAAGTACATCATTCCGGAACGGTTGCGGCTAAATTATTCTTTCCAAACGGATTACGCGGCCAACGAGTCTCCAGAAAAAGGCAAAAGCCACGGAGGCTATCCGTGGCTTTTCGTGCGCTCTATTCATTCTTAGTGTAGCAATCCCGGCGGGGTGAACCGGCAGGTTTCCGGACTGATTCGACGCGATGGTAATGCGAGCCTGCCGTGGCGAAACCTACGCGCCCCACATCTCTTGGCAAGATGTGGGGGCGAGATGTGGGTGCAGCCGGCGGCGATTATTTTGCCGCGACTTCAGCTGAGATTTCAATGGTTGAAGCCGCGGGATGGACTTCTTCCTTCGCCAGTTCCGGGTTGATCTTTGGATGCGCCAGCAGTTTGCTGTACCGGCTGGTATCGGGTGTCCAGACCTCGGTCAGGTAAATCCGGTTTCCCACGCGGTAGAAGACGAGACGGCTGTAGCTGTCAAGGTTGCGTCCCACTTCCGGACGAATCATGACCACCGTGGTGTTTGCCGTCTTGGTGTTGCGAATCGACAGTAAAGAGTCCGAGACCAGCGCCACGTGGTACTGGCCGGCAGGCAGATGATGGTTGCTCGCGGAGAATGCGAAGGGGACATCCACGTTGAGGCTGGTCTGAGCGGAGGCGGCGGTTGCCGAGCCGAGCAGGCCAGCGGCGACGGGAAGGCAGAAGAGCAGGTTGCTGAGGATAGCGGCGCGAAGCATCTGGCGTGTCATGTGAGTCCTCCAACTTGAATTTTGGTGGCCGGAATCGCCGGCCCCGCTGTGATGCTCCGTAACCTGCGCTCCAGCCGCGATTTCCGCCATGCACTGGAGGTAATTCGGAGAGCGAACGCGTATCGCCTGCCATGTAGTTGATTTGTAAGCAGGTTAGGTAGTCGTATGCTTCAGGGAATATTCGCTCTTCGCGAAGCAGAGAGGTGCTAGACTCCTCGGCGTGACGTCGGAAGAGGAGTGACTCTTGTGGAAAGGCCCGCGAACATGGCGCGTGGTTGGCGTTTCGGGGTCTTTGAAGTGGATGCGGCGGAGGGTGAACTGCGCCGCGGGGGCAAGCCGGTCAAGGTGCGAGAACAATCCTTCCGCATCCTGGTCTTTCTTCTGGAACATGCCGGCCAGATCGTCTCTCGCGAAGAATTGCGCAGCGTCCTGTGGCCTTCGGATACTTTTGTCGATTTCGACCACAGCCTGAACACGGCGGTGATGAAGCTGCGCGACGCCCTGGGCGACTCCGCGGAGACGCCGCTGTATGTGGAGACGCTTCCCAAGCGGGGCTACCGCTTCATCGCTCCGATGGCGGTGGTGGAGCGGGCGGGAGAGTCGATCTCACCGGGGGCTTCACCGCTTGCTGTGCGAGATGGCGATGCGGGCGCTGTTCCAACGGAGGACGGCTTTCGGGTCACGGTATTGCCATTCTGGTATAGCGGAGCTGATGCTGAAGTTGCGGCCATGGCGGAAGGCTTGTCGAAGGGGATCATGGCCGGGCTGCAACGGTTCTCCTACCTGCGCGCGATCGCCAGCACGTCGATGTCGCGCGATGCCGAGGACGCGGCAGGCGTTCGAGACATCCACAGAGAACCTGGCGACAAAGAACCTGGCGCGCGATATCTGCTGGAGGGCGAGATTTCCCAGGCCGGGCCAAGACTGCGCATTGCGGCGCGACTCGTCGATGCGGCTTCCGGCGCGCATCTCTGGGCCGAGAACTACGAGCGCCTCTTCAAGCCGGGAGCGGTCTTCGAGCTGCAGGACGATGTGGCGCCCCGCATTGTCTCTACGGTGGGCGACGCGCGGGGCGTTTTAGCGCGGACGATCAGCGAAGCGCTTCGGGCCAGGGATATCGAGCAGTTGAGCCCGTATGAGGCGGTGCTGCACAGCTTTGCGCACTTCCAGCGCGTTTCCGATGAGGAGCACGCCACGGCAACGGCAGCGCTGGAGCGTGCGGTGCACTTGGCGCCGGGCCACGCGGACTGCTGGGCCATGCTGTCGCTTCTCTACAAGGAGGAGTACGCGCACGGTTTCAAGGTGCGTCCCGATCCTCTGGGGCGTGCCTTCGCGGCGGCCCAGCATGCGATTGAGGCCGATCCTTCCAATCATCTCGGCTATCACGCGCTGGCTGCGGTGCTGTATTTCCGGCGCGAGATCGAGGCCTTCCGGGGCGCGGCCGAGCGGGCGATGGCGCGCAATCCCATGGACGGATTCACCATCGCGTCTCTCGGTTTCCTGGTTGCATATTCCGGCGAGTGGGAGCGCGGTTGCGCGCTGGCGGAGCGGGCGAGGAGCCTGAATCCGCATCATCCGGGGTGGTACGGGTTCGCTCACCTGTTCGATGCCTACCGCAGGCGCGATTACCGGCGCGCCGCGGAGATCGGCCGGAAGATCAACATGCCGCGCTTCTGGCGTACGAATGTGGCGCTGGCGGCGGCCTACGGGCAGCTTGGCGAGACCGAGGCCGCGCGCCATGTCGTGCACGCGCTGCTGACGTTGCGACCGGATTTTGCGCTGCTGGCGCGCGAGGAATTGGCGAAGTGGTGGGATCCCGAGCTGGTCGAAGAGCTGATCGATGGACTTCGCAAGGCGGGTCTGGAGATTGCAGGTGCCGGTGCAGCTTCCCCGCAGCGTGAGGCAAAGAACTGGTTTGCACGGCTGGTGGGGCGGTGATCACGTGCGGTCACGTCGCGGGTTCGGGGACGTATAAAGAGGGGAATTGCGGGATTTGAAGGCTGCCCGGCATAGCACGGAACGTGTAGGGAGGCGGCTGGGGGCTCTGCGTTATCATTTTCTTAACGGGTGGTCCATGTCCAAGTCTTTCCAGCGGTCGATTTTTGGGGTTTCCTTGCTTCTTCTCCTGTTTACGGTGTGGGGCAGCGTCCGCTCCGATGTGCGCGCGGACCAGAAAGATGGCGCCTACAAGGAGATGGAGGTGTACAGCGACGTCCTGAACAAGATCCAGAATGACTACGTTGTGGACCCCAACATGAGCAACGTGACGGTGGGCGCGCTGCATGGTCTGCTGGAGTCGCTGGATTCGGATTCGAGCTACCTGACCCCCTCCGAATACAAGCTGTACAAGCAGCACCTGAGCGAAGGCACGGCGCAGGTTGGACTCAATGTCTCGAAGCGCTATGGCTATGCGACGGTGGTCTCGGTGGTGAAGGACAGCCCTGCCGATAAAGAACAGATTGAAGACGGCGACCTGATCGAGGCGATTGGCGGGCAATCGACGCGCGAGATGTCGCTGGCGATGATCCGTTTGCTGCTGGAAGGACCGGCGGGAACGAATGTGAGCATCTCTGTGGTGCGGCCGCGCAAGCCGGAGCCGGACAAGGTGACCATGACGCGGAGCGTGGTTCCGGTGCCGGCGGTGAGCGATCAGCTTTACGAGAATGCGAGCATCCTCTACATCAAGCCGAACGCGCTGACCAAGGATCGCGTGAACGAGATCGAGAGCAAGCTGAAGGGCCTGGGCAAGGGCGATAACAAGGAGACCAGGAAGGTGCTGCTGGATCTGCGCGACGTTGCGGTGGGCGACGAGGCGCAGGGCATCCGGCTGGCGAATTTCTTCCTGCAGAGCGGGACGATTGCGACCCTGAGCGGCCAGAAGTATCCGAGCGAGACGTTTACGGCAGAGAAGTCGAAGTTCCTTACCGCCGTGCCGCTGGTGGTGCTGGTGAATCATGGGACGTCCGGTCCGGGCGAGCTGGTGGCGGCGGCGATCCTGGACAACAAGCGCGGCGACGTGGTGGGTGACCGGACCTTCGGTGAGGGCTCGGTGCAGAAGACGCTGGAGCTGCCGGATGGTTCGGCGCTGATCCTGTCGGTGGCGAAGTATGCCGCGCCGGACGGGAAGAAGATCCAGGACGACGCGGTGCAGCCGAATGTGGTGGTGGCGTCGAACGACGACGACGATGATGACAACCAGCCCGCAAAGAGCAATGCTCCGCGTCCGGACGACCAACTGGACAAGGCGCTTGCGGTGTTGAAGCTGAAGAAGGCT
>DASQSP010000152.1:0-4956 GCA_035642355.1 Occallatibacter sp.
CAGAGAGGGTGGAAACAACAGCGTCTGGTTGACTGTGTCGGGAAAAAAGTTCTGGCCCATGACAAAATCCTAAACCGATGGAGCACCTGTCACCTTCAAATTAACCGCAAAGGGAATCTATGCCCGACACACTCCTAGAGCGATTTCACCATTGCTATATCCACCTTGGGTGCCCCCGGTCCCTCGCCTTTGGGGACCGGGGATAATACAAAGTTGGGTACACCTACACTGAAATCGCTCTAATCCATTGAGATTTGCACCAGCGGCTCGTGCTCCGTCTGCGGCGCCGCATCGCGCTCGCGCCATGCGGGGTTCGCCACATGCTGCAGCCGCGCGATAGCGCTGCCAATCCGCATCGAGCCGTGCAGCAGGTGCTTGGCCCGCAGCGGACCGGCAACCTGAATCTCGCTGACCCAGTGCGCCGCCGCGCTGGCCGAGCAGCCGCATTGCGAGCAGTCCGGATCTCCACCAAACACGCAGGGCTCCACGCGGGTGCGCAGGTCGGCGGAGTAGTTCTTCGAGAGGCGGGAGAATGTGCATTGCGCCGGCGACGCGGGCGGATGCAGCAGCGCCTTGGCGTAGCCCTCGGGCGTAAGCAGCTTGCGAAATTTCGCGCTCAGCAGCGGCAGCTCTCGCGCAACGCGCTCGCGCTGCGCCGGGCTCAGGCGCTCGGCGCTCTCCTCTCCGCGCTGCGGCGAGTAAATGCTGACCCAGATGTGCCGCACTTCTTCGCGCGCGTTCCAGAACGCGACGTACTCCTCGAGATAGCTGTCGCGCTCGAGCATGGGCGCGGTAATGGTCCAGTGAATGTTCACGCGGCGGCCGGCGATGTTGCCGAGCAGCCGATCGTAAGTGGCCGGCGCTCGCCGTATGTTGTGGTGTTCCGGCAGGCCGTCCACGGAGATGGCCGCGGTAAAGAGAGGAATCTCCATCCACTCGGCCGGAATCGGAATGATGCCGCTCGTGACAATCATGGTGTAAATGCCGCGCGCGCATAGCTCGGGAATAATGCGGCTCAGCTCGCGATGCCGCACCATGGGCTCGCCGCCGACCAGCGTGATGTGCAGCGGCTTGTGGCGATCGGCCAGCTCCAGCACGCCGCGAACCAGGTCGTCGCCGCGCTTGTCCGTCAGTTCGCGCAGCGTCACTCCTCCGCCGAGATGGTCGCTCCCATAGGCGTAGCAGCCAGGGCAGCTCAGCGGACACTCGCGCGTCACTTCAATGGACAGGATCGGTGTATGGCCACGCAGTATCTTGCTCCATGATTCAAAGATGTTGTGGGTCTGCAATCTGGCGCTCCTTCACGGTGAGGGGGATTTGAATACCGGCGCGGCTTTACTGATTAAACGCCCTGCGCGGCGAAAAGAGTACGAAATCTCCATAGGTATCTTGAGATAGCGCGCGCCGTCTAATATGAAAGACGCTGCACGGAGCGTTGGGAATGCTCCAGATCCCATGATATGGGAGAGGATTTCGTCGTATCTTAGAGGTAGGCACACTGATGAAGACCTTTTCTTTCGATGAGGCGCAGGCTCTGCTTCCGGTCATGGAGTCCCTGCTCAAGCGCGCGCAGGAGAGCAAACAGGGAGCCGAGCAGGTCGAGGCCGAACTGATGGCACTGGCGCAGCGCGTCTACGTCAGCGGCGGCATGCATGTGGACGTGGCCAAAGTGTCCCGCCAGCGCGCCGAGGTGGAAGCGCACATGCAGCGTGCGCGGGAGAGCGTGGCCGAGATCGATGCCATCGGCGTGCAGGTCAAGGATATCGACACCGGCCTGCTCGACTTCCCCTTTCGCCTCGACGACAACGTGGTGCTGCTGTGCTGGCGCATGGGCGAGACCGCCATCGAGCACTGGCACACCCTGGACGCCGGTTTCCAGGGTCGCCAGCCCGTGGACGATCGCTTCCGCCGCCGCGCCAACTCCGGCAACCGCCCGAACTGAAGACGCCGGGCGCGACGATCGAAATAACACACCCCTCGCCGCCCCAGTGTAAGCAGAAGTTCCTTTCCCGGCGTCTTTAGCTACAGAGTTTGCGACTGTCAGTGTGCCCGCCCGCAAAAACCCGGGCAGCAAGCCGCCGCGAGGCGGTAACCTTGGCTCAGGCGGACTGCGGACTGCGGAGGATCAGCCATGCGAATCAAAACCTGGGCGACGCTGGCGTTGGCCGCGGCCCTGCCACTGGCAGGATGCAAAGGTTTCTTCGATCTTCCGACAACCGCCGGCGGGGGCGGAGGCGGCGGCACCACCACGACTACCGCCACCAGCGGCAACATCTACCTCGTCAACGCCGCCACCAACCAGTTGGTCGGCTTCTATGTGAACGCCGGCAAGCTCGCCGCTCTCAGCGGCAGCCCCTACACCCTGCCCACCTCGCCCATCGCCATCACCGTCGCGCCCAACAACAACTTTCTCTACGTCGGCACTATCGGCGGCATCTATCTCTATACCATCGCCTCCGACGGCGCGCTTACGTTGGGCAATTCCGGGAGTCCCATCAGCCCCGACCAGGCCCTCAGCCTGCAGGTCAGCGCCAACGATAACTGGCTGGTCGACGTCGCCTCCGGCGTCGGCAGTGTCCATGCCGTACCCATCAACTCCACCACCGGCGAAATCACGTCAAGTACTGAGCAACTCGCCGCGCTGCCTGTCACAACGGTTCAGCAGGTAGCCATCGCAGCCGACGATAGTTATGTGTTTGTGGCTATGGGCACGGGCGGCATGGCAACCATCCCCTTCAACGTGGGTAATGCAAATCCCTTTGGAGACGTCACCACCATCGCGGCCAAAGGCAACGGCGGCAGCGCGCTCTCGGTCGCGGTTGACCCTGACGAGCGGCTCTTCTACGTGGGCGAAACTTTGGCAGTCTCCGGCTCCAACACCGGCGGCGTGCGCGTCTTCAACTTCGGCACTGTGACGGAGGTCTCAGGCTCGCCCTATGCCAGCGGCGGACTCGCGCCCTACTCCATTCTGCCCAGGTCAACAGGCGACTTCGTCTACGCGGTCAACCGCCAGACCAGCAGCGGCTCAACCGGCGTCATCACCGGCTACTCGATTGCCGCCAGCGGCAGCTCCTACGCGCTCACCGCGCTCAGCAGCACCTTTGCCGCCGGCACCAACCCCATGGCCTTGGTTGAGGACAACAGCGGGCAGTTTGTCTTTGCCGTCAACTTCGGCGGCGACCCCGACCTGTCCGGCTACACCTTCGACGCCACAACGGCAGGCGCACTCGATTCGGTCATCTCCGCCACCACCGGCACCGATCCGACCCAGGCCACAGCCATCGCCGCCGCCCACTGACGCGCTTGCGCTCAGCGCCCGGCTGGTTCGTCCGGCCGGTGCTGCCTGTACCATGCGAGCGTCTGCCCCAGCGCATCCAGCCAGGCGGTGTATGGAAAATCGAGGCCGTTCTCGTCCGCCAGGCTGATCGTCGAAACCTCGCCGGGCTGATTCAGCACCTTCACCTCCAGCCGCTCGCCCATCAGGTTCTCCACATCGCGGATCACATCGCCCACGGTCTTCAGCGTGGGCGGGCCAAAGTGGCTCTTGCGCCACATCGCCCCGCCGCCGGTCACGGCTTGCAGGCCCTTGAGAATAATTCCGGCCGCATCGCGCACGTAGATGTACTGCCGCGTGGTCCCATCCAGCCGCGTCCGCACCACCACCTCACGCTTTTCAAGCGCGGCAAGACACACGCTCGGGATCAGCCGCTCTGTATGCCGGTCGCCCTCGCCAAAGAAGTTGGGGAAGCGCAGCAGCGCAATCGGCATCCCATAGGTTGCCGCGTAAGACTCGACCAGCAGATCCTCCGCCGCCTTTGACGCCTCATACGGAAAGCCCGATTGATAAGGAGTTGTCAGGCCGCACGCCTGCTGCTCCCCAAAGCTCTTGTCGGTCGCAATGTAAAGCACCGGAACCTGCGGGCACGCGCGCCGCATCGCCTCCAGCAGTGTCGCCGTGTCGCCCACATGCGCCTCAAAGGCCTCCAGCGGAAACTTCCGGCAATACTGCACATCCACAATGCCCGCCATGTGAATCAGGGCCGCCGGCGGCCGCGCCCGCAGGTGCGCTTCCAACTCATCCCGCGAGCGCCGCAACGCCCGCGGCAGATTTTCGGGCACAAACCCGCCCTCGCGCAGCGCCACCTCCACATGGCCGCCCAGAAAGCCGCCCAGCCCCGTCGCATACACCAGCGTCATGGTCGCTCTCGCTCAGAAATCATTGTCGCCGCTCGGAACGCTGCGGAAGCCGGAAAATCTGTGGCCAACGCCGCGGGAGGTCACGGCAGAGCAGCAGCGGCAAGGGCTTGAAGCGGTGGATTGTGGAGGTGTCTTCAATTGGCGTCCCCGACGGGATTTGAACCCGTGTTATCGCTGTGAAAGAGTTGATGGCCTGGCGCGAAGCCAGCCCCCGGCAACGCAACTCGGAAACACTGCGCGTGAGAAATATGGGTTAGGGAACCTCTGAACAAATCCGCTTTGTAACAGGGCACGGCTTCAGTCGTGCCGAAAATTGCCCAAAAATCGCTGGGGCTTTAGCCCCTGAGTGAATGCGCTTGGACTTAATCAGACCTTCCTTAGCTGCCACGCCTTCGGGGTACAGCAACTGTGAAACCGCTTTAACCGCCCATGAACATGCCGCCGTTTACGTCGAGGACGTGGCCGGTGATGTAGGCAGCTCCCTCCGATGCGAGGAAGGCGACACTGTGCGCGATCTCGGCATCGGTTCCGGCGCGGCCGAGCGGGACTGACGCGATCATTCCCGTGAGCAGCTTTTGGTCGAGGACGGCGGTCATGGGCGTCTGAATGAAACCGGGGGCGACGGCGTTGACGGTGATGCCGCGGGAGGCGACCTCGCGGGCCAGGGCGCGGGTGAAGCCGATGAGGCCGGCCTTGGAGGCGGCGTAGTTGACCTGGCCCTCCTGGCCGGTGCGGCCGACCACGCTGGCGATGTTGACG
>DASQSP010000153.1:0-5275 GCA_035642355.1 Occallatibacter sp.
GGCCCGGCAAGCCGAAAACATAGACCTGAAACGGGAAATTGGGGATGGGCTCATCTGTTCCTGGCTCCCGTGGTCCGCTCTCCCTGTTTTCCCTAGCCCTGCCCCTGCCGAGAAAAACGCTATGAGCGACACACTCCTAGCAGATTGACGACAACGGCGACCTGGCCGGGAGCCATGCGGTCGATGAGTTCGTGGGCCTGTTGCTTCGGGTTGGTGGCGGCTTGAGCCATCGGACTTCCCTTCCTGTATAGCTTATCGTTCAGCTTACCGGGGACGGACATCGGCTGAGGCGTTGGCTCACACTGTTCTATGCGGCGACGGGAAATGGCTGATGGAAGGCGCGCTTTCATCAAGCCACGCCGGAGAAGCGCTGGCCGGAGAAGAGCGCTTTGCCTACGCGTCGCGGTGCCTGAACAGATCGTCCTTGTCGCGGCAGGGGCAGCGGGTGCAGCCCAGGCAGCATACGAGCAGGACCGCTACGCCCGCGGTGACCAGCACCGCGAGGAGAGTCGCATTCATCGCAAACCAGTGTAGGAGTACGCTCATGGGTGCAATCAACCCCGATTTCGGCCAAACTACCGCTCTGCCCATTCAGATGCTAATTTCCAATTGCATGGGCTGGCTTTCGGCGAGACAAGTTTACCACTGGATGAAGACGGCTGGCACGGCACTTTTTCCTTGCTCGTAATCGAATAAAAGGCGAAACTGAATACGCATGGCGACACTGCCCACTCCGGTGTCTTTCCCAGGCGACTGGCCGGTCGCCGCAGACGCCCCTGCGTCGGCCATCGCGCCCCCATCCGGCCCTGACGCGGGCCCCTGCGTCAACTGGCTGTTCGTCGATCTGAACTCCTACTTCGCCTCGGTGGAGCAGCAGGAGCGGGCGGAGCTGCGCGGCCGGCCGGTCGCCGTCGTGCCCATGATGGCCGACACCACCTGCTGCATCGCCGCGAGCTATGAGGCCAAGGCCTTTGGCGTGAAGACCGGCACAATCGTGGCCGACGCCAAACGCATGTGCCCGGAGATTGTGCTCATCGAGGGGCGGCACGATATCTATACCAAATACCACCACCGCATTGTGGAAGTGGTGGAGAGCTGCGTGCCAGTGACGGCCGTCTGCTCGATTGACGAGATGGCCTGCCGGCTCATTGGCCGCGAACGTCCGCTGCTGGCGGCGCTGGCGCTGGGGCGCAAGGTGAAGGCCGCCATCTGCGAGCGCGTAGGCCCCATGATGCGCAGCTCCGTGGGCCTTGCGACGAATCGCTTTCTCGCAAAGATTGCCAGCGACATGGAAAAACCCAACGGCCTGGTCGCGCTGACCCTCGATATTTTGCCCGAGGCCCTGCGCCAGCTCACCTTGCGCGACTTGCCCGGCGTGGGCGCGCGCATGGAGAAGCGGCTCAACGGCAAGGGCATCACGACGATGGAGCAGTTGCTGGCGCTGGACAGCGCGCAGTTCGGCGAGGTGTGGGGCTCGGTGTGGGGCGAGCGCATGGGGCACTGGCTGCGCGGCGAGGACTTTGGCCTCGCCGAGAACGAGCACCAGAAATCCATCAGCCACTCGCATGTGCTGGCGCCGGAGATGCGCACCGCGGAGAAGGCCTGGGCCGTCGCGCACAAGCTGCTGCACAAGGCGGCCATGCGGCTGCGCACGGCCAACCTGTGGGCCAGCGGCATCGGGTTGGCGATTGGCTTCTCGGTCCCGCGCGGGCAGCAGG
Organism: Occallatibacter sp.; assembly: GCA_035642355.1. Taxonomy (GTDB): domain Bacteria; phylum Acidobacteriota; class Terriglobia; order Terriglobales; family Acidobacteriaceae; genus Telmatobacter. The sequence continues at coordinate 1,719 of DASQSP010000153.1, forward strand.
CGCCGGTGAGCCGCTTTGGCGTGCCCACGCGCGGCTGGCACAGCGACCTGAAGCTGAGCGAGTGCCAGGATAATCCAACGCTGATTGCCGCGCTGAGCCGGCTATGGGCCAGCCGCCCGGCGGGCGCGGAGTTTGACACGCCCTATTTTGTCGGCGTGCAGTTGACGGGCCTGGTGCCGGACAGGCTGCATTCGCTCAATCTTTTCGACGCGCTCGAAGAGACTGAAGGCCGCACGCGCCTGCTGGCGGCGATGGATGCGCTGAATCACAAGTACGGCGCCAACACGCTGGCCCCCGCGGCCATTCTCACCGCATATAAGGCCGCGCCCACGCGCATCGCCTTCACCAGCATTCCCGATCTGTTCTAGCCTCGTTCCGGATCTGGGCTCCGAACATTCTTCTCGCTGCTCGCGTATCTTTCTGCATTCCGATGCGCACTCCGGTGCGGATAAGAGAGTAGAAGCGAGCGACATGACACGCGATGTGCCCCGCGACTGGCAGCCAGAGTTCGAGCGTCTTTTGGACGAACATCAGTCGATGGTGTTTTCGCTGGCGTGGCGCATGACGGGTGACCGGGGACTCGCTGAGGAGATTGCACAGGATGTTTTTCTGGAGCTGGACATGCATCTGAGCCATATCGAGTCGCCGGAGCACGCGCTGTTCTGGCTGCGGCGCGTAGCGATGAGCCGGAGCGCGGATGCGTTGAGAAGGCGGCGGGTGCGCGGCGTGGATCTGTGGGTGGAGATCGAGGAGAATCACGGCGCGCCGGTGGAAGAGCGGGCTTCTCCGCTGGGAGCGCGGCTGGAGCAGTTGCTGGCGACGCTGCCCGAGCCGCAGCGCGCGGCGCTGCTGCTGCGCTACCAGGAAGATTTGACGCCGGAAGAAATTGCGCGCGTGCTCGACGCGCCGCTGGCGACGGTGAAGAGCCATTTGCAGCGCGGACTGAAGCTGCTGCGCTCCAAGGCGCAGAGCACGTTGAAGGAGTTTATCCGTGGCGCGTGAGCCTATTGATCCGGTTATTCCGATAGATCGCGACGAGGAGTTCGAAGGCGAGCTGCGGCAGGCTTTTGCGCGCCGGCCGGCTCCGCCGAGCCTGAAGCGGCGGATTCTGGATGCGCGCAGCCGGCGTCGCGCGGATCGTCAACACCGGCGCATGGCTTTGTGGCAGCGGCTGGCGGCGTGTCTTGTTGCGGCTGCGGCGCTGGGCGGAGGGTTTGCCTGGCACCATGCGCAGGAAGAGCGGCGCGGTGAAGAGGCGCGGCAGCAGGTGATGACCGCGCTGCGCATTACCAATCGCGCGCTGAACGAGATGAATGCACGGCTGGCTGAGCGCAGGCGCGACGGCAACGAGTAAGGCAAGTCTCGATCTTGTGCCATCAACAGGGCCGTGGCTGGAATGGAGTTTAGCAGGGGTTAAAACCCCTCAAGTCCGCGAGCCTTTTCGGCACGACTAAAGTCGTGCCCTGACACGAAGCGTGTTTAAGAAACAAGTCCTAGCAAGAAAAGTAAGGAGAGCAACGATGAGAAGTGGAATCAAGAATTGCATGGCCGCGCTGCTGCTGAGCGCCGCGGCACTGGCTGTTCCGGCACTGGCGCAGACGCAGGATGCATGGCCGCTGTCGCCGGCGCTGGAAAAGGACCTGGCCGCGCGCGCCTCGGACGTGACCGAGGTGACGCTGGGCAAGAACATGCTGGCGTTTGCCTCGAAGTTCATGAATGGGAAAGATAAGGACAACGCCGCGGTGCAGCAACTAATTCAAGGGCTCGACGGCATCTACGTGCGCGAGTACGACTTCGACAAGGATGGCCAGTACTCGATGGAGCAGATTGAGCAACTGCGCAAGGCCTTTGAGACGCCGGAGTGGCAGCCAATTGTGCGCGAGCGCGAACGCAAGAGCGGCGAGACGACCGACGTGCTGATGAAGATGGTGAACGGCGAGTCGCATGGCATCTTCATTCTCGATGCGGAGCCGCGGGAGCTGACGCTGGTGCTGATTCTGGGGCCCATCCGCATGGAGGACCTGAGCAAGCTGGGCGGCATCGGCGGGCTGGGCGGCGCGCTGGGCAATGTTGAGGGGATCGCTCCCAAGGGCAAGAAGGGCGGCGGCCAATGACATCGATGCGCTGGTATTTGCTGATTCCCGCGTGCGTGCTTTTGCTGCTGGTGCCGGTGGTGGTGCTGGCCGGCGGCGACGGAGGCTTTGACGGCGTGGTGAGCGCGATTGAGACGCGCTACAACGCGCACGCCACGCGGATTCCGCTGATGGGGTTGATGAGCGTGGTGTCAGGCACGGCCACGCACGGCGGGATGGGCAACCTGCATGTGGCCGAGTTCGACAACTTTACGGCGCAGGTGGACGGCAACGAGCTGGACCGCATGGTGGAGCAGAAGCTTGGCGACGGCTGGGAGCGCGTGATCCGCGAGACCAGCAGGAAGGGCGGCGAGCAGACGCTGATCCTGATGCGGCCGGAGGGCGCGCGCATGGGCTTGTTTGTGCTCGACCTCGATGGCAGCGAGCTGGATGTGGTGCAGGTGTCGGTCGATCCCGATCACTTGCAGGACAGCATCGGGAAGTACAGCCATCACGATCACGATTCCTCCGACTAATCTCTCGTCACGCTGGCTAAACTGGAAGCCAGCGTGACACTCTCCTCTCCAAAATTGCCGCCAAACCGGGGCAGGCTTGCGCCTTCGCCGACGGGCTATCTGCATGTGGGCCATGCGCGGACATTTCATGCCGCGTGGCGGCGCGCGCGGGAGACAGGCGGCGCGCTGGTGATGCGCATGGAGGATCTTGACCCCGAGCGCAGCCGCGCGGCGTATGCCGAGGCCGCGCTCGCAGACCTGCGCTGGCTGGGCCTGGACTGGGATGAGGGGCCGGATGTGGGCGGGCCGTTCGCGCCTTATGCGCAGAGTGAGCGCGGCGATGTGTATGGCGCGGCGATGGAGCGGCTGGTGGCGGGCGGATTTGTCTATCTCTGCCGCTGCTCGCGCAGGGATTTGGCGGCGGCGCTGAGTGCGCCGCATGAGTCGGGAGTGGCGCAGGGCGCGATTGACCCGCTGGACGATGAGCCGGTGTATCCCGGCACCTGCCGCCGGCCATTGGCATTGCATGCAGCAGACTTTTGGACGAGTGATGAGGCTGGGCGAGAAGCGGCCGCTAACTGGCGCTTCCGTGTGCCGGATGGCGAGGCTGTCGAGTTTGTGGATGGCAACCTGGGGCCGCAGCGGTTTGTGGCGGGCGTGGACTTTGGCGATTTTGTCGTGTGGCGGCGGGATGGAATCCCGAGTTATCAATTGGCGTGCGTGGCGGACGATGCGGCGATGGGCATCACGGAGGTGGTGCGCGGCGCGGATTTGTTGAAGTCGACGGCGCGGCAGATGCTGCTGAACCGCGCGCTGGGGTTTGCCGATCCGGGTTGGTTTCATTGCGGGCTGGTGGTGGATGGCAGCGGACAGCGACTGGCTAAGCGGCATGATGCGCTGAGTATTCGCGCGCTGCGGGAGCGGGGGATGACGGCGGAGGAAGTGCTGGAGTAGATGGCGCCGGATCGAC
>DASQSP010000154.1:0-8042 GCA_035642355.1 Occallatibacter sp.
GGTGGCGCTGGCCGGCCGGGTGGCGGCAACGGCTCCCGCGGAGGCGCATCCGTATGCGCCGGCAATTGCCGCGCCGGCTGAGGCGATTTGAAGCAGGCCATGGGGACGGGCGTGCGCGGCGCTGTGACTGACGGAGTGAACAGGCAGATACTGCGTGCGGCCGGCGCGGTGACGGCAGCGGGCGTGGTGGTGAAGCTGGCCGCGATGGGGAAAGAAATTGTTGTAGCCGGCGCGTATGGCCGCGCGGATGCGATGGATGCGTTTCTGGCGGCGGCGCTGATTCCGGGGCTGCTGATCAATCTGATTTCTGAATCGATGAACCAGGCACTGGTGCCGACGCTGGTGCGGGTGCGTGAGCAGGAGGGGCAGGCGCGGGCGCAGGAGCTGCTTTCGAGCGCGATGCTGTGGAGTTGCGCACTGCTGGTGGCCGCGTCGGCGGCGATGGCGGTGGCGGCGCGGGCATTTTTTCCGCTGATTGGATCGCATTTTGCGCCGGAGAAGCTCGCGCTTGCAGTGCGGTTGTTTTATGGTCTGCTGCCTGTGGTGGTGCTGACCGGCATTGCTTCGAATTGCACGGCGGTGCTGAACACGCGGGACCGCTTCGCGCTGCCTGCGCTGGCGCCGGTGGTGACGCCGCTGGCAACGATTGTCTGTGCTTTTAGTCTCCGCGGCGTGCTGGGCATTTGGGCGCTGGTGGTGGCTGCGGTGGGTGGCGCGCTGTTGCATTCTTTCGCCATGGCGTGGATGATGCGCGCGCATGGCTACCGCTTCAGCCTGCGCTGGCATGGGATGAACAACGCAACGCGCGTGGTGGCGCGGCAGTATGGACCGGTGCTGCTGAGCAGTGTGGTGGCGTCGGGCGGGCTGCTGGTGGATCAATCGATGGCGGCGATGCTGCCGGCGGGGAGCGTCTCCGCGCTGGTGTACGCGAACCGGTTTGTGAGCGTGGTGCTGACGCTGCTGGGCGGGGCGGTGGCCTCGGCTGTGACGCCGTATTTTGCGGCCATGGCGGCGCGCTGCGAGTGGAGTGCGTGCAGACACGCGATGCGCACATGGCTGGGCTGGACCGCACTGGTCTCTATTCCGATGGCGGTGGCGCTGATTGCTGGTGGGCATTGGCTGGTGCGGATGACGTTTCAGCACGGCGTGTTTGGCGCGCGCGATACGGCAGCGGTGGCCCCGGTGCTGGCGATGTATGCGATTCAGATTCCTTTCTTCGTGTGCAGCCGCGTGTTTTACCGGTTCCTGCTGGCCATGCTGCGGACGGATTTGATTCTTGTATGCGGAGTGCTGAACCTGGGCCTTGACGTGATGCTGAACCTGATGCTGATGCGGCGGATGGGGGTGGCGGGCATCGCGCTGGCGACTTCGCTGTGGACGGTGAGCACGTTCCTGTTTCTGACCTATTGGGCGGTGAAAGTATTGCGCAAGGCGGAACAGGGTGGGGTGTGCGATTGACGGGGCCTGAGTACCTGCTGCGCTTTGACGACCTTTGTCCTACGATGGCGCGCGCGCCGTGGATGCGGTTCGAGGAAGTTCTGCGCGAGTTCAATGTGAAGCCGATTCTCGCCGTCGTGCCGGAGAACGGCGATACGGAACTGGCATGTGAAGCGGCCGATCCGGAGTTCTGGGCGCGCATGCGTGCGTGGGAAGCAGCAGGTGCGGCGATTGCTCTGCACGGTTGGCGGCACCTGTGTGTGAGCCGCGGGCGAAGCCTGGTTCCCATGCACAGAGAGACGGAGTTTGCGGGCGTGGCAGTGGAGACGCAGCGGGCGTGGATACGCGTAGGACTGGAGACGCTGCGCGGGCATGGGCTGCAACCGAAGCTGTTTGTAGCGCCCCGGCATGGATTCGAGACCAATACGCTGCGGGCGCTACGGGCGGAAGGAATTGGCTATTTATCGGATGGGATGGCGCGGTTTCCAGTCAGGCGCGGTGGCGTGGTGTGGATTCCGCAACAGATTTGGGAGCCGGCGGAGATGCCGGCGGGGTTGTGGACGATTTGTCTGCACAGCAACACGGCTGGCGAGGAAGATGCGGCGCGGTTGCGGGCGTTTCTTGCGCGCAATCGCGAACGCATGACTTCGTTCGAGCGGGTGATTGCGGAATATCGCGCTGGATCGTTGGGATGGGCCGAGAGATTGCGCGAAGAGGCTGCGCTGATGCGGCTGCGTCTGAAGCAGGGTCGCGAACGGTGACCGCATTCAGCGCGGCTGTGCCAGGAGTTCCGAGTAAAGCGACTGCCACCGATCGAGAACCTGATCGAGGCCGTAGCGTGCGGTGACATCTTGTTGTGCGCGTTGGCCGAGGGCTTCGCGTTGGTGAGCGGGCATGTCCATCAATCGCTGCATGGCGTCGGCGAGGGCTCCGGGGTTGCCGGGCGCCGCGAGCAGGCCAGTTTCGCCGTCACGGACGACGTCAGTAGTGCCGAGGACCGCCGTGGCGACCGTGGGCAGCGCGCAGGCGGACGCTTCAAGCACGGCTACCGGCAGGCCCTCCCAGCGCGAGGAGAGGACAAAGCCGTCGGCGGCCTGCATGGTGTGCGCGAGTTGCTGCTGAAAGCCGAGGAAGCGGACACGCGGCTCGATGTCGAGATCGTGGGCGAGACGGCGCAGAGCTTGCTCGCAGGGGCCGGCGCCTGCGATGGCGAGATGCGCCGAATTGCTGAGGCGTGCGAAGGCGCGGAGAAGAGTGGGGTAGTCCTTGACGGGTTCGAGACGCCCCGCTGCGAGCCACAGAAATTCCCGGTCAACGCCGAGTGTGCGGCGCGCGGTTGCACGCGCTGACCGATCGGGCTGCCACTGAGCGAGGTCGATGCCGTTGGGAATGACGCGCAGGCGCTCCGGCACTATCATGCGCGCTGCGTTGTAGGCGCGGGCAACGGAGTCGCTGACGGCGGTTACGGCGTCGGGGATGCGGGCACTGAGGCGGTAGCCGAGACGGCGAACGATGGTGCCGGTGGCGGTGGTGTGGATGGTGTCGATGAGGACGGGAATCGGCGCGAATAGGCGCGAGGCGCGCGCGAACCATGCGGCGTGAGGCAAATGGGCGTGAACGATGTGGGGTCGCTCGCGCAAGAGCCAGCGGCGAAAGCGAAACCAGCCGCGGAGATCGGCTAGGGCTTTGCGCAGGCCGAGGGGGACGAAACCGATGCCAGCGGCGGTGAGCGCGGCGGCAGCGTCGCCGCCTGTTCCTGAGAACGCAACGACTGTAACACGCATGCCGCGGCGGCTGAGGCCGTGGGCGAGCAGCAGAACCTGGCTCTCGGCGCCGCCGATGCGGTCGATGGTAGGGATAACGAGGGCGACGTGGGTCATGCGCGGCCTTGTGCGAGAGCGTCGTCGATGACCTCTTCGTATGCGGCGATGGAGCGGGCGAGGGAGAAGTTGTCGATCCAGGGATGAGCGAAGCGCGTGCCGGGTTGGAGACAACCGAGTGCCGTGATGAGAGCCTCGGCGAGGGCTGGTGCCGAGATTGCCCGCGCGAGCCAGGCGCCCGGCTGGTCTCGAAGCAGGTCGGCGATGCCGCCTGAGGCGGGTGTGGCGATGAGTGGAAGGCCGGCGGCAGCGGCTTCAAGCAATGCGTTGGGCATGCCCTCGTGCCGCGAGGGAAGGACAAAGGCAGTCGCGGCGCCGTAGAGAGCGGCGGGTGTGTCGACATGACCGAGAAACCGCACGGAGTCGTGGATGCCGAGGCGCGCTGCTTGTGCTTGGAGATGAATTTCCTCACCACCTTGACCGGCGATTGAGAGGGAGGCTTGCGGAAAGACCTCCCGCACGCGGGCAAAGGCATCGAGGAGCAGATCGTGGCCCTTTTCGACGGCCAGGCGGCCAACGGAGAGCAGGTGTGGTCCTGCGCTCCGCGCAGTGCATGCGATCGACTGCGCGCGGATGGTATCGATATCGACAGGATTGGGGACGACGGCGAGAAGGCCGCGCGGGATCGCGGCCGTTGTGTGCAGGTCGTCAGCCATCGATTGAGACTGGCAGAGAATGCGATTGGCACGGGGATAGAGGACGCGGTACATGCGGCGGGTGATCGCGGGAGAGCGGAGACCGGCGAGCATGGCGGAGGCGGTGCCGTTTTGGCGGACCAGTATTCGGGTGCCGCGCGGATAAAAGGGCCGCAGCGTGAGAACGGCGAAGTTGAGATGCGCCATGGTGGAGAGAATCACTTCCGGCTTCAGGTGCCGAACCAGGCGAAGAAGAGGGAGCAGGCTGTTGCGGACGCGGGAGGCGGACAGGGCGTGAAGAGTGACGCCGGGCAACGGAACCGGTGGGGTCGAGGCTGCGACCAGGCTCAAATGGAGGTCGTACTTGGCGGAAGACAGATGCTGGGCCAGTAGTTCCGTCACACGCTCCGCGCCGCCGCCGCCGAGGTGCGGAATGAGGAGCAGGACTCGATAGCGCTGCGGCATTGACTTCTCCGTTCAGGCAAATAAAACCATAAATTGTTTCTCCAAAAGATTAAGAAAAGTATAGACTAACCCCACTCTGCACATTCAACGGGGCAAATCGATGTTTCAGTGCCGAATTGGTACGGTAACCACAAGGATCTCCTGAGTATTTACTTGGGCGTTTCGGCCCTGGAATGTGCCGCGCGGACGAGTTCAACTCCTCTTCTCGTGCGCGCCAGGGAAGACTGCGGACAGCGAATTATGGCTGTTTGCCTGAGGGACGGCGTGCAGGCATCGCAAGCGAGCACGGCAAAGACTGCGCGGCGGGCGGAGCCGCGCGATCGGCCGCGCATCGTTCTCGGTATTACGAGCGCGCAGACCTGCCTGGTGTTGACGGGGCGGATCAGCGCACTGCGCGCGGCGGGATTTCAAGTGACGCTGGTCTCCGGGCCGGGGCCTCTGCTACAGGCGACGGCGGAGCGCGAAGGCGCACGGGCGGTTGCGGTGAAGATGGCGCGGCAGATTGCGCCGGCGCAAGATCTCATGGCGCTGCTGCGGTTGTGGTGGTTGCTGTGCCGCCTCAGGCCGGACATCGTCGAGTTCAGTACGCCGAAGGCGGGACTGCTTGGCCTTGTGGCTGCGGTGCTCGCAGGCGTGCCTCGGCGGATTTATCTGCTGCGAGGACTGAAGCTCGAGACTGCTGCAGGAGTGAAGCGCGCGATTCTTCATGCGGCGGAGCGCGTGACCATGGCGTGCGCGCAGACGGTGCTGTGCAACAGCAACAGCCTACGCGCGCAGGCGCTGGCGCTGAGCCTTGCGCCTGCGGCGAAGCTGCATGTGCTGGGCGCGGGCAGCGGCATCGGCGTGGACTTGGAACACTTTTCGCCGGGGCCGAGCCCGGTGCGGGCGTCGCTGGGGATTCCGCGCAAGGCTGCGGTGATTGGGTTCACGGGACGCCTGACGCGGGATAAGGGATTGCCGGAATTGGTCGCGGCATTCGAAGAAATTCTGCTGGCGCGGCCTGATGCGTTTCTGTTGCTGGTGGGCTGGTTCGATGCGGCAGAGGATGCGCTGGACGCCGGACTGCGCGCGCGGGTGTTGCGTCATCCGCGCATTGCATGCACGGGATTCGTGACGGACGCCGCGCCCTATTATCGAGCGATGGATGTGTTTGTGCTGCCCACGCTGCGCGAGGGTTTCCCCAATGCGGTGCTGGAGGCTTCGGCATCCGGGCTTGCGGTGGTGACGACGCTCTCGACCGGTGCGCGCGACGCGGTGGTGCCGGAGGTGACGGGGCTGCTGGTTCCGCCGGGATACCCTGAAGCGATCGAAGAGGCGGTGCTGCGGCTGCTTTGGGATGGGGCGCTGCGCGAGCGCATGGGCAGCGCGGGGCGCGCGTGGGTGGCGCGGCGCTTCGCGCAGGACGATGTGCTGAGCGAGAACGTCGCCTTCTACGACAGCCAGGTGAAGGAAACGGCGATGCGCTAGCCGGCGCAGCAGGGAACTGAGGCGCGTGGCTCTAGCGACGGAGCGATGCCGCGGCTGTGACGGCGGGGCTTTCAGGTGCGGCTGTTGAGGGAGCGAGTGAGCCCGCGCCATCCTGTGCCGCATTCAGCACGGCTCCGGGGACGATGCCGAGCAAAAGAGTGGCCGCCACGGTGAAGATAAGCGCCGCACTGACGGCGATACCCAAAGGCGCGGTGCTCTCGGGCGCGTTGATGACGTCGGAGGCCGGGCGTTGCGCCGCAACCAGCGCGAGACGGACGTAGTATCCGGCTGCCAGGCCGGAGTTGAGCAGGCCGATGACGGCGAGCCAGACGGTGCCTGCACCGACGGCGGCGGAGAAGGCGTAAAACTTGCCGAAGAAGCCGCCGGTGAAGGGAATGCCGATGAGTGAAACCAGGAAGAAGATCAGCATGCCACCGAGCAGCGGAGAGCGGTAGACGAGGCCGCGGAAGTCTTCGATGAGGGGAAGTTTTTCTTCGTATCCGCTGACCAGGGTGACGACGGCGAAGATGCCGACGTTCATGGCGGCGTAGGCGGCGGTATAGAAGGTTGCGGCTGCGATGCCATCGCGCGGCGCGGCGGCGAAGGCGGCGAGCAGGTAGCCGGCATGCGCAATCGACGAGTAAGCCAGCATGCGCTTGACGTTCTGCTGGCGCAGCGCGGCCAGGTTGCCCACGATCATGGAGAGAATGGCGACGGCCCAAAGCAGCGGCGACCAGTAGGGTTGGAGTGAAGGGAAGACCTGGTAGAGAACCCTGATGAGCAGCGCAAAGGCTGCGGCCTTGGGCGCGGTGGACATGAGCGCGACCACAGGCGAGGGCGCACCTTCGTAGACATCGGGCGTCCACACATGGAACGGCGCTGCTGAGACCTTGAAGAGGATGCCGACCAGCATCAGGGTAAGCGCGGCGAGGACCAAGGTGAGGTTGGGCACGTTGGGAGCGCCGTGAAGGGCCCGGGCGATCTCGTAAATCTGCGTGGTGCCGGTGGCGCCGAAGATAAGCGCGATGCCGTAGAGCAGGAAGGCCGTGGCAAAGGAGCCAAGCAGAAAGTATTTGATGGCGGCCTCGGGGCCGCGGCCGGTCTGCTTGCGGTAACCGGCCAGAACGTAAGTGGAAATGGATGAGATTTCGAGCGCGATAAAGACAACCAGCAGCTCGACGGCGCTGGTGAGCAGGCACATGCCGACCGCGCCGAAGACGATGAGCGCGTAGTACTCGCCCTGATGGTGCGAGTCCTCGGGCAGGGTGTCGAGCGCCAGCAGAATCGCGACGAGAACGATTCCGCAGATGAGTATGTGGAAGAAGATGGTGAAGGGGCTGGTCTCGACTGTTCCGTAGAAGCCTGTGCCGGGGACCAGCACGCGCTGTGCGAGGCTACCCCAAATGGCGATGGTGGCGCCGATGGCGGCTACCCAGCCGAGCGGGCGTCGCGGGGCACTCGAGGGCAGCGCCGCATCAATCAGCATGACGAGCACGCCGGTCAAAGTGAGGATGATCTCAGGGAGAATGCGGAGCATATCGCCGGGGTTCATTGCTGGCCCTCCGCGGGAGTGAAGATGGAGAGACTGGCTTGCGGCACAGCGGTGGAACCTTTCAGCGAGGGTGTGCCGGTGCGGTTTTCAATCGTGGTGATCCAGAGCGACGGCGCAACGCCCATCACGAGCATGAGCACGGCGAAGGGCCAAAGGATGGTGAGCTCGCCGAAGCGGAGATCGTTTGCGGGCTTCGACTTTGTGAGCTCGCTCTCAGGGCCGTAAAAGAGTTTCTGTACAAGCGAGAGCATGTAGGCCGCGCCGAGGATGACGCCGACGGCGGCGGCGATGGCCCAGCCACGGCTGACGCCGGTGAAGGTGCTGGAGAGGATGAGGAACTCGCCGACGAAGCCGTTGAGCAGCGGCAGGCCGACCATGGCGAGCGAGGTGACGACGAAGAGCGTGGCGGTCTGCGGAATTTTCGCGGCGAGCCCGCCATAAGCGCCGATCTGGCTGGTGGCGTAGCGCAGCTCCAGCGCGCCGAAGAGGACGAAGAGCGCGGCGTCGATGGTTTCGTGATTGAGAATCTGGAAGATTGCCCCGTCCCAGCCGGTGAAGGTGAGGCCGTAGATTCCCAGCACGATGAGGCTCAGGTGGCTGACTGCG
>DASQSP010000155.1:0-11181 GCA_035642355.1 Occallatibacter sp.
ATCCTCCAGGCGCTGATGACCGCCTATCAAAGCCAAATCCAGCGATACCTCGAAATACTCCCAAATACTTCCAAACCCTGCTGAATCGCAAATCCAAAAACGAACCCCACCAAAAATGATGGGGTTCGTCAGCAGTCTGAGGCCCACCTTGTTGGTGGGCCTTTTGCTCATGCCGGGAGCTTCTGAGTGATGGCTGAGGGCAGACGGCTAAGAGCTGATAGCTGATAGCTGTTAGCTGTTACCACACCCGGCACGCCTCCGCCGCCACCATCTTGTCGCTCTTCTTGCAGCTAAAGCTCTTGGCAAAGTCCGGCAGGTCGCTCAGCACGGTGTTGGCCCGATACTCGTCAGGCGAGTGCGGATCGCTCTCCGCCTGCGAGCGCAACTGCTCCGGCCGCGTCTGCGTACACCACTGCTGTGCATACGCAATCCAAAAGCGCTGGTCCGGCGTGTAGCCATCCGTCTTCGCCGTCATGTCCACATGCGCGGCCTGCGCCTTCTCCTGCCAGGCCAGCCACGCCAGCCACAGCCCGCCCAGGTCGGCCAGATTCTCGCCCAGCGTGAGCTTGCCGTTCAGGTGTACGCCCGGCACAGCTTCAATTGCGTCATACTGCTTCACCATGCACGCAGCGCGGTCGTTGAACTTCTGCTCGTCGTCCTTGGTCCACCAGTCCTTCAGGTTGCCGTCGAGATCATACTGCCGCCCCTCATCGTCGAAGCCATGCGTCAGCTCGTGGCCAATCGTCGAACCCATGTCGCCATAGTTGGCTGCGGCGTCTTCCTTGTCGCTGAAGAACGGCGGCTGAAAGTAGCCTGCGGGGAAGTTCACATTGTTCTGCTGCGGATCGTAGTAGGCATTCACCGTGGGCGGGGACATGGACCACTCGCCCTTGTCCACCGGCTTGCCGATCTTGGCCAGATCGCGCGCGGTGTAGAACTGCCGCACCCGCTCCTGGTTGCCCAGCGCATCGCCGCGCACAATGTTCAGTTTCGAGTAGTCGCGCCAATGGTCCGGGTAGCCGATCTTGTTCACCACCGCATGCAGCTTGGCCTTGGCCTTCGCCTTGGTCTCCGGGCTCATCCAGTCCAGTTGGTCAAGGTCCTTGTCCATAGCCTGCTCAATGGCGATGGTCATTTCGTGCGCACTCTGCTTGGCCGAGGGCGGAAAATACCTGGCCACATACGCCTGCCCAAGCGCCTCGCCCATCTCGCGGTCCACGCGATTGGTGCACTGCTTCCAGCGCTCCTGCTGCTTCTCCGCGCCGTTCAGCTCATGCGCATAAAAGCGCCACGTCTCATCCTCAAAGCGCTGCGGCATGCTGGTGCCCGCATAGGCGTGCAGCAAGTGCCAGCGCAGATAGGTCTTGATCTGCTCCAGCGGCGTGTCCGCCATGATCGCATTAAATTCGGCAAAGAACTTTGGCTGCGAGTCGTTCATCTTGCCCGCGGCCGGCGCATGCGCGGCCTCTACATACTCCGCAAGCGAGAAGTGCGTCAGCTCGTTGCCGAAGCTGGCCACGTCGGTAGGGTGATTCAGGTTCTGCGGGTCGCGCTCTTCCGTAATGGTGAGCGAGGCCTTGGCCAGCCGCGTCTCAATCGCCATTACCGTCGCGGCATCAGTCTGCGCCTGCGCTTCCGGCTCGCCCGCCAGCATAAAAATTCGATGCACATGATCGACATACTGTGTGCGCTGCTCCACGGATTTTGCGTCCGTGCGCGTGTAGTAGTCGCGCTCCGGCAGGCCCAGCCCGCCCGCGCCATAGGCGCTGATCACGCTGTTCGCATTTGTCAGATCCTGGTCGGATCCCATGTCGAAGAAGGCATTCACGCCGATGGCATGCAGGTGGCCCAGCAGCGCGGGCAGTTGTGCCGTCGATGGAAGCGCCGCAATGCGATCGAGCTCCGGCTGCAGCGGGGCAAGGCCCGCCGCGTCGATCGCTGCCGTGTCCATGCAGCTCGCGTACTCGTCGCCAATCTTTTGCTGATTGACGGTGCGCGTGGACGAGGGTACAGCGGCCTGCTCCAGAATCTGCTTCAGGTGCAGCAGATTCAGCTCATCGAGCTCGGTAAAGCGTCCGTAGGAGGTCTGGTCCGCCGGCAGGGGGTTGCGCTTGAACCACTGATTGCAACTGTACTGGTAGAAGTTGTTGCACGGGTCCACGCTCTTGTCGATCAGCGAAGGATCGAAGACGCGCAACTCGCTCCTGGGCGCGGACTGGCCCAGGCTGAGGAGCGGCGCGGCGAGAAGAAGGGCAAAAGCGAGACTACGAGGGAGAGCCAAGCGCGACATTTCGACAATTTAGCAGATGAGACGCGCCCCGCGTGCGGGCCGGTACAATCATGGACGGGCCAAAGCCCGTCAGGAGAGTACCAGAGTGGCGCAGCGCACATTCAGCATCGTCAAGCCGGACGCGGTCCGCAAGGGCTACACCGGGGCCATCCTCGCCGAGATCGAGAAGGCCGGTTTCAAGATCGTTTCCATCAAGAAAGCCTCCATCTCGGAGGCGCAGGCACAGGGCTTTTATCACGTACACAGCAGCCGCCCGTTCTTCGGCGAGCTCTGCGCCTTCATGTCCTCGGGGCCGCTCTTCCTCATGGTTCTTGAGAAGGACAACGCCATCGCCGACCTGCGCAAGCTGATGGGCGCAACCAATCCCGCCAACGCCGAAGAAGGCACCATCCGCAAGCAGTTCGCCGGCTCCATCCAGGAGAACGCGATCCACGGCTCCGACGCCGAAGACACCGCGGCCTTCGAGATCGGCTACTGGTTCGCCGGCAGCGAGCTGGTCTAGTCGCGACCAGTCCGCGTTTGCGCATGCGAGTGGTCGTCGGCTCAAGGCTGCGGCATCCCCAAGGTGGCATCCGCTGTGAGCCGCCGTTTTTGGTGCGCCACGGTCGCGGTCCGTTCTGCGATACTTATCTGCGTTATGCCTATCGCCGACCTGCAGGATGCTGCCCAAAAAATTGCCGGATTTCTTGCCTCCCTCAACAAGCTGGGTGGCCTGCACCTCAAGTACCGCATCCTGGCCGGCGACGGCGTGCGCGACCCCGAAGGTATCGAAGCCCGGCAGATATATGTCGAGCTCGGTGGCCCCGACGTGCCGCTGGTCACGCAGCAGAACGGCGAACTGCTGCGCGCGCTCGAAACCATCGCCGCGCAGATGCTGCGCCTCGACCAGCGCGAGCACGACCTCATCAGCTTCGACGCCGGCAACTTCAAGGCCCTGCGCGCGCAGGAACTGCGCATGGCCGCCCAGGCCGCTGCCGAAAAGGTCATCCGCACCGGCGTTCCCTACGCCTTCCCGCCCACCAACAGCCGCGAGCGCCGCCTGCTGCACCTCGCCTTCAAGTCCATCGAGGGCGTCGAAACCGCCAGCCAGGGCGAAGGCATGGATCGCTTCCTCGCCGTCTATCCCGCGGGCAAGACGGACTTGCCGGTTGCGCCGCCGGTCAAGCCCCGCGCCTTCGGCCGCCGCTGAGCTGCGGCCCTATCTTGGGCGGAATGTCTATCGAGTTATGGCCGGGCTAGTAAGCACGGCAAGGAAGACAGAAAAGGCCGCGCAGGGCGCGGCCTTTTCACTTACTAACTCCCAGGATGACTTACCCGTTCAACTGCTCCTGCAGCTTGTTCAGCGTGCGGTGCAGGTCCTTGTCGGTGCGGCGCTGCTCGTCGATCTTGCCAATCGAGTGCATTACCGTGGTGTGATGCTTGTTGCCGAACTGACGGCCGATCTCGGGCAGGCTCGCCTCGGTCATCTGCTTGGCCAGGTACATGGCAATCTGCCGCGGCACCACCACGTTGCGCGAGTTGTTTTTCTGCTTCAGGTCGCTCACCTTCATGCCGAACTGCTCGGCCACCGAGCGCTGAATCGCCTCGATGGTGATCTTGCGCACCTGCATGTCGATGAACTGCTTCAGGCATTGCTGCGTCGCCACCAGTGTCATCTCCATGCGGTTCAACTGGCACCACGCAATCAGCCGCACCAGCGCGCCTTCGAGCTCGCGCACGTTGGTGCGCACGTTCGAGGCGATAAACAGCGCCACATCCGTGGGGATGATGACCTGCTCGCTCTCCGCCTTCTTCTGCAGGATGGCGACTTTGGTCTCGAGATCGGGCGGTTGAATGTCGGCGATCAGGCCCCACTCGAAACGCGAGCGCAGCCGGTCTTCGATCTCCGCGAGCTCTTTGGGCGGACGATCCGAGGCAATCACAATCTGGCGCATGCTCTCGTGCAGCGCGTTGAAGGTGTGGAAGAACTCCTCCTGCGTGCGCTCCTTCTGCGCGATGAACTGGATGTCGTCGATGAGCAGTACATCCACCGAGCGGAAGCGGTCGCGGAAGCTGGTCATGCGATCGTTGCGCAACGAGGTGATCATCTCGTTGGTGAACTTTTCCGCGGAGACATAGCAGATGCTCGAGGTGGGCTGGCGGCGCTTCACCTCGTGGCCGATGGCATGCATCAGGTGCGTTTTGCCCATGCCCACGCCGCCATACAGGAACAGCGGATTGTAGGCGCGCGAGGGCCGCTCGGCCACCGCCAGCGAAGCGGCGCGAGCAAACTGGTTGCCGTTGCCGATCACGAAATTGTCAAACGTATAGCGTGAGTTGAGCTGCGCCGCGGTGGACCAGTCGAAGCGGCCCTGTTCCGGCGCGCGATGGTTCTGCGACGCCTGCTGCGGCGCGGTGGGCGCATGCGCGGGCAGGGGGCCAAAGCCGCCGTCCTTGCGCTGCGGCGGCACGGAGGGGTCGTCGCTCGTGGTCACGAAGACCACGTCGTCGAACTCCAGAGATTGCAGGTCGATCGCTTCCTGAATCAGGTCGCCGTACTTGTCCCCGATGTGCTGGAACTCTCTTGAGGGCACGCGCACGTAGAGCGTGCGGCCTGCCGCGTGGCTGAAGCGCGTTGGCTTGAGCCAGGTCTCGTAGGACTGGCGAATGACCTTCTTCTCAAGCGAGGAGAGAATCTGGAGCCAGGGGTTGACTGCCGAAGCCGGCGAAATCGCGAATACCATCTAGTTAATCCTTGCCTGCGTCACTGCATGTTGCGGGAAGAAAATTCCGCCGATTTCGGCAATGGCTATCGCAACCGGCGGAGCTTGCGCTCACCGTCGAGTTGCTTCTTAAAAAAACTGCCTGATCGCCGTTGTGGGTCCCTGAGCACTGCCGGGACACGGTGTGAATCGTCTTCCGTGGGACGCTTGAAAACTTTCCTGAACGGACCCGATAGTAGCACATCCGATGCTCGTTGCAATCCCCCATTCACATTACTTCGTCGAATCCCACGGTGGTTGCACCATCGATGGTGAAAGCCGCAAAATTTTCGCGCGCGGTGCGATTGCGACTTCGTTTTTAGATGCCGATTCAGGCCCTGTTCGGACTGGCGCTGGGAGTGTTTTGGACAGAGATTCCTGCCGTGCACCGTGCGACGCCCTCGTCCTGTCCCACTCGTGCCAGGCATCGCGCTGGATTCCTGGCTCAACCTGCGATACACTAGGTACTTGCCTTCGTACTAGCAATCAAGGCATAGACTTTTCAATCGAAATCAGGAGCGCATTTCCATGCCCAAGCGCACATTTCAACCCAACCGCCGCAGCCGCGTAAAGAAGCACGGCTTCCGTTCGCGCATGAAGACCAAGAGCGGCGCCGCCGTTCTCAGCCGCCGCCGCGCGGCCGGCCGCAAGCGCGTCGCCGTCAGCGCAGGCTTCCGCGACTAGGCAACGCTCCCGCCTCACTGGCCGGAGCGCTGCGCGCGTGTTGCCGTTTCGCCGCTTCCGTTCTCCGGCACTGCCATGACCACCTCACGCGACAAGTCCAAGCAGCAGGCTGCGCCCCATCCGGGGCCGCGGTCGTTCGCGGGTGTGCGGCTGCGCAAGCACGCGGACTATCAGCGCGCCTACGCCGCCAGCCGCAAGCGCCAGTCAGCCTCCATGAGCTGGTTTCTCGCGCCCCAGGCCGAACCTGCAGGCCCGCGCGTTGGCATCACCGCAGGCCCGCGTGTTGGCATCACTGCCGGCAAGGTGCTGGGCAAGGCGCACGAGCGCAATCGCATCAAGCGCCGCATGCGGGAGTTGGTGCGCCGTCATTTGGAGTTGCTGCCGCCGGGCTTCGATCTAATCCTTCATCCCCGCCGCGCCGTGCTCGACGCCGATTTCACGAAACTCGACGCCGAGATTGTGCGTATCCTCACCCAGGCGGAGACCGAGGCGGCGCGCATGCGCCAGGCCGCCGCGCCTAAGCTATGACGCGCTTTCTGCTGGCCCTCATTCGCGGCTACCAGCGCTGGCTTTCGCCCGCGCTGCATGCGCTGTCTCCCGGCGGCTGCAAGTTTCTGCCCACCTGCTCGGAGTACGCCGCCGTAGCCATCTCCACGCACGGCCCGCTGCGCGGCCTGAGCCTGGCCGCGTGGCGTTTGCTGCGCTGCCATCCCTTCAGCCGCGGCGGGCTTGACCCCGTGCCGCAATCCGCCGCAGCGGACAAAACGAACTCGGCGCACCCGGCGCACGTACACCCCCACGAACCGTTACCATAGAGACAGCGGCGCTGCGCGCGCCCGTTTTCACAGTCAAGACAGGAAGTTTCCTTTGCCCGAAATTCGCAATCCCAATCTGGACTCGCAAGGCGCCGGCGGCGGCGGTGGCAACAGCGGCGGCGATTTCCGCAGCCTGATGACCTTCACCTTCATCGCCCTTGCGCTCCTCCTGGCCTTTCAGTATTTCAAGCCCAAGCAAGACGAGCCGCCCACTCCCCCGCAGGCGGCCGCACCCGTCCCGTCGGGTCCACAGTCTCCTGTCGTGCCTGCGGCCCCGCTCGCTGCCTCGGCGGCCACGCCCGCCATCACAGGCGCAGCAGAGACCGAGACCACGGTCGAAAACGAGCTCTATCGCATCGTCTTCACCAATCGCGGCGCGCAGGTCAAGCACTGGATACTGAAAAAGTACACCGACTCGGCCGGCAAGCCGCTCGATCTGGTGCAGCCGCAGTTAGCGGCGCGTTTCGGCCTGCCGCTCTCTTTCTTCACTTACGATTCGGCGCTCAGCGCGCAGCTTAATCAGGCGCTCTATCAGGCCTCGGCGTCGGGCCCGCTGCTCGCGCCCGCCAAGCTCAGCTTTCACTACGCCGCAAACGGCCTCGACGTGGTCAAGACCTTCCACTTCGACTCCAGCTACGTCATCGGCATTGACACTTCGGTCCAGCGCAACGGCGCTCCGGTGCGCGCGCTGGTCGACTGGCCTGCCGGTCTCGGCGACATGGAAGAGTACCTGCCCTCGTCCTCCACGCGCAGCAGCCTGCTTACCCAGTCGCAGCTCGTCACTTCCATCGGCAACAAGCAGGAGACCACGGCCGCGGCCAAGGTCGGCGGCGACGCTACCTCCGAGCAGCCCTACGACTACGCGGCAGTCGCCGATCTCTACTTCGCCGCGGCGTTTCTCCCGGTTGACCCCGCGCACGCCACGCTGGTCACGCAGCACGATGTGGTCGATGTATCGAGCAACCTGAGCGACGCCAACAGCCAGAAGAAACCCAGCCAGGTGCTCGGCCTCGCCATGGGAGACACCACAGGCATGACCCATCTGCGCTTCTTTGCCGGGCCCAAGCAGGCCGACGTGCTCAAATCCATCCACGCCACCGGCGCGGACGGAAAGCCCACCGGGCCCTCGCTCGAGCCGCTCATCCAGTACGGCATGTGGACCATCATCGCCAAGCCGCTCTACTTCGCGCTGCGCTGGCTCCACGATCTGCTCGGCCAGGGCGGTTCCAGTTGGGGCTGGTCCATCATCCTGTTCACCGCGGCCTTCAACCTCATCATGCTGCCCACGCGCTTCATGATGATGCGCTCGTCGATGCGCATGATGCGCATTCAGCCGGAGGTCGACAGGATCAAGCACAAGTACGCGAACCTCAAGATCAACGACCCCAAGCGCAACGACATGAACACGGAGATGATGGATCTCTACAAGCGCGAGAACGTGAACATCTACGGCGGCTGTTTGCCCATGCTGCCGCAGATTCCGCTCTTCTTCGCGTACTTCCGCGTGCTGCAATATGCGGTCGAGCTGCGTCAGGCCCACTGGTTCTGGCTCAGGGATCTGGCCGCGCCCGATCCCCTCCACATCCTGCCCATCCTCATCATCATCACCATGTTCCTCACGCAGTACATCACGCCCTCGCCCGGCATGGACCCCGCGCAGCGCCGCATGATGGCCTTTGTCATGCCCGTCTTCATGGGCTTCATCCTGTTCAACTACGCGTCGGGCCTGGCGCTCTACTGGGGAACCAGCAACCTGATCAACCTCATGTTGCAGCTCGGCATCAATCAGTCCAGCATGGGCAAGGAGATGCACGCCATCGCCGCGCGCCGCGCTCAAAAGAAAAGCAGTGGCAACAGTCAGCGCACCATCCAGGGCCGCAAGTAGCGGCTCTGCCGGACACACATCGGCGCATGCTCTTGCGAGCCGGTGCCGATTATCTTTCGTAGGTGAGCGTCGCCGCCAGTTCCATATCACTTTCACGATCTGCGTTGTAACAGGGCATGACTTTAGTCGTGCCGCAACGCCCGCAAGAGAGAGGCCGGGGCTTTAGCCCCCTGAGGGCTACTCCAGCTCCGCAGCCAGTGCGCTCTCTAAGGTCGGATGCGCAAACCGGAATCCCGTCTCCAGCAACTTCAACGGCACCGCCCGCTGGCTCGCCAACAGCGCCTCATCGGCCATCTGCCCAAAGGCCAGCCGCAGTGCAAACGCTGGAGCTGGCAACACCGCCGGCCGATGTAGCCGCCGCGCCAGCACCCGTGTAAACTCTGCGTTCGTCACCGGGTTCGGAGCTGTCAGGTTCATTGCGCCGCGCACGGAATCGGTATCTATCGCAAACAGCACCGCCGCAACCGCATCGTGCATACTCACCCAGCTCATCCACTGGCGTCCCGAGCCCAGCCTCCCGCCCAGCCCTGCGCGAAAGACTGGCAGCATCTTGGCCAGCGCGCCGTCGCTCTTGTCCAGCACCACGCCGAATCGCGCATGAACCACGCGAATCCCCGCCTCTTCAGCGGCGCGCGTCGCTGTCTCCCATTCCGCGCACAAGTCGGCCAGAAATCCCGCGCCCGCCGCAGACGATTCTTCCAGCAGCTCGTCGCCGCGATCGCCGTAAATGCCCACGGCCGAGGCGACGACAAGCACCCGCGGCTTCGTGCGCAGTCCGGCCAGCATCTCCGCCAGCGCCCCAGTCGATCCCACGCGGCTCGCTGCTATCTCTTTTTGGTAGGCCGCCGTCCAGCGCCGCCCCGCCACGTTTGCGCCGGAGAGGTGAATCGCCGCCGCGCATCCTTCCAGCGCTCCGGCATCCGTCACCGCCGGCCGCGCCGCTGGATTCCACGTCATCTGTCCGCTGCCATGCGCCGCCCCACGCACCAGTTGCAGCACCGGCTGCTGCCGTGCCGCCAGCGCATGCCGCACCGCCGTGCCCACCAGCCCGGAGGCTCCACTCATCAGTACCGCGCCAATATTCCCCACAGTGGCATCTCCCTGGCTCCATTTCATTGTCGCCCGTCTCCGCGAAAAACTGCCGCTCCGCAATCGGAGCGCAGTTTGCCCACTCTCGCAACGCTTTAGTACCATAAGAATTAGTTTTGATAAGGGCAACAAGTGCGGTCCTATCCGCATCCCCAATATCAGGAGGGTACAGATGGCGGAGGCGGCCACAGTTCGCAGCGAAGAGACCCACAAATCTCAGGTCGACAGCGAGACCACGGAACGCTTCATCGCCGAAAAGCACATCGGTGAGCGCATCAAGCGCCTCCGCCTCAAAAAGTCCATGGGCCTGGTCGATCTGGGCCGGCACACCGGCCTCTCCGCCAGCTTTCTCTCGCAGCTTGAAACCGGCCGCGTCGTCCCCACCCTGCGCAACCTGGCGCGCATCGCCATGGTGTTCTCGAAGGACCTCTCATACTTTTTCGAAACCGAGCCGCAGCCCACGTTCCGCGTCCATCGCCGCAACGAGCGCGTGCGCCTGCCCCAGACCGGCGCCGGCGAGCCCAGCTATTTTTTTGAGAGCCTCGGCTACATGGTCCCCGACCGCCACATGGACCCCTACTTCGCGCAGTTTGTGCCGCCTGAGAAGAACCTCGAGCCCCGCGCGCATCTCCACGCCGGCCATGAATTTCTCTACGTGCTCGAGGGAGAGCTGGAACTGAAGCACGGCGAGCATCACGTCGTGCTCGCACCCGGCGACGCCGTCTACTTCGATGCCAGCACGCCGCATAGCTATAACTGCGCCGGTAACAAAGCAGCAGACGCGCTCATCGTCACCATGCACGAGCCGCCGGCCGTCCAAGGCGCAACCCTTCTCAAGTCAACCGTTCCGCGCGCCCTTCCCGGCAGCCCGGCACGCCCGATCATCGGCGCCGCTCGCTAGCCGCGCACTGGAACGCAGCCATGCCCACCGATCACGAATGGCCGGACGCACTCGACGCGCTCATCGCCGCACCCGAGCATCACGCGCTTCTGTTTGAGAATGACTGTGTCCGCGTGATCGAAGCCAGAGTTCCGCCGGGACAGACCGTTCCGCTGCACACCCACCGCTGGCCCGCCGCACAGTACGTCCTCAGTTGGAGTGACTTTGTGCGTCGCGACGCCGCCGGCGAAACCCAGCTCGACAGCCGCATGGCTGGGATGCTTGCGCCAGGGAGCGCCGCGTGGTCCGCACCGCTCGGGCCGCACACGCTCGAGAATGTCGGCACAGCGGAATTGCGAGTGATAGCGGTCGAACAAAAAATGGCAAAGTAATGCTGCTTGCGGATGGCTGCGTGCGTTCCGCTCTGTCTCGTGATCAGTCTCTGCGCGTGATCAGTCTTTGACCTTCGCGAAGTAGTCGGCCACGTCCTGCCAGCTATTCACCCGCGTGTAGCCCGCCGCCGCCGCATTATGCGGCGCGGTGTAGAGCAGCCCCTGTCCGTCGAAGCTCTGCAGGTTGCGCGGCAGGTCGTCGATCAGGTAATCGGCGCGCAGAATGCACTTGTTGCCGCAGAAGACGTAGTTGGTCGGCGGAATAAAAGGGAAGTGGCGCTGCAGCCAGCGATACTTTGACCCCAGCGAGTTCGGCACCGCCATGGCCTGCGTGGCGATGTAGACCTCGAACCTTGCCGTCAGTTGCTTCAGCACTTCCTGCGCGCCGGGCATCAGCGCCAGATC
>DASQSP010000156.1:0-4807 GCA_035642355.1 Occallatibacter sp.
ACTCGCAGGGTGATTGGCATTTAGCGGATCGCTATCTGCTGGGTTGTACCTGCGGAGAGGTTGGGTGCTGGCCCTTGATTACGGCCATATCCAAGACGGGAAAGATCGTAACCTGGGACGCTTTTGCGCAACCGCACCGACGCGAGCGTGACTACACCAGTTTCGGACCATTCCACTTCGACTTCGAACAATACCGGCACGTGATTGATGATCTTTCGGCACGGTTTCCGGAAGCGTAGCACGACCCGAAAACTACATTCCCGGTACAATAGAGTTGTGAGCAAATCATCCCTACCCACGGCGCCTGTCGTGGGCTTTGTTTCGTTAGGCTGCCCGAAGAACCTTGTCGACTCCGAGGTGATGATGGGCCTGCTGGACCGCGCCGGTGCGCGGCTGACGGCGCGCCCGGAAGAGGCCGAGATTCTGGTTGTGAACACGTGCAGCTTTATCGACACGGCCAAGCAGGAGTCGGTCGATACGATTCTCGAAATGGCGCGGCACAAGACCGAGGGCCGCGCGACCAGGCTGATTGTGGCCGGCTGCCTGGTGGAGCGCTACCGCGACGAGATCATCAAGAACATCCCGGAAGTGGATGCGGTGGTAGGCACGGGCGAGCTGGAGTCGATTCTCGAAGCAGCGGGAATCGCGATGCCCGCGCCGGCTGCCGTGTCGCCGTTCACGATTTTGACCGCCGATGCCGTGGTGCGCGGCGGCCGCGAAGCGGGAGCGGGCACCCACAAGCACGAAGCGGAAGGCGCCGCGATCAACTTCAGGCCGGAAGGCGACCTGCGCGAGAAGCAGGGACGCTTTGCCCGCGAGGAGTGGGACGGCGCGGCGCATATGCTGCCTACCTATCTCTACGACGAGGCGACGCCGCGGCTGCTTTCGACGGGGCGCACGTCGGCCTACATCAAGATTGCCGAGGGCTGCGATCATCCGTGCAGCTTCTGCGTGATTCCAAACCTGCGCGGCAAGTTTCGCTCGCGGCGGTTCGAGAGTGTTGTGGCCGAGGCGCAGCAACTGGTGGCGCGCGGCGTTGAAGAGATCACGCTGATTGGGCAGGACACGACCTGCTACGGCGAAGATCTGGGTCTCAAAGACGGGCTGGCCACGCTGCTCGATGCGCTGGCGCGGATTGAAGGCGTGCGCTGGCTGCGCTTTCTCTACGCGTATCCAAATCGCATCACGGGCAAGCTGCTTGAAACCATCGCGAAGCACGACAACATTTGCAAATATCTGGATGTGCCGCTGCAGCACGCTGCGCCCGATGTGCTGAAGCGCATGAAGCGCGGCGCTGGCGCGGATATTTTCCTGAAGACACTTGATAAAGTGCGCGCGGCGGTGCCGGGCATCGCGCTGCGGACTTCGTTCATTGTCGGCTTCCCGGGCGAGTCACTGCGTGATTTTGAAATTTTGGAGGAGTTTATTGGCGCGGCGAAGTTCGACTGGCTGGGCGTCTTCAACTACTCCGATGAAGAAGGCTCGGGCGCGTTTGCGCTGGACACGAAGGTGCCCAAGCGCACGATTGAGGCGCGCAGGAAGCGGCTGATGAAGCTGCAGCAGGCGATCAGCAAGCGGGCCAAGGAGCAGTGGGTGGGCCGCGAGGTGGTGGTGCTGGCAGAGGGCGAGAGCGAGGAGACGCCGCTGCTGTGGGAGGGGCGTACGCAGTACCACGCGCCGGAGATTGACGGCAAGGTGTACCTCAACGACTTTGGCGCGCTGGATGCGCTCGAGGCGGGGCGCTTTTATCGCGCGGAGATCACCGAGGCGCATGAGTACGATGTGGTGGCGCGCGTGGTCGGCGGGCCGCTTTAGACGGATTGCGGGAATGGGACGATGGCGGCGAAGAAAAAATCCGTGAAGGTTTTGCGCTGCCCGACGTGCGGCACTCTAGTGCAGCCCAAGGACGAGGACTTCCCTTTCTGCAGCGATCGCTGCCGCAAGATCGACCTGGGCAAGTGGGCCAGCGGCGTGTACCGGATCAGCTCGCCGGTGCTGGACCCGGAGGTGCTGGAAGACCTCGGCGCGTTCGGCGGCGGGCACACGAAAGACTCCGACCATGAGTGAAGCCGCTGCGAGTGAGAGCGCATCCGCTGCGCCTGCGCCTACGCGGAAGACCCTGTGGGCGTGGGCGGTGGCGACGTTCTTCGGCGCCGGGCTGGGCAAGCCGGGGCCGGGCACCTGGGGCTCGGTGGGCGCGTTGCTGCTGTGGGCGGCATTTGCTTGGCTGGCGCACCCCAGCGCTGCGACGCTGCTGACGGCGCTGCTTATTGGCATTGTGCTTTCGATCGCGCTGGGCGTGCCCGCGGCGACGATTGCGGCGCGCGAGAGCGGACGGCACGACCCGGGATTTGTGGTGATCGACGAAGTTGCGGGGCAGTGGATCGCGCTGCTGTGGTGCCCGGTTGATTGGAAGCATGGGCTGGTTGCGCTGATTCTGTTCCGGCTCTTCGACATCACCAAACCCTTCCCGGCGCGGCAGCTTGAAGCGCTGCCCGCGGGCTGGGGCATCGTCTTCGACGATGTGGCCGCAGGGTTGTATGCTTTGGGTGTAGGTTTGCTGCTGCAGCGCTTTGTTCCGCGGCTGCATCCATAAGACAAGAGATGCCCCGGCCCCGCTCCCAATCCGCGACAGATGACGTCTTCACCGATCCCCGCATCGACGAAGTTGTACCGGCGGCGGCGCTGCCGCTTGGTGAAGTGGAGTTGATGGGCGCGGGACTGGGTCCGCATGCTGAGGGTCCTCATGCTGGGGCTCTGCATGCCGCGGGTCCGCCAGTGGTGGTGGTGGGCACGCACGCGGCGCATGTGACCATGAGCCGGCCGGAGCGCATTGCTTTTCGCGTGCCGGCAGATGCAACCAGCGGGCTGATTGAAGTGCGTTCTCCGGGAGGCGTGAGCAACGGCGCGCCGCTGAGCGTGGCGCGCGAGCTGACCAGCGGGCTGCATCCGGTGACGAGCCCCGCGGTGAGCCGCTCCGGGATGATTTACGCCACCATCTCCGGCCCGCGCGGCAAGCAGACGCCGGTCTCCGTGGTGCGCGTGAGCCCGGACGGTCGTGCAACGCCGTTTGTCACCGGCATTTTGAACGCGACCGGCCTGGCCTTCAGTCCGGAGGGCGACCTTTTTGTGACGTCGCGCGCCGAGGGCACGGTGTATCGCGTGGATGGCGCGGGCGAGAGCACGCAGTATGCCGAGGGCATGGGCGTGGCCACGGGCGCGGTGTTTGACGGCGAGGGCAATCTTTTTGTCGGAGACCGCAGCGGAACCATCTTCAAAATTGACGCCGAGCGCCGCATCTTTGTCCACGCCACGCTGGAGGCGAGTGTTGCGGCATATCACCTTGCGGTGGACTGCGAGGGCACGCTCTATGTGACGGGGCCGACGCTAAGCTCGAACGATGCCATCTGGGCCATCGACAAACATGGCGCGGCGCGCCCGTGGTATCGCGGATTGGGACGCCCGCAGGGACTGGCGCTGGCCAAGGGCGGCGATGTGTATGTGACGGCCTGCCTGCGCGGACGGCGCGGCCTGGTGCGTGTGACGCCGGATGGCGAGGCATCATTGGTGCTGAGCGGCAACAATCTGGTGGGCGTGGCCTTTTCGCCGCTGGGCACGGCGATTTTGACGACCAACGAAGCCGTTTATGATGTGGACTTGGGCGTTGAAGGGATGCACGGCTGATTCAGCTTCTAGCTTCTAGCTGGTTCAGCGGCGGTTCATGCAACCCAATCTGCAGGCAGTGGCCGCAGATGCCTCCCTCAGCCACATTCGTTGCTAGAAGCTAGCAGCTAGGAGCTAGAAGCTGTATTTATGAAATCCGAAATTATCGCTGTCGGCTCCGAGATGCTCACCCCGCACCGGCAGGACACGAACTCCCTCTACATCACGGCAAAGCTGAATGAACTCGGCGTCACCGTTGCGTTCAAGTCCATTGTGGGCGACCGGCGCAAAGACCTGGTGAGCGCGATCCGCACGGCGCTGGGGCGCGCGGACATTCTGGTGATGGTGGGCGGGCTGGGACCGACCGAGGATGACCTGACCCGCGAAGCCGTGGCCGAGGCGCTGAGCCTGACGCTGCGCCGCGAGCCCGCGCAGGTGGCGGCGCTGCATGCGCGCGCGGCAACATGGCGCATGACCATGCCTGACAACAATCTGAAACAAGCAGACGTGATTGAGGGCGCAACGGTGCTGCCCAACTCCAACGGCAGCGCGCCGGGCCAGTGGCTGGACGCGACGTTTGCAACCTATCGCAAGCTGTTGATGCTGGTGCCGGGGCCGCCGCACGAGTGCCACGCGCTGTTTGACACGGAGTGCGTGCCGCGGCTGAAGCAAGTGTTGCCGGCGCGGCACATGGCCGTGCGCACGCTGAAGGCGGCGATGATTCCCGAGTCGCAGGCCGACAAGCTGCTGGCGCCCATCTACACCGCGTACAAGGATGTGGAGACCACGATTCTGGCGCACGCAGGCGACATTCAGCTCACACTGATCTGCGGCAAGGCCACGCAGGCGGCGGCCGATGCGCGCGTAACCGAGCTGGCGGGAAAACTCGAAGAGGCGCTGGACGACTGGCTCTATTCATCCGAAGGCGAATCGCTCGAGCAGATTGTTCTCTACTATCTTGGCCTGCGGCAGGCGACGCTGGCGACGGCGGAGAGCTGCACGGGCGGGCTGGTGGCCGAGCGCATCACGCGCGTGCCGGGCAGCTCGCGGTCGTTTCTGGGCGGAGCCGTGGTTTACTCCGACCCGTTGAAGACTTCCTTCGCGAATGTGCCGCCGGAGCTGATCGCGCAGCATGGCGCGGTCT
>DASQSP010000157.1:0-19030 GCA_035642355.1 Occallatibacter sp.
CGGTGAACCCGCCCGCGTCAATAACGGCACGGATAAGGATGGCAAGGATCAGTACCTGGCCAATGCCTTGCCCGACGAAAGGTCAATGAAAGAGGTTGTCGCCGCTCTCGCGAAGTCTGCCTGGTCGCTCGTCTCTGTCGAGAGCCGCGAACAGCGCAGAAAGCCGCTTGCTCCCTTCATCACCAGCCAGCTCCAGCGCGACGCCGCTACCAAGCTCGGCTACAACGTGCGCCGCACCATGGGCATCGCACAGCGCCTCTACGAAGGTGTTGAGATCGGCGCCGAAGGCACCACCGGCCTCATCACCTATATGCGTACCGATTCTCCCCGCGTCGCTCCCGAGGCCATCACCGGAGCGCGCGAGTGGATCAAAAAGGAACTCGGCGCAAACTATCTGCCTGCCACTCCCAATGAGTACAAGGGCAAGAAGGATGCGCAGGATGCTCACGAGGCCATCCGTCCCACGGATGCGGCGCGCACGCCCGAGTCCATCGCCCGCTATCTCAGCGATGAGCAGTTCAAGCTCTATCGGCTCATCTGGCAGCGGTTTGTCGCCTCCCAGATGCCGCCCGCTGTCTTCGATGTCACCACCGCAAAGATCGCCGCCGTTTCTGCGTCCACGCGCAAGACCTACGACTTCCGGTCCAGCGGCTCCATTGTTCGCTTCGACGGATACCTCAAGGTCTACGAAGTCGCCGAAGAGAAAAAAGAAAACGACGACGAGTCTTCCAACAAGCTTCCCATTCTCGACAACGTCAAGACCCTGGAGCTTGAAAGGCTGGAAGATGAGCAGCACTTCACCTCGCCCCCTCCGCGTTACAACGAAGCGTCGCTGGTCAAGGTGCTCGAAGAGAAAGGCGTCGGCCGTCCCTCCACCTACGCGTCCATCATCAACACCATTCAGGACCGCGAGTATGTGAAGAAGATCCAGGGGCGCTTTGTTCCCACCGAAATCGGCACCGTCGTCACCAAGCTTCTCGTGCAGAATTTCCCTTACATCTTCGACATGCAATACACCGCGAAGCTCGAAACCGAGCTCGACGCGGTCGAAGACGGAGAAGAGCGCTGGACCGACCTCCTTAACGGCTTCTATGAGCACTTCGAAGAAGAGCTCGCCGTCGCCGGCGACAAAATGGAAGACATCAAGCGCATGGAGATCCCCACCAACGAGGTTTGCGACAAGTGCGGCAGTCCCCTTGTGTTGAAGTGGGGCAAATTCGGCAGCTTCTATTCGTGCTCCAACTTCACGCGCTCCAAGCCGGTCACCGTCGCCCTCGGTCCGTGGAAAAAGGATCCAAAGCCCGTCACCAAGAAGATCACGGCCGCTCTCAAATTCCCCATGACCGTCCGCGCTACGGTCGAAGACGACAGCGTCTTCTCCAAAGACGTTGCGGATGCCAGAGCCCTCGTCGCCGCAATCAATGAGGCTGTCGACGACTCCGCCGCCAAAGGCAAAAAGATATTTGTCGAGCAGGTTGGCTGCGACTTCACCAAAGAAAACTTTGCCGCCAAGCCCGATCTCAACGCCCCCGGCGCGGATGACGTGCCCGAGAAAGAGTTTTGCGACAACTGCGGCAAGGAAATGGTGCTCAAGAACGGGCAGTGGGGTCCCTTCATGAGCTGCCCCGACTACTCTGCCGATCCGCCCTGCAAGACGATTCGCAAGCTCAGCCAAAAGCAGCAGCAAAAGCAAAACGCGCCCAAGCCCACCGGCCAGGCCTGCCCGCTTTGCAGCAGGCCGCTGGTGCTGCGCCAGGGAGCCTACGGCGAATTCGTCTCCTGCTCCGGCTACCCCAAGTGCAAATACGTCAAGCAGAACCTCATTGAAGGCATGAAGTGCCCGCAGTGCGGCGATGGCGACATCGCCGAGCGCAAGGCGCGCCGCGGCAACATCTTCTGGGGCTGCACCAACTACCCCAAGTGCGACTTCACGTCGAACTACAAGCCCGTGCCCACCAGGTGTCCCGAGTGCGGTAGCCCATACCTCGTCGAGAAGACGCTCAAGTCCGGCATCTTCCTCGAGTGCCCCAACAAGAAGAAAGGCGCAGACGACGAAGCGCCCAGGAAGCGCGGCAAAAAGGCAGACGCTGAGGCAGCGCCGGCTGCCGTCGTTTGCAGTTACTCCAAGCGCATCGGGGATGCGCCGCCGCCGCCCACGGCTGAAACCCACGGCCCCGTGCCGGAAAAGCCCGCCGCGAAGAGGGAACTGCTGCCGGCGTAAACAACCTGCGTGAAAGAGATCGTCATACTCGGCGGACCAAACGGCGCAGGCAAGACCACGGCAGCGCGCGTGCTCTTGACTGCATTTCTTCAGGCTAGGAATTTGTCGAGGCTGGCACAATGCGATCATTGACTTCGAGTGAAGTGCATGAGGCCATTCGCAACGCGATGGCTGAGGTATCGCGCCGCCTCGCCTCAGGCGAGCTGGATGGTTCTGGCCGCTTCTACTCGAAGGAAGAATGGGAGGAGAAACTTTCCTCGCTTCGCCGCGCCGATGCCCCAAGGCCACTCGCTGCCCGCCGCAAAAAGGGAACTGCTGCCGGCGTAAACAGCGCGTGAAAATGAGACGGTCTGGAAAAAGGTCTCCGCTGAATCAATTATGATCGTCAGCGGAGACACTTACATGGAAAGCAATCTCGCTTCACCCGCCGATGCTGAAATCATTCTCAAGCTCTACGAACTCCGCACTGAAGCCGTAATGCGCCAGGCCCGCAGCTGGGTATTCGGCGAGTTCTGGCCCAACACCGCGGACGAATTTTTCGCCGTCGCCACCAACCCTGTCGACCCGCACAACGCCTTTTTCCGCCAGGTCACCAGCTACTGGGAGATGGCCGCGGCCATGGTCCTGCACGGCGCGGTATCCACCGAGTTGTTCATCGACAGCAACGGTGAGTGCTTCTTCCTGCTCGCCAAGTTCGCGCACATCCTGGATGCCATCCACGAAAAGAATCCGGGCTTCCTGGGAAAGATAACCGAGCTCATCCATCGCCATCCTGCCGCGAACGCGCGCTATGAGGGAGCGGTGAAGGGTATCGAGGCAATGCGTCAGCGCATGGCCGCCAAGTAACAGGCCGCGTCGCGGCAGTTGATCCCACCAGACCAAAACCAGGAGCCGCACTGCTGGGTTCCTGGTTTGGTTTTTCAACTCGTCTGCCGAGCCATCGCGGCGCCTGAGGTCCAGTCGGAAAGTTATCCGTCCGGTGGCCCACCTGAGGCAGATCATTACGATTTTGGTATGCACAGCATCGAGATCGAATCGATCACTGCGAAACAGCAGTAGCCTTTCTGGCCGCAGCCCGCGCCAGACACTCGCCTTGCAGCGCAAACTCTGCTACTGTCGTATCCGACCACCATGGGACGGTCACAGCGCCGTATCTGGAGCGGCAGGTTAGCGAGATTTAACACGGTAAACTCAATGGCAAAAGCACTTTGGAATGGAAAAGTGATCGCCGAGAGCGATCAGACCGAGACTGTCGAAGGGAACACATACTTCCCCGAGGGCAGCCTCAAGCGGGAGTTCTTCCGGCCCAGCAGCACCACCTCCACCTGCCCGTGGAAGGGCCAGGCACGCTACTTGAGCCTGGCGATCGATGGCCAGGAAAACCCCGACGCGGCCTGGTACTATCCCGATCCCAAGCCCGCCGCCCGCAAGATCAAGGGCCACGTTGCCTTCTGGCGCGGCGTCGACATCGAACCGTAGACCCCTTCGAGGAGATACGGAACCCATGCGGATGCGGCCAGCATTCTTCACCGTAGTGCTCGTGCTGGTCCTCGCCGGCTGCGCACATCCGGCGGCAACGCGCGCCCCGCTGGCTTCCGCCCCCATCCTCGCCGGCGATCCCTTACACCCCGGCCAAACCCAGGGCTGGGTCGATACCAAGCTCTACTTCGGCCTCGGCCCGGCCGACCACCCCAATCAGGGAGTGAGCGAAACCGCCTGGCGCGATTTTCTCGATAAGCAAGTCACCCCGCGTTTCCCGGACGGCCTCAGCGTCGTCGATGTCTACGGACAGTGGCAGGGAAAGAACCAGACCGCGCCCGAGCGGCTCCGCTCCAAGATGCTCATCATCGACTACCCGGACACGACGGAAAATCGTGCCAAGATTGACGCCATCCGCGCCGCATGGAAGCAGCAAACCGGCGACCAGTCAGTCCTTCGCGTCACTGGCCCGATCAACGTCTCCTTCTAGCTCCAGCCCATAGCGCAGCACGTCGAGCCGCACACCCGGCTGCAGGTTGGGAAACTCCGTATGCGCCGCCAGCAAGCCCTCGTAGTGCATGCCGCACTTCTCCATCACATGGGCTGAGGCACGATTCTCCGCATGGCACACCGCTTCCAGCCGCCGTACCCCGGTCTGCCGCGCCAGCAGGATCATCGCGCGCAGGCATTCCGTCGCGTAGCCTTTGCCCCACGCATCGCGGGCCAGCACGTAGCCGGTCACGGCCTCGTCTGGCGTCCGAAACGAGACTCCCGTTCCGCCAATCAACAGACAGTCCTGGTCGCGCGCAAACACCAGATACGAGCCCGCCGGCCAGCGCGCCCAGTCGCCCTCGCTCCACGCCAGAAAGGCCCGCGTGTCATCCAGGCGCCGGTGCGTTGCCCAGCTCATGTAGCGCGTCACCTCCGGGTCGGCGGAGTAACGCCGGAAGATGGCTTCGGCGTCGCCGGCCGTGGGTTTGCGCAGCAGCAGCCGATCGGTCTCGAACATTTCCAGAGCCTTCGGCGATGGCGCGTGCAGAGTCATGCGGCGTTCGGCTGTGGCTTGCCTATCTCCCAATGATGACCGAACGGATCGGCCAGGCGTCCGATGCGCCACCCATAAGGTTGATCCACCATCGGCCAAAGTGCCTTGGCGCCGGCTTCAATGGCGCGCTCAAACACGGCGTCGGGGTTGGAGACCACAAGCACCATGCGCACCGTAGTGCCTCCCAGCGATGCCGGGCTCAGGTTCAAATGCTCGGGCGCTTCGTCTACCACCCAGAAATCCGAATCCCCCACCCGCAGCAGCGCTGTTACCGCTCCGCTGTCACTCACCATGCGGTACTGCTCCACTGCGCCAAAAGCGTTCTTGTAGAAATCAATCGCTGAACCCCCGGCCTGAACCGTAAGCAACGGCGTGAGCGCGGAAAACTGCTGTGGCCTCCCCGTGAGACCTGTCATGTGAAACCTCCTGCCCCCTGTGCCTACTTGGATGCGGGATGACCCCAATTAGTAGAGGTCAGTAGGCCTGCAATTGATCCATCGGCAGACGCACCCTGAAGCAGGTCGAGCCTGGCTCCGATCGCACGCTGATATGGCCGCGGTGTTTCCGTACGATCCGCATGGCATTGTCCAGCCCCAGTCCCAGTCCAGCCCCCGGCGCCTTGGTGGTAAAGAACGGCTCAAAAATGCGGTCCTGAATCTCCGCCGGAATGCCCGGACCTGTATCCCATATCTCCACCAGCATCATGTCCGGCTCCATGCGGCAGGTCAGCTTCAGCGTGCTCTGGTTGCCCGTGCTTGGGCTGCCTAGCGCGTCCAGCGCGTTCTCAATCAGCGCCGTCCACACCTGGTTCAACTCGCTGCCATATGCGCTGATCGTCGGCAGCTCCGGCTGAAAATCGCGCTCCACCGTCACATTCGACATGCGCGACTGCAGCATCTGCACCGTCGCATCCAGCCCTGCGGGCACATCCACTTCGATAATCGGCGCGCGGTCCAGATAGGAGTAGGCCTTCACTGCGCTGATCAGGTCGAAGATCCGCGCCGTCGAGTTCAACAGCGTATCCACCGAGCGTGTCGAGCGCAGGTAGCGCGCAAAAAACTGGAGAGTCACGCAGGCTTCCCGCGCATCCAGCGTGCGCCGCAGGGCGTGCAAGTCGTCCAGCGTCACGCCCTGCTCGCTCAGTTGCGCGGCCACCTCCCACGCTTCCTCGCAGGGCAAATCGCTCAGCCACACGCGCAGAGCATCCTCGCGCGCAATCAGCTCGCCGGCGTCCTGCGTCTCGATTCGGCGGCTCAGCACCCGCTGCTCCCAGTTCTCCACCGCGCGAATCTTCGCCTCGTCGAGGCAAAGATTCACCAGCCTGAAACGGTTCTGCCGGTTTGACCGCAGGTCCGTCACCAGGTTCGATGCCGCGCGCTGCGCCGCCGAGGCCGGGTTGTTGAATTCGTGCGCAAGGTTGCCGGCCAGCTTGCCCAGAGCCGTCAGCTTCTCCGCCTGCTGCTCGATCCGCGTCACCTCGCGCACCCGGTCCAGCAGCGTCGAAACCACCCGCTGGCTCATCGAGGGAATCGCCTCCAGCATCTCCGGGAACAGCGATTTGGAAATGGTGAGCGCCCACACCGCTGTTGCGGCATAGCCCTGGCCGCCGGAGACCGTCATGCGCGAGAAGGGCAGGTAGCCGGTCATCTGGCCGGAGCGGCCGATAAACAGCTCCATGGGTCCGCCGCTCTTTCGGCGTACATGAATCTCGCCCTTCAGAATCAGGATCATCCGATCCGCGGGCGATCCTTCTTCAAACAGAATGCCGCCTGGCTCGGCCACCACTTCTTCGCCGTGGCGCGCCAGCCACAGCCGCTCTTTCAGCGTCAGCCCGTGCAATGCGCCGATGCGATCGATCGCATCGGCAATCTGCTCGGCGGGCGTGGGACAGGCGGGCGGTGTCAGGGTCGGGGAAAGCATCCGGAACCTCCGGGTTGCAGCTTCAGGATAGCCGATTCCGAGGCGCTCATATCCACAATGAGGGAGTTTCGTTCGAGACGGCTTGCGCGCCAAGGCAGGAGGACAGCAGCGAGGCAGAATTCCGTCCCATGCTCTGTATATATGTGATATATACAGAGCATGGGCGAGAAAGACCCGCTTGCGGCGTGGATAGGGTTCGATTGGGATGAAAACCACATCGCCAAGAACTGGGATCGCCATCGGGTTACTCCGGAAGAAGCAGAGGACATCTTCTTCCACGACCCATTCGTACTGCGCTCGGATCAAGCCCACTCCGCCGGCGAGAAGCGCTATTTCGCTTTGGGGCAAACAGGCAAGGGAAGGCGGTTGTTCGCTGCTTTCACGGTGCGCAGAAAACGGATTCGCGTCGTTTCCGTCCGCGACATGAGCCGAAGAGAAACCGAGGAATACAAATGTCATGAAGAAACCGATTCCTAAGTTCAAGAGCGAAGCCGAGGAGTTCGAATTCTGGTCGGCGAAAGGCGACGGGGCGGACTCGACGGCATTTGTCGATTGGTCCGCGGCGAAGCGCGCGAAACTGCCCGGCCTCAAGCCAACACTGCGCACAATCTCCGTTCGCCTGCCCGTCGCGATGATCGAAGACTTGAAAATTCTCGCGAATAAGCGCGACGTTCCCTATCAATCTCTGCTCAAGATTTTTCTGGCCGAGCGGATCGAGAGAGAGCGCAGCCTGAGGCGCGCCGGATAGCGGTACATTGATCGCATCCTGCTGAACAGAAAATAGAACGGAGCCATGGCAGGGAAGCACGAGAGTACATGCTCCCAGGTCCGAACAGGAGCGGAAACCCTCGTCTGAGGACTTCGACTATGCGACGGATTTGAACACGAGAGCTTGTCCTGTTGGCAGAACCAACGGGCAGGCGCGCCGTTCGCGGAAGAAATCGTCAACGGCCGCGCGAGCGCCTGGGCACGTTGGAAATCCATAGTCGTCGAAGATCATGAACCCGCCCACGCAAAGCCTGGGAAAAATAAACTCGCAGCAGGCCACGATCGAGCTGTAAATATCCACGTCCACATGCGCGCACGCAATCCGCGACGATTCGAGCCCCAAAAATGTTTCTGGAATCAGGCCCTTATGAAAGTGAACGAAATCGCTTCGTACGCGTGAGCGGACGGTCTCAAGAGAGGTGTTGGAAAAGTCGCCCGCCTTGTGCAGATCTTTAGTCGTGTCGGTTTCAGGCATGCCGGCAAACGTGTCAAACAGCCGGAGCGTTCGGGCCGAGGTGGAAAGCCGCCCGGCCAGCAGCATCGCGGTGCCGCCTTTGTACACGCCGCATTCCCAGATTTCTCCGTCGAGCTGCAGCGCCTGAGTTGCCAGCGAGGCCAGGACATAACTCCGATCCACGGAAACAAGGGTGTAGGCAGATATACGCGCATATTCGGCCGCGAACGCAGCTGACCGCCACGGAGAAAAGAGGGGTTGATAGAGTGCGGCGTCGGGAATCTCCAGCGGCTTCGCTTGCGCCAATCGATGCACATCGAAGCCAGCCGCCCGAAACACCCGCTTCAGCAATCGCTTGCCTGTCATTGCCGGCTCAGTCGGCGTCGAAGGACGTGACGACCCCTCCAGCAAAAGTATAAAGCACGCACAGTGACTCACTCGA
Organism: Occallatibacter sp.; assembly: GCA_035642355.1. Taxonomy (GTDB): domain Bacteria; phylum Acidobacteriota; class Terriglobia; order Terriglobales; family Acidobacteriaceae; genus Telmatobacter. Next base: position 8,330 of record DASQSP010000157.1, read on the forward strand.
TTGAGACAGCGAGCAATTGGCCCGCGCGCGTGATGGCCAACCCGCGGGCACACACAAATGCGCCCGACAGCATCGCTGTCCGGCGCTTTAGCTAGCAGCTAAAAGCTAGCAGCTAAAAGCTAGCAGCTAGAAGCTGCCTCACCGCGTCTTCGCCACTTCCTCCACCGTCACCGGATCGAGGAACGGCATTGAGGCGCGCAGCGTTTTGCCCACAACTTCGACCGGATGCCTGGCCTCAGCCTCGCGGAACGCCATGAACTCCTTGCGCCCCGAGTTCTGGTCAGCGAGGAATCGCTTGGCAAATGTTCCATCCTGAATGTCCGTCAGGATCGCCTTCATCGCCTTCCTGCTCTCTGCGTTGATCACGCGCGGGCCGCTCACGTAGTCGCCCCACTCCGCGGTGTCCGAGATCGAGTAGCGCATGTACGCCAGCCCGCCGCGATAGATCAGGTCCACAATCAGTTTCAGCTCATGCAGCACTTCGAAGTACGCGCTCTCCGGCTGATAGCCCGCTTCGGTCAGCGTCTCATAGCCCGCCTTGATCAGCGCGCTCACGCCGCCGCACAGCACCGCCTGCTCGCCAAACAGATCGGTCTCGGTCTCTTCCTTGAACGTCGTCTCCAGCACTCCGGCGCGCGTGCAGCCAATGCCTTTCAGGTAGCTCAGTGTCAGCGCATGCGCGTTGCCGGTCGCATCCTGCTCCACGGCGATGAGCCCCGGAACGCCGCCGCCCTCGGTAAACACCTCGCGCACGCGATGCCCCGGAGCCTTGGGCGCGGCCAGCGTCACGTCAATGTCCTTGGCCGGCGCAATTGTCTTGAAGTGAATGTTGAAGCCGTGCGCGAACATCAGCATCGAACCGGGCTTGATGTTGGGCGCAATCTCTTCGGCGTAGAGTTTCGCCTGCGACTGGTCCGGCGTCAGAATCATCACGACGTCCGCCCACTTCGTGGCGTTGGCAACGGTATCGACTTCGAGCCCGGCCTTCTGCGCTTTAGCAATGGACTTGGAGTTGGCCGCGAGGCCAACCTTCACTTGCACACCGGAGTCCTTGAGGTTAAGCGCGTGCGCATGCCCCTGCGAGCCGTAGCCAATGATGGCGACCTTCCTGGACTGAATAAGCGTGATGTCGGCGGCGTGATCGTAATAAGTCTTGGCCATGATGTTCTCGTTCTTTTCCTTTGCGTATGGGGTTTGAATGCAAATCAAAAAGCGGTTGCGCTACTCGGTCTCTACCGCTGCGTCTGTGTGCGGTCCTTGCGCGATCTCTTCCTCGGAATCGAGCTTGTCATCTTCGCCCGCGCCCATCGCGCGCAGCACGCCGCTGGTGTGCCGCCCGCGGCGCATGGTCATCTTCCCGCTGCGGCAGATCTCCAGGATCGGGCTGTCGCTCTGTTTGAGTACCTCGATCAGCCCCTCAATCTTGCTCTCAACGCCTGTCATCTCCACCATCAGCGAGTCGGCGGTCAGGTCCACGATGCGTGCGCGAAACACCTCCACCAGTTCGAAGATGGCAGAGCGCGTCTCCTTGGTTGCGCCCACCTTGATCAGCGCCAGTTCGCGCGTTACCGACGGCGATTGCGCAATGTCGTCCACTTCGACCACATTTTCCAGTTTATACAGGCTGGCGCGAATGCGATGGCCGGCCTCGGCCGAGGCCTCGCACACCAGCGTCAGCCGCGACAGTCCCGGCCGCTCGCTGCGGCCCACCGTGACCGAGTGGATGTTGATGTTCAGCCGCCGAAACAGCGAAGCCACGCGCGTCAGCACGCCCGGCAGGTCTTCCACGTATGCGACGAATGTGTGCATCATGACCGGTCTTACTCCTGATTTGCGCTAAACATCATCGGGCCGTTCAACCAGTGGATTCTTCCCGGGCCGGCGAATCATCTCGTGCAGTGCGGAGCCGGCGGGAATCATCGGATACACCGAGTCTTCCTTCTCCACCATGAAATTCAGCAGGAATGCGCCTTTCGCCGCGCGCGCTTCCTCGACCGCGCTCTCCACTTCCGCGCGCGTGCGCACCGCGCGGCCTGCAATGCCGTGCGCGTCGGCCAGCTTCACAAAGTCCGGGCTTACCAGCGGAGTCGACTCATAGTTGCGGTCGTAGAAAAACTCCTGCCACTGCCGCACCATGCCCAGGTAGCCGTTGTTGATGATCGCGATATTGATCTTGATGCCTTCCTGCACAATCGTCGAGAGCTCGGCCGCCGTCATCTGGAAGCCGCCGTCGCCCGCGACCACCCACACTTCCTTTTCGGGGCAGGCAAACTTCGCGCCAATCGCAGCGGGCAGCGCAAATCCCATCGTCCCCAGCCCACCGGAGGTAATCAGCGTGCGCGGCTTCTCGTGATGGAAGTACTGCGCCTCCCACATCTGGTGCTGGCCCACGTCCGTCACCACCACCGCTTCGCCGCCGGTCAGCCGCCACAAATCGTGTACCACATGCGCCGCGTACAGATGCCCCGAGTCGGGCAGATTCTTGATGTCGCGCACTGCCGACTCGCCCTTGCTTGCATCAATCGTCTTGAGCCACGCGGTGCCGTCGCGGCCGCTCACGCGCGGCAGCAGCTCTTCCAGCACGGCGCGCAAATCGCCCACCAAGGCAACGTCGGCTTTCACATTCTTGTTGATCTCAGAGGGATCGATCTCGATGTGAATCTTCTTCGCCTTCTGCGCATAATCAGTCAGCTTGCCCGTCACGCGATCATCGAAGCGCATGCCGCAGGCAATCAGCAGGTCCGCTTCCTGAATCGCATCGTTCACCCACGACTCGCCGTGCATGCCCATCATGCCAAGATTCAAAGGATGCGAGCCAGGGAGGGCCCCGAGGCCCAGCAGCGTCAGCGCCACCGGCGTCTGTGTCCGCTCCGCCAGCGTGCGCACCTGCTCCATCGCGCCGGATTCCGAGACCCCGTGTCCCGCAAAAATCACCGGCCGCTTCGCATGGCGAATCAGCTCTGCCGCCTCCTCCAGTGCCGCGTCTTCGACCCGCAGCATGGGGTGCGGCCGATAGGGCTTGGGCTTCGCCGCTGCAAAGTCGAAGATCGCCGTCGCCTGCTGCGCGTCCTTGGTGATGTCAACCAGCACCGGCCCTGGCCGCCCGCTCTGCGCAATTTGAAACGCATGCCGAATTGCCGGCGCAATGTCCTCCGCGCGCGTCACCAGCACATTGTGCTTGGTCACCGGCAGCGTAATCCCCGTGATGTCCACTTCCTGAAACGCATCCGTGCCCAGCACCTTGCTCGACACATTGCCCGTGATGCACACCACGGGAATCGAATCCAGCATCGCCGTCGCAATGCCCGTCACCAGGTTCGTCGCTCCCGGTCCGCTGGTCGCAATCGCCACGCCCACCTTGCCCGAGGCGCGCGCATAGCCGTCGGCCATGTGCGCCGCGCCCTGCTCGTGGCGCACCAGCGTGTGGTGAATGGGAAACTTGCGCAGCGCATCGTAGACCGGCAGAATCGCGCCGCCCGGATAGCCGAAGACGTCGGTCACGCCCTCGCATACCAGCGTGGCCCACACAATCTCTGCGCCCGTCAGCGGTGTAGGCGTGGTCAGGTGCGCGTCCAGTTCGAAATTGCCTATCTTTGTCATTGCAATGCCTCCGTTTGCTTTGGAGTGACCGTCACGCTTTGCTCTGGGCCATGTTTTTCAAAGGCTGCGAGCTTCTCTTTTGGAGTCACAATCGCCGCGATTTCCTCTTCTGTTATTTCTTCGAATTCCTCGTAAATGAGTTCCGCGCCATCTTCGAGCGTTTCATAAATGAGGTAGAGATCCCGCAGTCCTCTGAAGGATGATTTGACCTCTTCTTGATCGGTATTTGTGAAGTTATGGTTGTAGACTTCCCCGAATCCTAGGGCTTTCTCGTAAGCCTGTTCAACAGAAGTGGCCTTCACAAGCAAAGTGTTGACATAAATGGAATGGCTACCGTCCACAAAGGTGAATTGCTGAATCAGATCAGCCAGAAACCATTCCATGTCTTTTGGCACCCACTTGGCCATTTCTTTTTACCTCAGGGGCTAAAGCCCAATCGATCAATGTGGCTGTCTTGTGGCACGGCATGAGGCGTGCCCTTTCAAAACAGGTTGCTGCACCTAGGTTGTTGCGCCTTCTGAGGCGCTGCTGACGCGATCCACATATTTGCGGAACACACCCTGCGGCCAGCGAAGTGCGGGCGCCGTAAAGCCCTTGAGCCGCGCAGCAATCTCCGCCTCCGGCACTTCCAGCGTCAGCTTGCGGTTCGGAATGTCGAAATAAATTATGTCGCCCTCGCGCACCGCGGCAATCGGCCCGCCGACAAATGCCTCCGGCGCAACGTGGCCCGCGGTAAAGCCGCGCGTAGCGCCGCTAAATCGTCCGTCGGTCAACAACGCCACATGCGCGCTGAGCTCGGCATTCGATGAGACGGCCGCGGTCACCTGCAGCATCTCGCGCATCCCCGGACCGCCCTTCGGTCCCTCGTAGCGAATCACCAGCACATCGCCCGGCTTGATGGTGCCCGCCTGCACCGCGGCAAAGCAGTCGTCCTCGCACTCAAACACCCGCGCCGGTCCGCGATGCTCGTATCGATTCGCTGCGGCAATCTTCATCACGCAGCCCTCCGGCGCAAGATTGCCCTTCAAAATCACCAGCCCGCCGTTGGGCTTGATCGGCTTGTCGAAGCTGTGGATCACCACCTGCCCCGGCGTCTCCCTGGCCAGCGCAGCCTCTTCAGCCAGCGTCTTGCCGCTGATGGTCAGCGTCGCGCCGTCAGCATTGCCAGCATCGATCAGCCGCCGTGCCAGCAGCCGCGAGCCGCCCGCCGCCTGGAAATCCGAGGCCACAAACTTGCCCGCCGGCGTCAGGTCGCAGATAAGCGGCGTGCGTTTGGAGATCGCGTCAAAATCATCGATGGAAAGTGGAATGCCCATCTCATGCGCAATCGCCAGCAGGTGCAGCACGGCGTTGGTCGAGCCGCCGCTCGCCGCCACGCTGGCAATGGCATTCTCAATCGACGTGCGCGTAATGATCTCCGAAGGCCGGCGGTTAGCGCGCACCGCATCCATCAGCATGCGCCCTGCCTCGCGCGTCGCGGCGTGTTTGTCTTTGTCCGTCGCAGGCACGCCGGACAGATAGATCGGCGAGATGCCAAGAATCTCACCCGACATAGCCATCGTGTTGGCCGTGAACTGCCCGCCGCACGCGCCCGCGCCGGGGCAGGCGTTCGCTTCCAGAGCCTCAAGCCCCGCATCGTCGATGCGTCCCGCCGCGTGCGAGCCGATGCCCTCGAATACATTCTGAATCGTGATGTCCACGCCGTTTAGTTTTCCAGGAGAAATGGATCCGCCGTAGAGCATCATGCCGGGAATATTCAGCCGGCACAGCGCCATGATGATGCCCGGCATGTTCTTGTCGCAGCCGCCGATGCCCACCAGGCCATCGAACAAATTGCCGCGCGCCACCAGCTCGATGGAATCGGCAATCACCTCGCGTGACACCAGCGAGGCCTTCATGCCCTGCGTGCCCATCGTGATGCCGTCGGAGATGGTGATCGTGTTGAACTCCATCGGCGTGCCGCCCGCCTCGCGAATGCCTTCCTTCAGCGCCTCGGCCACCTCGCGCAGGTGCACGTTGCAGGTGCCAATCTCGGTCCACGTATTGGCGATGCCGATGATCGGCTTGTGCAGCTCGTCCTTGCTGAATCCCGCTCCACGCAGATAGGAGCGCGCCGCCGCGCGGCTCGGCCCTTCGGTCAACGGAATACTCTGGCGCTTGCCTTCGACTGTCATGATCTCTTCGCTCGTTTAGCGCCAGCTACTAGCCTCTAGCAGCTAGCAGCTTGTCCTTAGTTCTTCGCCCGCAGCCAGCCCGCGCCCTCGTGCCGCTTCTCGAACGCATCGAGCGCAGCCGCATGGCGCAGCGTCAGGCCAATATCGTCGAGTCCTTCAATCAGGCAGAACTTGCGGAAGGCATCCATCTCAAACGTCGCCTTGAATCCCATCGCATCCGTAACTGTCTGGTCTTCGAGCGACACGGTCAGTTGGTAGCCGGGAATCTTCGCTGCGTTCGCGAGCAAAGTCTCCACCTGCTTCTCGCTCAACCGCACCAGCACAATGCCGTTCTTGCCCGCGTTCGAGAAAAAAATGTCCGCAAACGTTGGCGCAATCACGCAGCGGAAGCCGAAGTCGCTGAGCGCCCACGCCGCATGCTCGCGGCTCGACCCGCAACCGAAGTTTTTTCCGGCAACAAGAATCCGCGCGCCCTTGTAGCGCGCATCGTTCAGCACAAACTCCGGCCGCGGCTCGCCTGTGGGCGTCTGCCGCCAGTCGAAGAACAGAAAATCGCCGTACCCGGTGCGCTCAATGCGCTTCAAGAATTGCTTGGGAATAATCTGATCGGTATCGACGTTGGTTCGATCAAGCGGCGCGACCAATGAAGTGACTGTGCGAAACGGTTCCATTACGCCTCCACCTCTTCACGCACTTCCCAGTCGCGAATGTCCACAAAGTGTCCGGCAATCGCGGCCGCGGCAGCCATCTCCGGGCTCACCAGATGCGTGCGCCCTCCGCGTCCCTGCCGTCCTTCAAAGTTCCGGTTGCTGGTCGAAGCGCAGCGCTCGCCCGGCGAAAGAATGTCCGGGTTCATGCCCAGGCACATCGAGCAGCCCGGCTCGCGCCAGTCAAATCCGGCCTCTTTGAAGATGATGTCCAGCCCTTCTTTCTCGGCCGCCGCCTTCACTGCCTGCGAGCCCGGCACCACCATCGCGCTCACATGCGAGGAGACCTTGTGTCCAGCCGCAATCCGCGCCGCCGCACGCAAATCCTCGAGCCGTCCGTTGGTACAGGAGCCAATAAACACGCGATCAATCGCGACTTCTTCGAGCGGCGTGCCCGCTTTCAGATCCATGTACTCCAGCGCGCGCTCAAACGACTTGCGATCGAGCTCGTTGTCCGCCTTTGCCGGGTCCGGCACCGCCGCCGTCACCGGCGCCACCATGCCTGGGTTCGTGCCCCAGCTCACATAGGGCACCAGCGTCGCCGCATCGATCACTAACTCGCGATCGAACTTCGCTCCGTCGTCGGTGGGCAGCTTGCTCCACTCCGCGACGGCCGCCTTCCAGGCTTCTCCCTTTGGACTGAACCTGCGGCCTTCGAGATATGCAAACGTCGTCTCGTCCGGCGCAATCATGCCTGCGCGCGCGCCCGCCTCAATGCTCATGTTGCACACCGTCATGCGGCCTTCCATCGAGAGCGCGCGAATCGCCGAGCCCGCGTACTCAATCACACAGCCCGTCGCTCCATCCGTGCCGATTTTGCCGATGATGGCCAGAATAATGTCCTTCGCTGTCACGCCGCGCGGCGTCTTGCCTTCGACGGAAATGCGAAATGTCTTCGGCGTGCTTTGCGGCAGTGTCTGTGTTGCCAGCACATGCTCCACTTCGCTGGTGCCGATCCCAAATGCCAAGGCACCAAACGCGCCGTGCGTCGAGGTGTGCGAGTCGCCGCACACAATCGTCATTCCCGGTTTGGTAAGGCCCAGCTCCGGCCCAATCACATGCACAATACCCTGGTTCCGCGAGTTCACGTCGTAGAGTTCCACGCCAAAGTCGGCGCAGTTCTTGCGCAGCGCGTCAATCTGTTTTGCTGCAATCTGGTCCACAATGTTCAGCCGGCCTTCGAGCGTGGTCGGCACGTTGTGGTCCACGGTCGCAATCGTGCGGTCCGGCCGGCGCACCGTGCGCCCAGTCAGTCGCAACCCTTCAAAGGCCTGCGGAGAGGTCACTTCATGCACCAGTTGCAGGTCGATGTAGAGCACCGTGGGCTCGCCCTCAGGCTCAACCACAATGTGCTGCTTCCACACTTTCTCAAATAACGTCTTCGCTGCGGTACCCATACAACTCCTGTTGTTCGAGTTGCTAGCTTCTAGCTCCTAGCTTCTAGCTTGTTCATCATCGAGGGCATGCGTTTCATACTTCTCACGAAGTTCTGCCGCAGGCCGAATCATAAGGAACGTCCAGCTAGAGGCTGAGAGCTAGCAGCTAGAAGCTGTTTCACCGTCTCGCGCACCTTCGCGCCCATCTCCTTGGTCGAGAGCACGGTGAAGTCCCTGGTGTTGCCGCGCGCCAGGTCAGGCGTGCGGAAGCCATCTTCAAGCACCTTGCGCACGCCGGCCTCAATCGCCGCCGCCTCGGCCTCAAGCCCGCCGGAGTGGCGCAGAATCAGCGCGCCGGTCAGCATCGCGCCAATCGGATTTGCCAGTCCCTTGCCGGCAATGTCCGGCGCCGAGCCATGCACCGGCTCATACAAATTCACCTTGCCGCCGATGGTTGCCGAAGGCAGCATGCCCAGCGATCCGGTAATCACCCCCGACTCATCGCTCAGAATGTCGCCGAACAGATTCTCCGTCAGCACTACGTCAAAGTCGCGCGGCCGCGTCATCAGGTGCATGGCCATCGCATCCACATACTGGTGCTCCAGCGTCACGTCCGGGAACTCCTGCGCAACTTCCATCACCGTGGCGCGCCACAGCTGCGAAACCTCCAGCACGTTGGCCTTGTCCACGCTGGTCAGTTTTTTGCGCCGCTTCTGGGCCAGTTCAAATGCAATCCGCGCCACGCGCACCACTTCGTCTCTGGTGTAGACCATCGTGTTCCAGGCCTTGCCCGCGGCCTTGTCCCACGCGCGCGGCGTGCCAAAGTAGAGACCGCCCAGCAGCTCGCGCACAAACAGAATGTCGGCGCCGTCGATCACCTCAGGCCGCAGCGGACTGTTCACCGCCAGCTCCTTGAAGGCGAATGCCGACCGCAGATTGGCAAAACCGCCCAGCTCCGCGCGAATCTTCAGCAGACCGGCCTCGGGCCGCTTGTCCGGGGGCAGGGAATTGAACTCATTGCCGCCCACCGCGCCCAGCAGCACCGCGTCTGAAGCCAACGCCTCCGCAAGCGTGTCCGCAGGCAGCGGGGTGCCGTCCGCCACAATCGCCACGCCGCCGAGGCGTTTTTCTTTGAACGTAAAATCGTGCCCGCCCGCGGCTGCAATCTGCTTCAGCAGCGCGACGGCCTCGGCCGTCACTTCCGGGCCAATCCCATCGCCCGCCGTTACCAGAATCTTCAGTTTCATGCCCATTCCCAGTTGTGAATCGAGAGTCTTGAGTTGTGAGTGGTGGCGAACTAATCCAGTTCCGGCACAGGCTCGCGCCGGTTCTTGCGAATCGACTCCTCCAGCAGCCCGATCAAATCCAGGTCGTAGATGTTCTTCTTGCGGTCGGCCAGCTCGGCAAACCGGTGGTAGGTCTGCTGCAATTCCTCGCGGGTCAGTGTAAAGCCCATCTCTTCCAGCCTGTGCCCCAGCGCCGCGCGTCCCGAGTGCTTGCCCAGCACCAGATTGGTGCGGCTCACGCCCACCAGCGCCGGCGTCATGATCTCGTAGCAGAGAGGATTAGCCAGCATGCCGTGCTGGTGGATGCCCGACTCGTGCGCAAAAGCATTCGCGCCCACGATCGCCTTGTTCGGCGTGGGTTTGAATTTGATGATCTGCGCCAGCACTTCGCTGGTGGGATACAGCTTGGCGAGATCGATGCTCGTCGACACGCCATAGCGATCGCCGCGCACATAAAGCGCCGCCGCAATCTCTTCGAGCGCCGCATTGCCCGCGCGCTCGCCGATGCCGTTGATGGTGCACTCCACCTGCCGCGCGCCGTTCTGGATCGCAGCCAGCGAGTTGGCCACGGCAAGGCCCAGGTCGTCGTGGCAGTGCGAGGAAAGAACGATGCCCTCGGCATCAATCGCGGGAATCCGCTCGCGAACCTCGCGGAACATCGCGCCGTACTCTTCCGGCGTCGAGTAGCCCACCGTATCCGGCATGTTGATCGTCGTCGCGCCGGCCTCCACCGCGATGCGCACCATGTCAACCAGATAATCGCGGTCCGCGCGCGTCGCGTCTTCCGGCGAAAACTCCACGTCGTTCACAAGCGAGCGCGCCAGCCGCACCGACTCGCCCGTCAGGTCCAGCGCCTCCTGGCGGCCCAGCTTCAGTTTGTATTCAAGGTGCAGATCGCTCGACGCCAAAAACACATGAATGCGCGGCCGATCGGCAGATTGGACTGCGCGCGCAGCGATCTCGATGTCTTCCTTCTTGGCGCGCGCCAGCGAAGCAATCTTCGGCTTGCGAATGGCCTGCGTGATTGCCGCAATCGCCGCAAAGTCACCCTCCGAGGCCATGGCAAAGCCCGCCTCGATAATGTCCACGCCCAGATCTTCCAGAGCATGGGCCATCGTCAGCTTTTCCGGCGTGGTCATGCTGCAGCCGGGGGACTGCTCGCCGTCGCGCAATGTGGTGTCGAAAAACGCTACATGGTCTTCATTCATCGATTCGCCTGCCGGGGGGAAAGCTTCTCATGCATATTTAGTTTCTCGCATCGGGCCTGTATAACGCAAACTTATTCTTTTTGTGGAATGAATTAGAATTCGTTATGCTTGGAGTCGAGGAAACCCCATGGAGCTCAATCAGCTCGAAACCTTTATCGCCGTGGCCGAGGAGCGCAGCTTCTCCCGCGCCGCGCTGCGGCTGCACCGCACTCAGCCGGCCGTCAGCCAGGTGATTCGAAAATTGGAAGAGGCGGTCGGCGAGACCCTCTTTGACCGCGCCGCCCGCGATGGCACGCTCACCGCCGCCGGCGTGCTGCTGCGCGATTACGCCCTACGCCTTCTGGCCCTGC
>DASQSP010000158.1:0-9320 GCA_035642355.1 Occallatibacter sp.
TGAAGATCGCGCCGCCGTCGACCAGCGCCATTACCTACGGCCTGGTGTTGCTGGCTGCGGCAATCATCCCCATGGCGTGGAGCATCGCCTCCAAGCGGCTCTCCTGGCCCATCAGCATGTGCTTCGTGCTTCTGGCCGGAACTTATCTGCTGTCGCCGCGCCCGCCCGCTCATCCGACCCAGCTGACCACCTACGCGATGATCTACAACCGCGAGAGCTATGTGCTGCTCGCATCGCTGCTGGTGTGCCTGTTTGTGGATCGCCGCGAACCAGGCCGGTTTTCCAATTTTGTCGACGGCTCACAAGCGGGACTGCTGCTGGTATTGCTGCTCTACTGCAAAATCACCTACTTCGCCGCCGGCTTCGGACTGGCGCTCCTGTCCGTCCTGCTTTACACCAAGTCGCGCCAGTGGTTCGCCGCCGCCGCAACGGCATTCCTCTCTGTCGCGCTGGGCATTTTCCTCTTCTTTCACATCAGCCTGTTCGCGTATCTGGGCAATGTGATGGAGGCCGGCCGGGCACAGTCAGTGCATCTGCGCACGCAGTTGCTGGCTGCCGGAGCCCGCCACGATGTGAAGTTTATTTGTCTCTTGTTTTTTTGCCTCGCGGCCATGACCTGGGCGCAGGGCAGGGCTTCCGCCAAACCTTTGCCGACAGTCCGTCTCTGGCTGGCGTCCGTTGCCATTGTTGCCGCAGCGCTGTTCATCATTTCCGGCAATGGCGCCCAGCACGGCGGCGCCGACGACCCTCTTTACTTTGTGGTTGCCATCATCTGCATTGAAAACTTTCGCCGCGCCAACCAGGCGGAGATCGAACGGCCGCGCAGCGCCGCGCGCGTGGTTCACGCACTTTCCGTGGTGCTGTCCGTGCCACTGTTCTGCGCGCCGCTGGTGGCGCGCGACGCCGAATCCTTTGCCTACACCGTCAAGTGGGACCTTGAAGCGCGGCCCGCCCTCACCGAGACCCAGCGGTTCCATATCGCTCCCCTGCGCGACTTCTACGTTCCGCCTTCGACAGACCACATCACCGGCTATTGGCCGGCGCGCCTGTACCCGGCCAATATTAATGACGGCATCGACCTCTTGCGCCGCCACCTCGAGACCGGGGACCGCGTAGCGGTCTTCGGTTTCGCGAATCCATTCTCCTACGCACTCGGACTTCCACCAGCGAAGGACGGGAACCTGTGGTGGGATATATATTTCGACTTCGATCGAAAGCATCATCCCACCCCGGATGCCTATCTCGGCGACGCAGCGCTGGTGATCGCGCCCACCCTCACGCCCGATGCGCCACCGGACTCCGTCGAAATCAACGGTGTATTGACGGAGATTTACGGCAGCTATCTGCACTCCCACTTCCACGTTGTGGAGTCCACCGCGATCTGGACCCTCTATCGCCGCAATTAGGGCCTGTTCACGCTACTGAGGTGGTGGCGCCGGGCGCCAATTTTTGCGAGTTCTAGAAGTGAGGAGTGACGCAGACCGGGGTCTGCTAGCGACGAGCGACGACGAAATCGGGAAAATTGGCCCCGGCCCTTCGGGTTGCGGCGAAAATCGGGCCATATTTCATTCTCGCCCTCGACGGTGGGCCCGCCACAGCCTTCGGGCTCGGCTTCGTCTGGCCCGATTTTCGCGCGCAACGCCATCCACCTCAGTAGCGTGAACAGGCCCTAAACTGAAATCATGATCCGCGTCTTCCGCCCCATCCCCGTCGAATCCCTCAAGCTGCTTGTTTTCGACCTCGACGGCACGCTGATCGACTCCGCGCAGGATCTGTGCAACAGCGTCAATGCCACCCTCGAACACTGCCACCGCCCCGCGCTGCCCGACGCGCAGATCGCAGGCTTCATCGGCAATGGCGCGCGCATGCTGGTCGAGCGCGCGCTGGCCGCGGACGACGGCGTGGAGCCGGACGCCGCGTTGATCGACAAAGCCTTCGGCTTCTTCCTCGACTACTATCGCGAGCACAAGCTCGACTACACCTACGCCTACGACGGAGTGGCCGAAGCGCTGGCCGCGTTGCGCACGGTGCATGACCAGCCCGGCATGCCCGCGCGCGCCATGGCCGTGCTCACCAACAAGCCGGTGCGACCGGCGCAGGCCATCTGCGCGGCGCTGGGCCTCGCACCCCACTTCCTCAATATCTACGGCGGCAACAGCTTCGTCACCAAGAAGCCCGATCCGGCTGGCCTGCTGGCGCTGATGCGGGAAGCCGATGCGCGGCCTGAAGAAACCGTGATGATCGGCGACAGCGAGGTGGACCTGATGACCGCGCGCAACGCCGGCGCGTGGTCCATCGGCTGCACTTTCGGCCTTGCGCCGGGCAGCCTTGAGGCTATTCCGCCGGATGTGCTGGTGGATTCGCCCGCCGACTGGACAGCCGCCCTGCAGCCTGCGAAAATTTATATAAAACAGTGGCCGCGCGCTTGAAACATGCGCTGCAACACGTTAGGCGCCGCCATCGCGAACGGGTTATGCAACGCTTGGAGCGCAGTCGAACCAGAACATTCACGGCAATTTTGCATCCTCCCGGCCGTGCTCGCTCGTCCAATCTACAAAGGCATGTCTGCGCAACACAGAGACCGCTTCCGGTCCATCGCATTCAGCCTGTGACTGCACCTGGCTTGTAACTCCATTTGGAGAATTTCGCTTTATGCGTTTTTTTGCCCTGGTTGTCCTGTTGCCGGCATTTGTGTCTGCGTCGGTAGCCGCGTTTGCCGGCACGGCTGCGACCACAACTGCGTCGACGGTGCCGCCGCCTGCGGTCGAGGGCGTGGTGGCCGACCCCACCGGCGCCATTGTTCCCGGCGCGGAGGTCGATTTGCTGGATGCCGCCGGCGCGGTTGCCGCCAGCGGACACTCCGGCGGCGATGGCAGCTTCCAACTCACCGCGCCGCACACCGGCAGCTACACGCTGGTCGTCTCCGAGCCGGGATTTGACACCGTGCGCAACCCGGTCCAGATTGCTCCGGCGGCGGTCTCCGCATCGGGCGCATCCGCCGCGCAGGTGCTGGCCGCGCCGCTGCACATCGTGCTGCCCATCGCCAGCGTCGCCACCAATGTCCACGTCAACGCCGAGACCAGCGAGGATCTGACCGCGACCGAGGATAATCACGATTCCTCCGTGGTGACCGCGCAGGATCTGAAGCAACTGCCCATCTTCGACAACGACTACGCGGCCGCGCTGAGCGTCTTCCTCGACGCCAGCGCCACGGCCACGGGCGGCACGGGACTTCTGGTGGATGGCGTGGAGGCCAATCGCGCCACCGTCTCGGCCTCCGCCATTCAGGAAGTGCGCATCAATCAGGATCCCTACTCGGCGCAGTACTACTGGCCGGGCCGCGGACAGATGGAGATCATCACCAAGTCCGCCGCCGACCATTATCACGGCGAGTTCAACTTCGGCTTTCGCGACTCGGCGCTCAATGCGCAGAATGCCCTCGCGCCCTCCAAGCCCTTCGAGCAGCGGCGCATTTACGAAGGCAGCGTGACGGGCCCCATTCGCTTTCTGCCCAAAAGCAGTTTTCTGGGCAGCTTCAACCGCGAGGAGGAAGATCAGGACGCGGTCGTAGACGCCACCCTCGCCCCCACCGCGGCCAACCCCACCGGGCTGTTTCAGGCCAACGTGCCCACGCCCACGCGCGACACTGAGTTCAGCGTGCGCGCCGCGCACCAGTTCGGCAGTCGCCACTCCGCTTACGCCGAGTACAGCTTCCAGGACGAGACCGGTCAGAACCAGGGCGTGGGCGGGCAGTCCCTGGCTGCGAGCGGATACAGCAGCCGGTATCACGAGGACGACGTAGACCTGCACGCCGACTCCGCGCTCTCCGCCGTCCTGCTCAATCAGCTCTCGCTCATCGGCGAGCACGACTACAATCGCCAGGTCAATGCCGACGAGGCGCCGCGCGTGTCGGTCACCGGCGACTTCACGGGCGGCTCGGCGCAGAGCGATTCCTTCCAGACCGAGTACAACTTCCGCCTGTTCGACCTGGTCTCCTGGACCCACGGCAAGCACTTCGTCAAAGCCGGCATTGGCATTCCCCACATCGCCCGCCGCGCCTACGACGACAACACCAACGCCCTCGGCACTTACACCTTCGGACCCACGCTGGCCGCCGATGGCGTCACGGTTCTCGAATCGGCGCTCGACAACTACGCAGGCAATCACCCCTCCGGCTACACGCTCAACTACGGCGTCACCCACTTCATCTTTCACCGCCAGGAGCTGGGCGCCTTTATCCAGGATCAGTGGAAGATCACCGGCCGCTTCGCCATTACGCCCGGCATCCGCTATGACTGGCAGAATTTTCTCGCCACCCGGCGCCTCGGCTTCGCACCGCGCGTCTCGTTCGCCTGGGTTCTGGACCCCGATGCCAAGGTCGTGCTGCGCGGCGGCGGCGGCATCTACTATGACCGCTTCGGCTCCGGGCCGCTGCTGGACCTGGCGCGCTATGAGACTGCCCGCCGCCGCTCGGTGACGCTTTCGCTCAATCCCGCTACTCAGCCAGCCGCCGGCTGCGTTCCCATCACCAACTGCTATGCGATAAGCAGCCAGCCCGTCACGCTCGACCAGTTGGAACCCGACGCACATCTCCCGTACCAGATTCAGTACGGTCTCTCGCTGGAACGCCAGCTCGGCGAGAAGGCCACCGGCGTGGTCAGCGTCTACTCAGCCCGCGGCGACCATGAGTTCCGCTCCGTGGACATCAACGCGCCCACGCTTGCGTCCGGCTACACCGTGCGTCCCAACCCCGACTACGGCATCATCCGCCAGTTGCAACCCGAGGGATTCTTCGAGGGCAGCGGCCTCGACGTTTCCTATCGCGGCCAGTTCAACAAATACTTCACCGGCTTCGGCCGCTACACCTGGTCCCACTACGAGTCCAACACCGGCGGCATCACCTGGTTCCCGCAGAACCAGTACGCGCCCAACGACGAGTTCGGCAGCGCCAACTTCGACCGCCGCCAGCGCTTCGCCCTGTTCGCCTCCATCAATCCCAAGAGCATCTTCAACATCTCCACCGGCATCTCCGCCAACACTGGCACGCCCTATAGCATTCTCACTGGCTCCGACCTCTACGGAGACACCCTGTTCAATACCCGTCCGGCGGGCGTGGGGCCCAACACGAGAAATTTGCCCTCCTACGTCGATCTCGACCTCCGCTGGCAGCATGAATTCGCCTTCACGCCCAACAAGGGAGACGAGGCGCCGCACCTCGGGTTCTCAGCCGGTAGCTTTAACCTCCTCAATCACCAGAATCCCTCGAGCGTCGACAGCGTGATCACCTCCCCCACCTTCCGCGAGGTCACAGCCGTCAATCCGCCGCGCCGCATCCAGTTGGGAATGCGCTTCGAGTTCTAGCCTTTCCCGCCAGAAGCGCCCATCCGGGCGCTTCTTTCCTCTTGCATCCGAATCGGGCGTAAACTTGAGTGCAATCCGCGCGCGGCGGCCATCTTCCACGGAACTTTCCGCCTGCCGCCCTCGTAAACCCCAAGGAGAGGCGCCATGAGACTTCACCGTATCCTCATCCTTTCTCTGCTGCTCGCCGCCGTAGCCCTCGCCGCCCGCCCGGCCTTCGCCGACCGCGACGAGGTCCAGTTCGGCACCAACATCACCATCCCCGCAGGCGGCAGCGTCCACGACGCCGTGTGCTTTTTCTGTAGCGTCGACGCCATTGGCACCGTGGACCACGATGTGGTCGTCTTCTTCGGCAACGTGCACGTCGCCGCGCATTCCAACCACGATGTGGTGGTGTTCTTCGGCACCGTGCGCGCCGACGACAACGCCTCCATCGGCCACGATCTGGTCAACTTCTTCGGCAATGTCCGCTTGGGCGAGAACGTCTCGGTCGGCGGAGACATGGTCTCCATGTTCGGCGCCACGCACGCTGCGGACACGGTGAGCGTAGCCGGCAGCCGCGTGCTGCAGCCGGGCTGGGTCCTCCTGATTCCCCTCCTGATCCTTGGCAGCATGATCTACGGCGTCGTGAGTGCCGTGCGTTGCGGCTGCAGCCGCCGCCAGTACATGGCCGCCTATCCCTTCCCGCCCCACCCGCCCATGCCGCCCACGCCACCGCAAGCCTGACCGCACGTACTCCAGAGGCGGCGTCCGATTCGGCGCCGCTTTATTCGCACAAAGGAATTGAACATGTTCACTTTTATCTTGACTCTACTTGCTTACCGTCCTACATTTGTTTTGAACATGTTCAGTTCCATCCTAATGGAGGTTCCTATGTCCCCTCTCGCCACCTACTACGTCGTCTACCTCGTCGCCTGTGCCAGCGTCATCCTCATCCTCGGCCGCATTCTCCATAGCTCCGGGCTGGTCGTTCTTCGCGACGCATTCAGCGCCAATCCCACCCTCGTCAGCGCCCTTTCGCGTCTCCTCGACCTCGGCTTCTACCTGCTCAGCCTCGGCTACGCCGCTGCAACCTACTATCCCTGGCTTGCGGGGACCTCCTTCGATTACGATCAGGTCGTCCGCATCATCATCACCAAGCTCGGCTGGTTCCTGCTCGTGCTCGGCCCGGCGCACCTGGTCAACCTGCTCATTCTGGCCCTGTTCCGCCGCCGTCCCGCCCAGCCGGCCGGAGCTGTTTCATAACATGACCCGCGCCGCGATCCCTAAATCCGAAGCCACCCGCGCCCGCATCCTCGACGTCGCACTCGGCGTCTTCCGCGAGCGCGGGTTCGCCCAGGCCACGATGCGTGAAATCGCAGCGGCAGCGGGCGTCGCCGTAGGCGCGGCCTACTACTACTTCGACTCCAAGGACGCGCTCGTCATGGCCTTCTATCAGCAGGCGCAGGACGAGATGGCCACTGAAGTGGAACGCATCCTCTCCTCCGCCCGCAACTTCGAGGAGCGGCTGCGCGGCCTCATCGGCCACAAGTTCGCGCACTTCGGGCCCAACCGCGCACTCATGGGCGCTCTCTCCGCGCACGTCGATCCGCGCCATCCGCTCTCACCCTTCAGCCGGGAAACCGCTCCCATCCGCGACCGCGACATAGCCTACTTCGCCCGCGCCATCGCCGACTCCAAAATCAAGCTCGCGCCCACCATCCAGCCCTACTTCCCGCGCCTGCTCTGGCTCTACCAGATGGGCCTGATGCTCTTCTGGGTCTGCGATGATTCACCCAGCCAGGCCCGCACCCAACTGCTCTTCGACAGAACATTGCAGATGCTTCTGTTCACCCTCAAGCTCGCCAGTCTGCCGCTCCTCCGCCCGCTCTATCGGCCGGCGGGAGAACTGCTCCGCTCCATCTACGGTGAGCCATGATCGCGCGGTCCCTGCGCATCGTCATCCCCGGCGGCAGCGGCCAGGTAGGGCAGGTGCTCGCCCACTTCTTTCACGAGCACGGCCATCACGTCACCGTGCTCACCCGCGGCCCCTACGCCGCGCCCTGGAACACGGTTCACTGGGACGGCCAATCTCTTGGTTCCTGGACCGAGCATCTCGAAGGCGCCGACGTCTGCATCAACCTGGCCGGCCGCAGCGTCAACTGCCGCTACACCGCCGCCAACCGCAAATCCATCTACGATTCGCGCATCCATACCACGCGCCTGCTGAATGAAGTAATCGCCGGGCTCGCCGACCCGCCCAAAGTCTGGCTCAACGCCTCGACCGCCACCATCTATCGCCACGCATTCGACCGCGCCATGGACGAAGCCACCGGCGAGCTCGGCGGCAACGAGCCCGGTGCGCCCTCCGCCTGGAACTTCTCCATTCAGGTGGCCCGCGACTGGGAAGCTGCTTTCTTCGAGACAGTCACGCCGCGCACCCGCAAGGTCGCCATGCGCTCAGCCATCACCTTCAGCCCGCAGCCGGGCAACCCCTTCGCCATCTTTTCCAATCTGGTGCGCCTCGGCGTCGGCGGCAAACTCGCCAGCGGCCGCCAATTCGTTTCATGGATTCATGACGCCGACTTCGTCCGCGCCGTCGAGTTCCTCATCGCCCGCAACGATCTCTCCGGTCCCATCAACATCGCCGCGCCCCACCCGCTTCCCAATCGCGACTTCATGGCGGCGCTGCGCGATGCGTGGAATGTGCCCAACGGCGTGCCCCATTTCACGCCGCTTCTCGAAATCGCCGCCTTCCTGCTCCGCACCGAAACCGAATTGATCCTCAAAAGCCGCCGCGTCGTCCCAGGCCGCCTCCTCGATGCCGGCTTCCGCCTCGGCTTCACGGAATGGCCCGCAGCCGCAGAAGACCTGGTGCGCCAATGGCGCAACCGCCCTTAACCAGGGCTGCAATTCTGCGGCTGCAATTCTGCACCGTTAGCCCGCGCCGGCGAATCCAACCCAGCACAGGAGAAACTTTCCCCATGCCCAAAAAGATTGCGTTCATCACCGGCGGAAATCGCGGCCTCGGCTTTCAGACCGCGCTCGACCTCAAGTCGCCGGACATCAAAGTCGTGATCGGCTCACGCGACCTGAAGCAGGGCGAAGAAGCCGTTGCCAAACTCCGCGCCGCCGGCGTCGACGCCGATGTGCTCAAGTTCGACATCACCAATCCGGCAGACCACCAGGCCGCCTGCGACTACTTCAACGCGAAGTACGGCCGCCTCGACATTCTCGTCAACAACGCCGGCATCGCCGCGGGCAAGTTCCCCGGCACCGGCCCCGAGCACTCCGCGGCCAACGTCCCGCTCGACAAACTGCACACCGTCTTCGCGACCAACTTCTTTGCCCAGGTCGCTCTCACCAACGCGCTCCTCCCGCTCATCAAAAAGAGCCCGGCGGGCCGCATCGTAAACCTGTCCAGCCTCCTCGGCTCGCTCACCCTGCACGCCGATCCCGCCTCGCCCATCTACCACGCCAAATCGTTTGCCTATGACGCCTCCAAGACCGCGCTCAACGCCTACACCGTGCACCTGGCCTACGAGCTGCGCGACACCAGCATCAAGGTCAACTCCGCGCACCCCGGCTGGGTCAAGACAGACATGGGCGGCGATCAAGCCCCCATGGAACTGAGCGAAGGCGGCAAGACCAGCGCCGCGCTCGCCACCCTGCCCGCCGAAGGCCCCAGCGGCAGCTTCATCCACCTGGGCAAACCGCTGCCCTGGTAACGCCCTGCATGAACTGACCGCCGCGGGAGTCCGCTCCTGCGGCGGATCATCGTAGCGCCAATCGCCCGCATCGAAATCGTGCTAACCTTTACGATCATGGCCACGGCATCGCACATCCCGCTGCACGAATACCTCGGCATCAGCTACAGGCCTGACCGTGAGTATGTTGACGGCGAAATCCGGGAGCGCAACGTGGGCAAGTGGGAGCACGCAAGGGTGCAGTGGCTGCTGGCATCCTGGTTCTACATTCACGAG
>DASQSP010000159.1:0-2990 GCA_035642355.1 Occallatibacter sp.
CACACTTCCCATCCGGCTCAGCGCAAATTGAGCTTGATGAATTCCATGTCCTCGACCGAGGAAGCCGGCTTCCCCCGCGCGACTCGATAGAGCGCGCGGCCGCCCCCGAGGAAGATCCCCAGCAGGAAGGTCGCGCCGCAGGCAATGAGGCAGAAGGTCACGACGCTGACCAGCAGCCGTGCCGCCTTGGTGGGCTCAGAGATATACCCCGCAGGATTGTTCCAGGTCACCGCGGCTTCGTAATTCACCTTCTCCAGCAGTTTGTGCGCATCGGTGGCATCGAAGCCGCCGCTCGTAATGGCGACCAGCAGGCCGCTGCGCCGGGTTGCCAACGCCTGGGTGTTGCTCTTCTCCAGCGCCTCTGTGAACGGCGGCTGGGCCTGGTTGCCCGCCTTCAGGTAGGCAGCGATCGCGCGCTCCTGGGCGGCAGCGATCTGCGGCGTCGGGTACTCGATGATGGTGAGCGTTCCCTCGCCGCTCCGGAGATTGAAGCCGCCGCTCATCACCTCGGGGCTTTTGCTGAAGTCGATCAAGGCCACCGGAAGCACACCGCCGCTGCGCGCATACGTCTCCGGTCCAAAGGCGTAACGCGTGTGGGTTGGTTCCAGGTCGGTGCGCGGCAGATAGCCGGGCAACGAGGGAGGGACGCCGGCAGAGCCGCCCACCATCGGCACCTTGTCCGCAAGCTCGCGCAGCCCGGCTGCCGACATCGCCGTCAGGTGATCGAACTTGGCATCCACCAGCGTTGCGCCATTCCAAAAGAGCACGCGATCGCCGTTGGCTGCACCGCCCTTGCCGATGTCCTCCGGAGCCATGCCCGGGACGCGATAGAAGGTGTACGCCGAGTAGGCTCCGGAAGCATCCGCGAAGCGCATCGCCCGTATCGTCACCGTGTTGATGTTGCTCTTGTAGCTTCCCGAGGCGAAGTCGCGGAAACCGTCCTCCACCAGCACCTGTGCGTTCGCGGGGTCTGCCGTTCCCGGAGCGGTCGTCTTGTCCAGGCTGCCCTGAAGCTCAAATCCAGCGAAACTCGCTGGCAGCAGCGGCGCTGGCATCCCGTAGGCAACCACTTTTTGCGACGACGAAGGTGATTGCGCGCCGAGAGTCTGCGTCAGCAGCAACGGCGTCAACAGAGCCGTGGCCAGGAGCGAGAGACGAAGGGGACACAGGCGCGGCAACATCACCTCTCAGCTTACTCTTTTGAAGCCTGCACGTGATCCGGTAAGTCAGCCTGCACATCCGATCTGCTGCTTGGAGCCGGGTCGATCGAGCCGGTTCAATTGCCGGGGATACGGCTGCTGTTCTGCGCCACGCGCAGTCCGCTCAGGCCGTTCACATATTTCGCGATACCGCGATAGAGCGACTCGGCAATGCGCTCGCGATATTGCGGATCGCCCAGCTGCGCCGCGTCGTCGGTATTGGTAAGAAAGGAGATCTCCGCCAGGATCGAAGGCATATTGGCGCCGATCAGCACCACGAAGGGCGCCTTCTTCACGCCCCGGTCGCGCAGTCCCGGGTTGCCGCGCTCCAGCCCCGCATAGAGGGAGCTGTCGACATCCGCCGCGAACTCGCGCGATTCGTCGATCTTGTCTTTCAGCGTGATCTTCTTCACCAGACCGGAAAGCTCATGGATCGACTCATCGGAGACGGCGTTCTCTCGCGCCGCCACTTCCAGCGCGTCCGGAGAGGTGGTGAAGTTCAGATAATAGGTTTCCACTCCGCGCGCCGTCGGGTCTGAGCTGGAATTGGCATGGACGCTGATAAACAGATCCGCCTGCGCCTTGTTCGCAATCGCAGTGCGTTCTTCGAGAGGGACGAAGGTGTCATTATCACGCGTGTAGATCACGTCAGCGCCCAATCGTTGTCGCAGCAGCTTGCCCAGGCGCAGCGCCACGTCGAGCACCACATCCTTTTCCTGAATGCCGCCCGGCCCCAGCGTGCCGGAATCGTGCCCGCCGTGACCCGCGTCCACCACGATGCGTCCGATCTTCAGCCCCAGCGCACGGGTCAGTGAGCGCTGCCCGTCGAGCGTCGAATTCGCCTCGTGCGATGTGCTTCTCGGAGGCGCAACGTCATCGTCGTCTTCATCCGCTGTTTCATCATCGCCAGGGACGTGATGGTTCGCATTGCTCCGGGCAACGCTGCGCGTGGGAGAAGAGAGTGGCGGCGGGGAAGCAGATCTGGCCCTGGTGTTCTCCGCAGGAATCTCTTCGGACGATCCCGGCGGAACACTCGCGGCGATCGGTCCCGTTGTCGGCCGGTTTGTCGCCTTCACCTGGTCCGGCCGCGTGCCCACCGCCGCAATATCGCGCAAGGCCCGGGTCGCCTGCCGGCTGCTCTGATCGCTGGTCGCCACCGGCTCTTGCGGATGGATCTTCGACTGCGGCGCGGGCGCGGGCGGCGACGCCGATGCTGTCTGCTGTGGCTCGTTGCCCGCCCGGCCGGCGCCGTGAATATCAATGATGAGCCGCCACGGATTCGGCAGAAAGAACGCCGAATACTCCGTCACCTGGTTCACATCCAGCACGATGCGTGTGACGTCGTTCGAGAACTGCGCCACGCGAATCCGCTGCAGGAAGCCGTCGTCCGTCACATCCACTGTCCTGCCGATCAGCTCCGGCGCCACGCGCGTTCCATGCAGATCGAAGTAAATGCGGTCAGGATTGGGGACCCGCGCCGCCTCGTACTGCACCTGGTCCTGCAGGTCGATAGCGACCCGCGTGTACACCGGGGTCGACCAGTGACGCACATTCGTGACCAGCGGCAGGGCGCCATGATGCTCCTGCGCGGCGGTGCGCATCGCGCCGGTGAGCACCGGTTGTCCCTCAGCCCCATCCGTAGCGCTCTTCATCATGACTGGTTGGCGCTGATTGGCGACGCTCGGCGAATCCGGGCGTGAGCTTACCACAGCTTGCCGGGGCTCGAGAGGCGTCAACTCATTTTCATGCGGGGCGCCCGCACCATACCCGCCGGCCGACCCGGGCGAGGTG
>DASQSP010000160.1:0-2917 GCA_035642355.1 Occallatibacter sp.
AGGCAATTGAACAGCGCTTCTTCGCTACCAACTTGTGCCTGCGCTCCCGTAGTTCGCGCGCAATGCGCAATGTGATGGGAAGGAAACGAGACATGAAATACGCAGGGCTCGTGGTCATGCCGGCTGGCTTGTTTCTGTCGCTGGCGGCCGTTCTGCTCTTTCCCGATCCGGGACCGCGCACGGCGTTTGTGCTGTGCGGCATCGCTGTTGAGGCGATGGGGCTGGCCGTGGCGGTACGCGGACACATGGCATCGGCTGGAGATCGCCGCGGATGACCGTGCCCGCAACCGCAACTTGGAACGAGACCTCTTTCGCTCTGACTTTTGGACTCCTGCTGCTGGCGCCGCTGGCTCCGGCCGGACTGGCTCTGATTAATGTGGGCCTTGGCCGTTCCCGTTCTGCGGCGCAGTCTCTGCTGGGCTCGCTGGCCGTGGCCTCCGTCGCCTTGCTGGTCTTCGCGCTGTTCGGCGCGGCCTTTGCCGACGGCTCTTCGGACGCGGGCCATGTCCTGCATCTCGACGGCAAACCCTGGAACTGGGCCGGTACAGGGCCGGTGGCCTTGGGCGGTTTTGCGGCGGAACCGGCGCGGGCGCAACTGAGCATTCTGTTTGAATGCGTCGCCGTGGTTCTGGCGGTTCTTATTCCCTGGGGCGCGGGAGCGGATCGCTGGCGGATGACGGCCGGCGCCGCATCGGCTGCACTGCTGGCGGGCTTGGTGTTTCCGCTCCTCGCGCACTGGAGCTGGAGCGGCTGGCTGGCGCAGCTTGGCGCCAACTTCGGACTGGGCGCGGGCTTCCTCGACGGAGGCGGCGCGGGCGCGATCCATGTATTGGGAGGGCTGAGCGCACTCGCTGCCGTCTGGATTGTTGGCCCGCGGCGCGGCAAGTTCCCCGGGGGCGGCCTTGCGACGGCCATGCCCGGACACAACGCCATCTATGTTCTCTTCGGCTGCCCGGTCGCGGCGGTCGGCTGGCTGGCGCTGAACGCAGCTGGAGCAGTGCTCTGGCTCGATGCAGCACCCTCCGCGCTTCCGTTGGTCGCGCTCAACACGCTGCTTTCGCCCGCGGCCGCGCTTGCTGCCGCCTTCCTCATTACGCGTATCCGTTTCGGTAAGCCCGACGCCAGCCTCTGCGCCAACGGCTGGCTGGCTGGTCTGGTTACGTCAAGCGCCTGTGCGGCGGTGGTCACGCCCGTGGAGAGCATCTTCACCGGCCTCATCGCCGGCATGGTTGCGCCTCTGCTGATCGAGTTTCTGGAACTGGCGGTGGCCATCGACGACCCCGCCGGTGCGATCACTGTGCATGGAGCCTGCGGACTCTGGGGCCTTTTCGCTGTCGGCCTGTTTGCGCCGCGGCCGGGCCAGATACTGGCGCAACTCATCGGCATCGCCACGCTGGTTGGGGCCGTTCTGCCGCTTGTCTATCTGCTCTTCTGGGCTCTCAACCGCATCCTTCCCTTCCGCGTCGATCCCGACGGCGAGCGCATCGGCATGGACCTGCACGAGCTCGGCGGCGGCGCCTATCCGGAGTTCGTCATCCACCGCGACGAATCGTACCGTTAATCAGCGCCTCGCCAGCAGCAGCATCGCGGCGAACAGCGCTACCGGCACGACGGCCATCGTCACATACAACAGCAATTTCCGGTTCAGCCCGCGACGGCCACCGCGCACGACAGGCCGCGCATCGCGCTCCCCCGCGCTAACCTGCTCGCCAATCTGTTCCCGGTGCTCCAGGTCCCATATCATCTCGTGCGCCGTCGAGTAGCGATGGCGAGGATCGCGATCGAGAGCGCGATGAATAATTTCCGCGATCTCGGGCGGTATCGAGGGCTCAAGCGCGCGCGGCGGCGGCGGGTCCTGAACCAGCCGCTGGTTCATCGCCGCCAGCGGGTTGGACTCGGCGAAGGGCACGCGGCCGGTGAGCATCTCGTAGAGCATGATGCCCATAGCATAGATGTCGCTGCGTTGGTCGCCGCGCTGGCCCTTCACCTGCTCGGGGGAGATGTAGTCGGGCGTGCCCAGCGCGGAGGTCAGATTGACAAAGGTGAGCCGCCGCGCGTCCTCTTTCATCGCGATGCCGAAGTCGATCAGCTTGATCGCGTCTCCCGCGCCCACCATCACGTTCTCCGGCTTCAGGTCGCGGTGCACGATGCCGCGCTTGTGCATGTAGTCGAGGGCATCGCAGATGCCCAGCGTGATGGCGGCGGCGCGGTCGAGCGGCAGCTTCTTCTCTTCGTTCAAAATGGCGCGCAAAAGCCTGCCATCGACCCACTCCATCGCCATGTAGAGCCGGCTGCGGTTCTCGTTGTTGAAGGTCTTGACGATGCCCGCATGATCGAGAAGCTGGCCGATCTCCTCTTCGCGCCTGAAGCGCTCGAAGAGCACCGCATCGGACTCCAGGTGCGGCAGCGGCACCTTGATGGCCACCTTCTGCCCGTCGCGTTCGTTCCAAGCCCGGTACAACACCGCCATGCCGCTCCGCGCAATCATGGCCTCTATCCGGTAGTGGTCGAGCATCTCCCCGGGTTCCAGCATGACGGGTTCCGCAGGGCTGGGCTCCGGTTGACTCATGGCGTTAAGTAACCACCTTTGCTGCGAGTTTCTCCAATTGTTTCATAGCAGTTCGTAAGAGTCTGTTTACGATCGATGCGTTGGGCGCGTATCCGGTATCTTTGCGGTTCGATTCGGTCGATACCGCTGACCCGATAGGCCACCTGCCATCTCCGAATTCCAGGTCTTCCGCCGCGGCGGACGAGACCTGGGGTGCCCAGGCTGTCGCTGCTGCCCGGCACAGTTTCACGCTTGCGAACGCTGTTTTTTCTGTGGAGTTGGCGCGGGGAAGTGGTATTTGCTGCGTGGGTTGCGGGGCGCTCCACACTAGCTGTGACTCACAGGGTCTGTGGAGCGGGCTGCGATGCG
>DASQSP010000161.1:0-7185 GCA_035642355.1 Occallatibacter sp.
AAACTCGTGCTGCGTGAGGATGCGATCAAAGTGTTCGAGAGCGGACCGCAGCACGCGCTCGCCTGGCGAGCACTCACGCAGAAACACCGCCAGCGTGCGGTCGCGAATCTTGGCGGCAATCATCTCAAGCGCGGCCAGATAGAGATTTTCCTTGCTCTCGAAGTAGTAGTAGAGCAGCGCCTTGTTCACGCCCGCCGCCTGCGCAATGCGGTCGGTGCGCGCGCCGGAAAGGCCATTGGCGCTGAACTCGCTCAGGGCAGCATCGAGGATGCGGGAGCGGGTGTCGGCGGCTCGGTCGGATACGGTTTGGGCAACAGGGCTCATGAAATTAACTAACTGGTTAGTAAATCTAAGCTCACTTCAGATGGAATGCAAGCCAATTTGCCATGGTTTTGTGCAAGTTTATTTTTATCTGCCTGATAGACCGGAGGAAATTACGCGATGAAGTCGATACGGCCGCTTCTGAGAGGGTCCGCGCTCAGTTCCGCAGCCTCTTCGGCTTCCGGCTCGAGCCCCAAGCCCTCGCCTAAGTCGTCGTCGAGGCTTCGATCAGCTGAGAACTGCCGCTGCGAGGGTCGATCCTGCCCGGCGGCCGCAGCTTCTTTTACGTGGAAGCGCGGAGCGGTGATTCCTTCGGTTCGCCGGGGATTGGCCAGCGCATCTAAAACGCCGAAGACCGGGCCGATGCCCACGGCTTCACCTCCCCATGCAGTCCCTATCGGCACGGCAGAGGAGTTTAAGACTCTTCGACCACAAAGTGACCTAATGCGGCACATGTCGAGAAGAATCTACCGTGGTGTGTCGAACGCGAGGGTCCGCACAGGCAGCCACGACGCAGGTGCCACTGCGGAGCCAGCACGGGCAGACTGCATTGCCGACGCGCCGAGAAGATTGACCCCCTGCGCCAGCGAGAGCCTTGGCGGAACCGGCACAAATCCGCCGCGGACCTCACTGGTCTCGCGGGCAATCGTCTTGAACAGCAGCGCCCGGCCATTCATGTGCATCTCCAGCCGCTCCGTCTTCCAGTCCGTGGGGCTCACCTGGGTTCGCTGCAGGCGAAACCAGCCACCTTTGTAGAGGCGTCCCAGCAGGCCGTAGCCGAAATCGACATTCTCCTCAAGTGTTCCATCGAGCCGCGCCAGGCGCTTGGTGCGCACATCGATCCATAACTCGCCTTGCATGGCGTGGAAGATTCGTGCCTCAATGCTGTGCGGAGGATAGCTGGGGTTCGGCCGGAAGCGCAGCCGGTAGCACCCGTTTTCCTCGCCCTCTTCTTCGTAGAGAAACGCCTCAGGCAACAGAGCCAATATGCGTCCAATGCGCTTTTCATCGGCGGCATAGTCTGCGCGCAGGCGCGCCTGCTCCTCCGCCGAGGCGAGCAAGCGCTGCAGCCGCTCCGCCTCCTGCCGATCGGCCTCGGCACTCAGCGGTTGACCGCCGGACGCGAGTAGACGCACCACCGGTCCATCGACAGTCTCAATCTGTTCGGAGACGCGGCTTTGCTTCTCGGACTGCTGCGTGATCCAGTAGCGCCAGTAGCCGTGCAGTTGGTGGTCGTGGAGTTCGTTGTAGACGACCTCGCGCACCAGTTGCGCGGGCGGTTCCGCTGTGCTCGCCCCGGCACAGGGCTGAGCCGGCATGCAGGTCAGAATCGCAGCCATCCAAGTCATCCAAACGATCCAGGCCATCCATCCGTGAACTCGCATCGCGCCGCCTCCAGACCGTAGGTTTCCGCCGATGAGTGGAGTATGGTGCGAGTGCAGTGAAGACGGTGCAATCGGTAGATGAAAAACAAAAGAAAATCGGATCAGAACCAGTAAATCCCAAAACAACGCGAACCATTTTGGGCAACAACGCACCCCATGCGGGCGCTTGCTACACTGAGACCATGCAGGATGAGCTGGAGTTTAGACGGGCCGCAGAGAGCGCACTCGACGCACTCAAGAAGCACCTGATCGCGCGCGAGGAAGAGGATGAGGCAGGCTTCGAGGTCGAGGAGCAGAACGGGGCGCTCAACGTGCTTTTTGAAGAGCCGCCGTCGAAGTTTGTCATTACGCCCAATGCCCCGGTCCGCCAGATCTGGATTTCGGCGCTGTCCACGAGCTTCAAGCTCGACTGGGACGGGACCGCCAAGGCATTCGTCCTGCCCCGTACCGGCGAGCAGTTGGAGCCGCTGGTCGACCGGCTGATCAACGAGAACGTCCACGAGTAGAGAAGAGAAGAGAAGAGAACACCCGCATAGCCACCAAGAGAAAAGCGGGTCCGGCAGAGCCGGACCCGCTTTTTTGCGCGTGAGCTTACTTCAGGTTGTTGACAATCTGAAGTTCCTTTTGCGCGATGGCCTGAGGCAGCGGAGCATAGGAAAGCGCCGAGACCTCGCTCTCGCCCGACTTCAGAATCCAGCTCACCATATCCTTGAGAACCTTGCGATTCTCGGCGTTGGCGCCGCTGGCCGGAATCAGCAGATAGGTGAAGCTCGATATGGGGTATGAGTTTGCGCCCGGTGCATTGGTGATCGACACGCGGAAGTCGGCGGGAATGGACTTCATGCTGGCGGCTGCGTCGGTAACGCCCTCGATGGACGCTACCACCCAGTTGCCCGCTGCATTCTTGATCGCGCCGAAGGTGATTTTGTTCTGCACCGCGAAGATCAGCTCCACGTAGCCGATGGCGCCGGGCAGTTGACGCACCAGGCCGGCCACGCCCTCATTGCCCTTGCCGCCCACGCCTACCGGCCAGCTCGGCGAAGTGCCCTTGCCGGGGCCATCCGCCCAGTCCTTGCTCACCTTGCTCAGGTAGTCGGTGAAGATGAAGCTGGTTCCCGAGCCGTCCGAACGGTGAACCACAATGATCTTCTCGTCCGGCAGCTTGACGCCCGGATTGTCCTTGGCGATGCGCCCGTCGTTCCAGTTGGCGATCTTGCCCAGGTAGATGTCAGCCAGCACATCCGCGCTGAACCGCAGTTGCCCCGCGCCCTGCACGTTGTAAACCGGTACCACCGCGCCCAGAACCGTCGGCAGGTGGATGAGCTTGACCTTGGATGCCGACAGCATATCGTCGGTCATCGGCATGTCCGACGCGCCGAAATCGACCAGCCCCTGCGTGACCTGGCGAATACCGCCGCCCGAGCCAATGGACTGATAGTTCACCTCCACGCCCGGATGCGCTGCGCTGTACTCGCTGAACCACTTCGAGTAGATCGGGTAGGGGAACGTTGCACCTGCGCCAGTCAGCTTCTGGGCATGCGCGGCGGAAAGAGCAAATGCAAACAATCCTGCAACGAGAAGAGCCTTTTTCACGTGCCACTCCTTTTGAATGTCGATGACCAGTTCGATTGTCTACGGCCAATGTTACGGGGATTTGAATTGAGGCCGTATTTTGCGATTCTCAATCGCGTCCAGCCGCATCGGCGGGCGCAACGGATGGCTCGTCAATGGGTTCCGGACGGGCGACCAGCGGCAGCGTGAAATGAAATGCGGCGCCGGAGCCCAGTTCGCTCTCGACCCAGGCACGGCCCCCCTGCACTTCCACGATGTGCTTCACAATCGCGAGCCCCAGCCCCGTGCCCCCGGATTCGCGGGAACGGGCCTTGTCCACGCGATAGAAGCGCTCGAAGATACGGTTGAGGTGTTCCGAGGCAATGCCCGGCCCAAAATCCCGTACAAAGAACTCGACCCCGCCCTCAAGGAGCCGCGCGCCAACCACGATACGCGTGCCGCCTTTGCCGTATTTGAGGGCATTCTCGATGAGATTGCTATAAACCTGGTTCACCGCATCGGGATCGGCAAGCACATAGGCATCCGGCGCGCCGGCCGATTCAAGTGCGATGCCCGCGTCCGCCACGATGCCGGCAAGAGATTCGATCGCATCCTGCACCAGCGCATTGGCGCGAATGGACTGCAAAGCCAGCTTGTAGTCCGGGCTTTCCACGCTGGCCAGCGCCAGCAGGTCTTCGGTGAGCCGGTTCATCCGGCTCGCATTCTTGTGGATGATGGCCAGAAACTCGCGCGTGGTTTCAGGACTCGGATGGGGGCCTTCAACCAGAGTCTCGACATAGCCCTGAATCGACGTCAGCGGCGTGCGCAGCTCGTGGCTCACGTTGGCGATAAAGTCACGGCGCGATTTCTCGGCAGCCTCGACGCGCGTCACATCGTGGAGCACCGCCAGCGCGCCCCCGCTGGGCAGCGGAGCGGCATTGATCTCAAAGATGCGGCCCGGCGCCAGCGAACTGGCGCGGCCGGAGCGGACCTCACCCTGCTCGAGCGCGCCTTTCACGCAAGCCAGCAGATCAGGGTCGCGTACCGAATGCACCAGCGGCCGCCCGGCACGAATCTGGGTGCCGGCAATGCGCTGCATCACCGTGTTCGACCAGCGAACCTGCCCTTCCGCCGTGACCGCAACCACCGCTTCCTGCATGGAGTCGAGCATCGTGGCCAGCTCGTGACGGCGGCTTTCAAGCTCGGCGAAGTTCTGCCCCAGCCGCTCGGCGGTCAGGTTCAGCGCTGCTTCCATTGCAGAGAGCTCGTCGCCGGGCGCGGTTTCAAGGCGCGCGCTCAGGTCGCTCTGCGCGATGCGCCGCGCGAAGTCCACCACGCGCTGCAAGCGCGCTGAGATTCCGCTGGCAACCCACGCCGCCAGCGGCAATGCGATGAGCAGGGAGATGGCGCCGGACCACAGCGCCTCGCGCACCAGCACGGGCAGCGTCTCGCCGGCCGTGTGCTCCACAAAGCGGCGAAGCACCAGCTCCATCACCGCGATCTGAAAAACCAGCAGGAGAACGAAAAGTCCCAGCAGCTTGGTGAAAACTTTGCGGGTCAAAAGGAGCCTGCTCGGGGCGGCTGTCCGCCGTGGGTTCCAGGGCCTGTTCACACCACAAAAGTGGCCCTAGTGCCGTGACCGTGGAGATTCGTGGTTTCCCAGGTCTCAAAAGCGAGACCTGGGGCACCCAGATTCATTGGCGCGATTGCAAGATCATCCGGTCACGGCCCTAGTCGCCCTTGGGAATTTCAAAGCGATAACCCGCGCCGCGAACGGTCTTCAGGTAGCGCGGGTTCTCCGGGTCGACTTCGATCTTCTCACGGATGCGGCGCACGTAGACGTCCACGGAGCGCGGCGTGACGAAGCGCGCATCGCCCCAGACGGCGTCCAGAAGATGGTCGCGGCTGAAGACCCGCCCCGGATGCCGCGCCAGATAGTCCAGCAGCCGGAACTCGGTAGCGGTGGTCGTGGTCAGTTCGCCGCGCACCTTGAGCTGCATGGCGTTGGCGTCGATGATGACCTCTTCAAAGCTGATAAGCGACGGCGCGGTGGGCCGCTCAAAGCGCCGCAGCACGGCCTTGACTCGCGCCACCAGCTCGCGCGTTGCAAAGGGCTTGGTGATGTAGTCGTCCGCGCCCAGTTCCAGGCCCAGTACGCGATCATTCTCGCCGGCGCGCGCAGTCAGGAAAATGATCGGGATCATCGCAAGGCCGGTGTGGCCGCGCAGGCGCCGGCACACGTCGAGTCCGTCGCCGCCGGGGACCATGATGTCCAGCAGGAAAAGCGCGGGGGGCTGCCGCTCGGCGTCCGGAATCAGATTGGTGGGCGTGTGAAAGAGCCGGGTGGTAAAACCCGCTGCCTCAAGATGATGCTGGACGAGCCGCGCGATGTCGGTTTCGTCTTCCAGTACAAATACGGTCTGGCTCAACCGGTCTGCCCCTTGCCCGGCGGCGTGGCGCTGTGGATGGAAAGGCCGCACGAAACTGTGAACAGACTAATGCACCGAGGCAAACAAAGTGCAAACGTTTGATGAATTCGGCCCGGCCGGTCCGCGCCCATGCTCTTCATGCCCGGCCACAACTTCCCTTGACTCAACCGTGTACACTCTGCAAGACTTCCGGCGAGCTTCGGAGGTTCCTCTTCCTGGCGAACCTCGATCCGGCTGAGCGCGGCAAATCGCTGCCTCGTTGCGTCACGGCGTTATTACGTCATTGCGCGCGTGCGATAAAGCGCAGGCGCACATAGTCGGCTACCCAGTTCCCATCTTCGTCGCGCAGCGCGCGGGCCACCAGCTCCACCGCCTCGGCGATCACGGTCTCGCGCAGCTCCACGGGCAGAGCTGCAATCACACCGCTGCGAAAGGTGCGCAGCCAGCCGTCCATGCCACCCGCCGGCAGTGGAGTGGGCCGTGGAATGAGCGCGATCTTCTCGACAACAAACGCATGCAATTCGAGCCGCCGCGTGTAAGCCTCGGCGGCCGGATAGTAGTTCACGCCGTTCTCCAGCTCGCCATAACCGTGGCGCGTGAGTACGGCAATCAGCGCCACCTGAATCGCCGCGATGTTGCCGTGGCCGCCCATCTCCGCAACAAAACGCCCGCCGGGCTTGAGCACGCGATGCACTTCGCCGAGCATCGCATCCTGCCCGCGAACCCAGTGCAGCGCGGCATTTGAAAACACTGCATCGAATGCGGCATCCGTGAAGGGCAGAGCCTCAGCGCTGCCATGCTCCGCCGCAACGCCTCTGGCTCGTGCGGCCGCAACCATCTGCGGCGAGGCATCGACGCCCTGAATCCGCGCGCCTGAAGCGGCCAGCCGTTCGCTCAGTTGCCCGTCTCCGCAGCCCAGGTCGAGGATCCGTTCACCCGGCTGCGCGGCCAGCCAATCAACGACGCCACCTGCCAGCCCATGCACAAATGCGCCGTTCTTCCCGTAAGCCTGCGGATTCCAATCTTGCGTCATGCGTGCCTCCCGATTTTTTTCTGGCGGAGCAGGTGATAGAACGCAAAGCTATTCTGTTGTTGGTTTAGATAAGTGACTCTTAGAGTCTGTTTACGATCGATGCGTTGGGCGAGTGTCCGGTATCTTTGCGGTTCGATGCGGCCGATACCGCTGACCTGACCGGCCATCTGCCGTCCCCGAATCCCAGGTCTCAAAGACGAGACCTGGGGCACCCGGGCTGTCTCTGCTGCCCGGCACAGTTTCACGCTTGCGAACGCTGTTTTTTCTGTGGAGTTGGCGCGGGGAAGTGGTGTTTGCTGCGCGGGTTGCGGGGCGCTCCACACTTGCTGTGACTCACAGGGTCTGTGGAGCGGGCTGCGATGCGGGCATTGAGACATTGCGCGGGCAGTGTGTCGCGCGGCGGGTTGGGTTGCTGTGGGCGTCATGGTTCAAGGATAGACAGATCGCGGAAATAATGCGCAAAGGG
>DASQSP010000162.1:0-17984 GCA_035642355.1 Occallatibacter sp.
ATTCCCACCATCATCGTGGTGGCGTTCTTCGGCGCGCAGGGCACGGAGAAGCTGCTCATCCTGAGCCAGGTGATTCTGTCGCTGCAACTCAGCTTTGCCGTAGTGCCGCTGGTGATGTTCACCGGCAGCCGCGCGCGCATGGGCGAGTTTGTGAATAGCCGCGGTCTGCAGGCGCTGGCGTGGACGACGGCTGTGGTAATTGCCGCGCTAAATGGCTGGCTGCTGGTGCAGACGGCGATGGGACGATGAGGCAGGGACTAGGGACTAGGGAACAGGGACTAGCTGTGAAGTTTCAACACGCTGTTTACTCTTCCCGCCGTTGTTTTGAAAGGGCACGGCTTCAGCCGTGCCGATTGACGCCACACCGAGGAACAGGGACGAAGCTGGCGTAGGATGAACCTTGCATGAAGGTTCTTTCGGCAGCCGAGATGCAGGCCTGCGACCGTGTGACATCGGAGCGGTTCGGCGTGCCGTCGCTGGTGTTGATGCGCGCGGCGGCGGCGGCGGCGGCGGCGTTTGCGCGGGAGCAGTTTCCGCAGGCGAAGCGGGTGACGGTGCTGTGCGGGCGGGGCAACAACGGCGGCGACGGCATGATGACGGCGCGTCTGCTGGCGACGGCGGGGCTGAAGGTGACGACCATTCTGCTGGGCGCGCCGGAGGGCCTGAAGGGCGATGCGGCCGCGGCATGGCGCGAGCTGGCGGGGCCGGCGCAGGGCATGATAGCGGTGGTGCGCGCGCCGGAGGATCTGGCGCAGCACAAATCCGCGTTGCAAACCGATTTGATTGTGGATGCGGTGGTGGGCACGGGCTTTCAACCGCCGCTGCATGGGCTGGCGCTGGCCGCTCTTGAGTGGATAAAGGCTAGCGCGGCGCCGGTTCTTGCAGTTGACCTGCCCTCGGGCTGGCCCGCTGATGCTGTTGCACCATACGACGGGCCGGTGTTTCCGGCCGATGCGGTGATCACCTTTACCGCGCCCAAGCCGGCGCATGTTTTTAGGCAACTGACGCGCGGGTGGGATCAGCCGGTGGCGGTGGCGGCGATTGGGTCGCCGGATGCGGCGATTGTCTCCGAACAAAAACTGACGTGGGCGGGCGCTGCGCATGGTCTGGTGGAGACGCCGCGCGCATCCGACGCCAACAAGGGAAGATTCGGGCATGTGCTGGTGGTAGGCGGCGCGGTTGGGAAAGCGGGCGCTCCGGCGATGGCAGCAATGGCAGCGCTGCGCGCGGGCGCTGGGCTGGTGACGGCGGCGGTGCCGGAGCCGGTGCTGGCGACGGTGGCGCGGTTTGCGGCCGAGCTGATGACGGTGCCGCTGGAGGCGACGGCGGCGGGCGAGATTGCCGCGCGCGGGCTGACGCCGGAGTTTTTCGAGGGATTGACCAAGGGCAAGACGGTGCTTGCCGTGGGGCCGGGAATGGGACAGGGAATGGGCCCGGGAATGGATAAGCGCGCGGGGGCTTTGAAATTTTTAACCGGCCTGCTGGAAGCGACCGATGTGCCCGTGGTGCTGGATGCGGATGCGTTGAATCTGATTGCGCGGCATGCGCCGCTGCTGAAGACGCTGGCGCGGATGGGCCGCGCGGGACGGACGCTGGTGCTGACCCCGCATCCGGGCGAGATGGCGCGGCTGGCGGATAGGACCGTGAAGGACGTTCAGGCGCAGCGCCTCGAAACGGCGCGCGGGTTTGCGGAAAAGTATGGCTTGACGCTGGTGCTCAAGGGCGCGCGAACGCTGATTGCGCACGCTGACGGCAGCGTGGCGGTGAACACCAGCGGCAACCCTGCGATGGCCAAGGGCGGCAGCGGCGACATGCTGACGGGCTGGGTGGCGGGGCTGCTGGCGCAGTATCCCGGCGACCCGGTGCGGGCGGTGGAGGCGGCCGTCTATCTGCACGGCCTGGCGGCGGACTTTGCGGTGCGCGCGGCCGACGAGCACACGCTGCTGGCCACTGACACCCTGGGCACATTTTCTCAGGCTTTTCGCTTTCGCCCGCGCGGGGCCAGCGGGTATGTTCTGTTGCAGGGGCACTGCGTGCGGCAGACCTTTGGTGAGGATTGATCGATGACGACAGGCGCGACGCCAGCGGCGGAAGGCAGGAAGCACGAGTACACCACCCGCAGCGGCGCGGACACGATTGGCGTTGGCCGCAAGCTGGCCGCGCTCCTGGCCCCGCCGCAACTGCTGCTGCTGAAGGGCGACCTGGGCGCCGGCAAGACCACGCTGGTAAAGGGCATTGCTCAGGCGCTGGACGCGGCCGAGGCCGACGAAGTGACCAGCCCCACCTTTACCCTGCTGCATGAGTATCAGGGCACGCGCGGGGGCCAGCCGGTGAAGCTCTATCATCTCGACGTTTACAGGCTGGAGAGCGAGCGGCAACTGGAAACGCTGGGCCTCGACGAGCTGCTGACGCCGGATGCGCTGGTGCTGGTGGAGTGGGGCGACAAGTTTCAAAGCATCCGCAAGAAGGCGACCGGGGAGATTGCGATTGCCACCACGGGCGGCGATGCGCGCACCATTGTGGTGACGCTGTTTCCCCTCAGGGGCTAAACAGGCTACGGAAAAAGTCCGCCGAAGGCTTGCTTTGTAACAGGGCACGATCCGCCGCGGCGGACTCGTGCCGAAATTGCCGTAAATACAGCGGCGGGCTTCAGCCCCTGCTGCACTCCGCTCGCCGGAAACGCATTTTTCCGCAACCTGTAATGCCTGTACCCTTCAAGACGGCGCTTTGCTGATTTCTGACAATCGGGCGGGAGCTTGATATGCTTCGACGCATGGGTTACCGGAGAATGGGTGGGGTGTGCGGGGGCGCGATGCTGCTGATGGCGGCGTCTGCGCTGGGGCAAACTGCGGCGCATCCGGCAGCGGCGCGCCCGGTGTCGAAGCATGGGGCGGCTGCCCATCACCACGCGAAGACCAAGGGCGCGACCGCGGCCACCACCGTTGAGGTGATCAACGGAACTCAAGTACACGAGCAGACTTTTCCCGCGAGCGGCAAGGGCAGTAGAGGCGGGAAGGTTGTGGGCGACACCGGGAGCATCCGCGTGCTGAACGGAACCACATGGAGCACCGACACCTTCAACCCGCAGCCGGCGGGCAAGCCCGCCACTGGCACTTTGGCGGGCAAGAATGGCAAGACGCGCGGCGGAACTCAGGTGAACGTGCTGAACGGAACCGAAGCGCACACCAAAGTCTTCGCGGGTAATCTGCCACAGGTGCGCCCCGGCGCGGCGCAGCAGCGGGTGGTCATCGGCATCGAGTCCGCCGAGGAGCCGAGCGCGAAGCCGGGCAAGGTCGTGGTGGGAGTCGCGTCGTCTGACAGCGTGCCGCGGCCAATTGCGGCCGACCCGGCGCACTCCGGCCGGCCTCCGTATCACCCGGCAGCGAAGCCGGCGGCGACCAAGCCTGTGCCCGCGACGCCGAAATCCTGATACCTCAGAAACCCATGATGCTGTAGCCGCAGTCCACGTAGAGGGTTTCGCCGGTGACGGCGCTGGCGAGCGGGCTGGCGAGGAAGAGCGCGGCGCCGCCGACTTCGAGCTGATCCACGTTGCGCTTGAGCGGGGCGCGTTCGGCGGCAGCTTTGAGCATGTCGCCCAGCGCGCCGATGCCGCGCGCGGCCAGCGTCTTGATGGGGCCGGCGGAGATGGCGTTGACGCGGATGTTCTGGGGGCCGAGATCCCAGGCGAGATAGCGAACGGAACACTCCAATGAGGCTTTGGCCATGGCCATCACGTTGTAGTGGGGCACGACCTTTTCGGCGGCGAAGTAGGTGAGGGTGATGATGCTGCCGCCCTCGGTCATGAGCGGCGCGGCGGCGCGGCTGACGGCGATGAGCGAGTAGACGCTGACGTCGTGAGCGATGCGGAAGCCCTCGCGGCTGGTGTTGATGAACGCGCCTTTCAGGTCTTCGGCGGGCGCGAAGGCCACGGCGTGGACGAGCACGTCGAGCCGTCCGTATTTCTCTTTCAACTGCGCGAAGAGGGCGTCGATCTCGGCGTCGTTGGAGACGTCGCACTGAAAGCCGGATGCGCCGGGAAGATCGTTGATGAGGCCCTCGGCTTCGGCGCGCATGCGCTCGTTCTGGTAGCAGATGGCGAGCGTGGCGCCGGCGGCGTGCAGCTTTTGCGCGATGCCCCAGGCAATGGAACGCTTGTTAGCCAGCCCAAAGACAACGGCGGTTTTGCCTGCCAGATCGATCATGCGGTTTCGCTCCTGTGGTCTCGCGCATAGATGCGAAGAGATCGCGAGCCGTTTCCTAGAATATCAAGCCTGCTGGCCGCTGCTGCTAGCCGGTAGTGGCCGGTCGTGTCCTAATTTGAATTATTCACGCTTGAAATGAGCTTCTCTGTGATCAAGGGCGGCCATGCGAAGAGAACACATCCAAGTACAATTTAGGAATCATGCTGATACGGTTGGTCTCTATCGCTGTCCTCGCATTGAGCGTGTCCGCTCAGCCAAACAATGCTAGCGGCGATAAACACCCCACATCCGACAAGCAGCAACCGACCCCGGTTACGACGTATGCCTACAATTCCAATTGCTGCACTACAGAGGCATCCCAGAAACCCGATGAGAAGCCGACGAGGTGGTACGCATCCCTCGAAAGGCCCGATTGGTGGATCGTTATCCTAGCTGCGCTTACCGGTGGCTTTGTGGGGTGGCAAGCTTGGGAAACTCGCAAGGCCTCCGATGCCGCCGCGAAACAAGCTAGTATCCAGCGCGAAATGTTGCGTCCTAGGCTCACTATCAGCAATTTCGCAAACGACATTTATGGGGAGGCCGCTATTGGAAAACGTGTGTTTATTGCCCTCAAAATCTCCAACAGCGGAGGTATGCCTGCTTATGCAGTTTCTGTTGAAACATGGATCGAGTTTCTGCAACGAGGGCCGATGGAGTGTCCGTACCAATTTTCCTCTGAAGCTAAGCACGACGTGGGCGCGACCATCAGTGTCGATACAGCTAACCCGCAAGGTTTTGAGATTCCGTTCAATCGAAGTCTCAACGATATAGAGATCCACCAGATGCGGAACGCCTTGGGAGCGATATGTTTCCGAATCCGGCTTGAATACCTCGCCTTTTCGGAGAAAGTTCATACGGAACACGCTTTCGCTATGCAGCCAGGTGTGGCTGTGTCCATAGCGCAGTATGTAAGTGCAACCTAATATGAGGCGCGTGCGACCACGGCGAGTCCCAAAAGCAAATTAGGACACTACCCACTGGCCAGATTGCAGATGAACATTCCCTCCGGGGCTAAAGCCCTACTTCATTTTGCGACGCTTACGGCACGACTGAAGTCGTGCCCTTTCAAAACGGTTTCAAACTGACCCACTGCTCGCTAGCCGCCGAGGTCGACGAGGGTGACGTTGCCGACGGGGCGGCCCAGGAAGCGGGAGCCGAGGCGTTCGAACTTTTCTACCGAGTCCGTGGCGAAGCAGGCGATCTCAGTGTCACTGGCTGGGGACGGGTTATTTGCGGTTCGACCATTGATGAGGGCGACGGCGGCGTCGGCTGTCGATTCGGCGGAGTCGATGACGCTCATGCCTGGCGGGGCGGCGCGCTCGATGAGCGGGCGCAGCAGCGGGTAGTGGGTGCAGCCGAGGACGAGCGTGTCGGGCTGGAGCCCTTCGGCGGCGGCGGCGGCGTTCAGCTCGTCGAGATAGATGCGGATAACCTCATTTGTGACCTTGTGGTCGGTCCAGCCTTCTTCGACGAGCGGGACGAGCAGCGGACAGGCCTTCTCCAGGGCGCGCAGGCTGCGGGCGTTGCAGGCGGCGCGGTAGGCGTGGCTCTGCACAGTGGCGTCGGTGGCGAGGACGAGCACATCCTTCGATTGCGACGCGGCGGCGGCGGCGGTTGCGCCGGGTTCGATTACGCCGAGGACGGGGACGGAGACGGCATCCTGAATGGCGTCGAGGGCGAGGGCGCTGGCGGTGTTGCAGGCGATGACGAGGAACTCGGCGCCTTGCTCGTTGACCAGAAACTGCGCGCTTTCGACGGCGTAGCGCGCGATGGTGCGGCGCGATTTGGAGCCGTAGGGCAGGCGGGCGGTGTCTCCAATGAAGGCGTAGCGGGCATGGGGCATGTGGGCCACAAGGGCGCGCAGCACGGTGAGGCCGCCGAAGCCGGAGTCGAATACGCCGATGGTGGGTCCGCCGGTCGCGGGTGTTGGTGCGGTCATTGCGCGGGGTCTCCGGTGACGGGCACGGCGTCGGCGGTGAGATAGGTTTGGGTGAGGTCGGCGTGGCCGGCGAGGTTGGGGCGGGGCTGGCCGTCGATGAGGAAACGGACTTCAGTTACGTGGGGCAGGTTGGCGCGCAGGGTTCCGCAGAGGGAGAGCACGGTGAGCGTTTCGGTTTCGAGGCCCGAGGGATGACTGGCGGCGAACTCCGCGGTGAGGTTGACGACGGCGAGCTGCGCGTCGGGGTCGGCAGGATCTTTCTTGCCCAGCGTGGGGATGCGGGGCGCGGGCAGAAGAAAGACGTTGGCAATGCCCTGCGCTCCGCCGGTGACGGGATGCGCCGCGCCGGGCTGAGCGTAGAGATCGAGCAGGCGGCCGAGAATCACACGGGCGCGGGACTGCGGATCGGCGGGCAGGGGCAGCGCCTGAACCTCGGTGAGCAGAGAGCCGTCGGCGTCGTTGGCCACCAGCAGCGTGGCCTGCTCCGTGGGGGCGACGGCGGGGGCCTTGGTGGGCGCCGAGTCCAGGCCGGCCAGCAGGCGCTGATGGGCGCGCTGCGACAGATGCCAGAGGATGCCGCCCATGGCCAGCGCGGCCGCCAGCATCGCGGCAAACAGGACTTTTTGGTGGCGGGGAATCACGGCTGGCTGCCCTCCGCGGCGGGCGGATTCAGGTTCTCCGGGTCAGCGCGCCACGCGAGAATGGCGGAGGCCAGGGCAGCGGCCACGCGGGCCTGGTAGTCGGGGTTGTCGGGCTCGGCGGTCACCGCGCCATCGGGTCCGCGCTCGGGGGCGAGTTCCACCGCGAGGGCCGGGCAGGTCATGCTGTCAACGGCTGTGAGCGCGGTGCGGCTGAGGGTGACATTGAAGCTGGCCTGACGCAGCGCGGCGTTGAGCGCGCCGGCCAGGGCGATGCTGCGGGCCACGTATGCCGATTGCGCGGTCTTCCACGCGGGGAAGCGCGGGGCGGGCCCGCCGGGGAGGGCAGGCGCGCCCAGACGTGTAGGCGTGTCAGGACGTGTGGGCGCGAGCGACGAAGTGAACAGATGCAGGCCGCTGCCGCTTTCCGTGGCATGAAGACTCAGGCAGGCGTCGGCATGGGCGTGGTTGGCGATGGCTGCGCGGCCGTCCGAGTCGAGAGTCACGTCGGACTCGCGAGTGGTGAGCACGGCGATGCCGCGCGCGGTGAGTTGCGAGCGCAGGCGCACGCTGAGCGCGAGGGTCGCGGCTTTCTCCATCTGTCCGCTGGCCAGGCGGCCGCCGCTGTCGCCGCCGCCGTGGGCCGCATCGAGCACGACAATGAAGCGGGCGGCGGGCGCGGGCGGAGCCTGGGCGACAGACGGCAGAATGGGTACGAGGAGACTTGCGGCAACGCCAAGGAGCATCCCAGGTCTCAAAAGCGAGACCTGGGGCACCCATTGCCGCCTTGGGGTCTGGCGTGGAAGCACGTTACTCCATTGCATAGCGGGTGGAAACGCTTTCAGCGCGCCTGACATCGAAGAACACAGACGGTCTGCGGATGCTGCGACCGGATTGCAACGGCTGGATTTGCACCCGGAGGCCGGCAGCGCCGGAGATAGCCGGGAGGGCCGCGCTCAGGCACGATTGTATCGCAGCGCCAGGCGCGGAGCGGGAGATCGAGTCGAAGCCGCGGAGTGTTTGATCTTATGACAGTACGATGACATCGGCGTGGCACGAGCCGTCTAAGAAGCGTGCTAATATCGCCATCAATCTATGAGTTCGCCGCCAACCTCAGGGTGCCTGGAATGAGAACGAAATCCGATCGGCGCGCATCCTTTCCGCTCGTGCATCGTGACTTCTCCCGCTGCATGCGCGCCTCTGCGGCCTGGCTGGCATTTGTGCTGTGCGCGGGAGCGCTGGCCGCGGCGCAGGACGATCCTCTCAACAAGGTCCATGTAACTCCTCCGCCGGCGGTCACCCCGGCCACGGGAGCCCCGGCAGGCGCGCAGCCCGCGGCCGTGACCGGCGCTGCCGCTACACATGCCCGGCCCGGCGCGCTGCTCCGCCTGAATGTGGACATGGTGCTGGTGCCGGTCACGGTGACCGACCCGTTGAACCGCCTGGTGACGGGCCTGGAGAAGGAAGATTTTAAGGTCTTCGAGAACAACAGTGCGCAGCCAATCAGCAGCTTTGCCAGCGAGGATGCGCCGGTGTCGATCGGCATCGTCTTCGATCTCTCGGGGTCGATGTCGGGCAAGCTGGTCCGCGCGCGAGAATCGATTCTCCAGTTCATCAAGACGGCCAACCCGGAGGACGAATTTTTTGTGATCGGGTTCAATGACCGGCCGGAGCTGATCGAGGACTTTACCAACTCGACGGAAGACATTGAGGCGCGGCTGGCCACGGTGAAAAGCGGCCACCTGACGGCGCTGCTGGATGCGATCTACTTCGGCGTGGAAAAGATGAAGGAGGCCAAGCACGAGCGCAAGGCGCTGCTGGTGGTCTCCGACGGCGGCGACAACCGCTCCCGCTACACCGAGGGCGAGGTGCGCGCGCAGGTGCGCGAGGCCGACGTGGAGATTTATTCGATCGGCATCTTCGACCCCTATGCATCGACCCCCGAGGAGCGCGGCGGCCCCCTTCTACTGAACGACCTGAGCGAAGAGACGGGCGGGCGGCTATATCGCGTGGACGATCTGGCGGAGATGGGCGACATCGCGGAAAAAATTTCGACCGAACTGCGCAATCAGTATGTGATCGGCTACCGGCCCCGGAACCTGACCCGCGACGGCAAGTGGCGTAAATTAAAAGTGAAGCTTGAACCTCCCTCAGGATTGCCGCCGCTGACCGTTCATGCTCGCACCGGTTACTATGCGCCTTTGCAATAGCCTTCTCGCCCGTGTGTTGTTTGCATCGGTACTGCCGTTCTCGCTGCCTCTGTGGGCGCAGCAACCGCAAGCCAAACCGGCGCAATCACCCGTTCAATCTCCCGCCCAGGCGCCCTCGCTCACCGAGGACCGCGACCCGGTGCGCTCGCCCGATGCCGAGCCGCCGGTTTCCAATTCCGGCCCGCTGAAGAAAGAAGGCCGCGAGGGCTATGTGCTGCGCACCAACGTGGACGAGGTGGTGCTGAACGCCACGGTGCTGGACGGCACGAAGCTGGTGCAGGACCTGAAGAAGGACAACTTCGCCGTGACCGAGGACGGGACCAGGCAGACGATTCTGAGTTTTCAGCACACAGATCTGCCGGTGTCGATCGGCCTGGTGGTGGATAACTCGGGATCGATGTCGCGCAAGCGGCCGGCGGTGAACAAGAGCGCGCTGGACCTGATTGAGGCGTCGAATCCGCAGGACGAGGCCTTCGTGGTGAACTTCTCCGACGAGGCGTTCATCGACCAGGAATTTACATCGAACGTGAGCAAGCTGCGCGACGGTCTTTCGCACATTGAATCCCGCGGCGGCACGGCGCTTTATGACGCGGTGGTGGCCTCGGCGGACAAGCTGGTGGCCAATGGCAAGCGCCCCAAGCAGGTCATCGTGATCATCACCGACGGCGAGGACAACGCCTCGACCCTCACGCTTGAACAGACCATCCGCCGCGTGCAGCAGTTGGGCGGGCCGGTGATCTATTCGATTGGCCTGCTGTTTGGCGACGACATGACGCGCGGCGAGATGCGCCATGCGCGGCGGGCG
This sequence comes from Occallatibacter sp., assembly GCA_035642355.1. GTDB lineage: Bacteria > Acidobacteriota > Terriglobia > Terriglobales > Acidobacteriaceae > Telmatobacter. Next base: position 9,834 of record DASQSP010000162.1, read on the forward strand.
CTGGAGATGCTCTCGACCGAGACCGGCGGCATCGCGTTTTTCCCCAGGACGGTAGAGCAGGTGGACGAGATTGCTGCCGAGGTGGCGCGCGACATTCGCAGCCAGTACACGATCGGGTATCACTCGACCAAGCCGACGACCGATCCTGGCTTCCGGCGCGTGGTGGTGACGGCGGCCGCGCCGGGGCTGAGCAGGCTCGAAGTGCGCACGCGCACGGGGTACTTCCCCGTGGCGCGAGTGCCGAAGAAGGCGGCCGGGCAGTAGACGCACTGCTCTCGGTTAGAACGGTTTCACAGTTGCTGTAAGCCGGAGCCCTTGTAGCCGGGTGCCCCATCCATCGTCCGCCGCAGCGGGCGATGGGTGGGAAACCACAAACCCAACCCCGCCGATGTCCTCGTGAGGGAAGGTTGTCCGCCGCAGTGGCCGACCGCAGTCGAAAGCCCGCGCTCACCCCGCGTGTCAATACGGCGTCCGCAATCTCCTCCTCTAAGCTCCTCACAACAAAGCGCAAAACGTTCGCCCCAATTTGCGTAGTATTTCCCCACCAACGCGCACAATAGAAGAGAACAAGCAGATCAGAGGCACCCGTGGCCCCGAATCGCGGCAACTGACCGCTGTTCACTGATCCCTGACCACTGATCACTGACCACTGTCTTTGAGTAAGGAGCCCAAGCATGAGCCAGAATCCGCCGCACGTCTTCTCCGGCATCGCCCCCGAGCACTTCGCCGCTCTCAGCGCCAAAGCCGGCGCCGCGGGCATCAACATCGCCGGAGACTCCGGCTCCGCCACCAAACACGGCGTCCAGGTCCGCTGGAACTACGATTCCGCCGCCCGCCAGCTCACCCTCGAAGTCCTGAAAACGCCCTTCTTCATCACCGCCGCCGACGTCTACGCCCGCCTCGGCGCGCTCGTCCAGCAATCCCTGGCCTAGCAGTCCCTGGCCCAGCAATCCCTCGCCTGATCCCACCACGCCGCGGATTTTACAATCGAACCATGCCGCTTCCTCTCGCGCAGACCGGCGTTCGGGGCAGAACCAATGTCGGGGCACGCCCGCGCCATCTCCCCGCGCCGCTGCGCCTCTGGCATCTCGCCAGTCTTGACGCGCCCACCGTGGCCGTCGTCTGGGCCCTGGCCTTTGCTCATGCGGCCGGCGTGCATCTGCCCGCGTGGGTGCCCGCGCTGCTGGCCCTCGGCGCCTGGGCCGTCTACATCGGCGACCGCCTGCTCGACGCCCGCTCCGGCCTCGGCACCGGCAATCTCCATCAACTCCGCGACCGACACTTCTTCCACTGGCGTCATCGCCGCATCCTCGCGCCCGTCGCGGTGCTCGCGGCGTGCGCCGCAATGGCCATCATCGTCACCCTCATGCCGGCCGCCATCCGCACGCGCAACTCCGTGCTCGCCGCCGCCGCGCTCGTCTACTTCTCCGGCGTCCATCTGCCCCGCCGCCCGCGCTGGCTTGCGCGCGTGGCGTCGAAGGAACTTCTGGTCGGCATCCTCTTCACCACCGGCTGCGTCTTCCCCACACTCACGCGGCTCCACGGCACAAGCCTCGCGCCGATCGCCGCCGCCGTCTTCTTCGCCGCGCATTTCTTCGCCGCGTTGGCCTGGCTCAATTGCTATGCGATTGATCGTTGGGAATCGGCACCCTCCGCGACCGTCGCGCCCCACGCTCAGATCCTCGCCGCCGCGGCTCTCGTCGCCGCCTGTGCTCTCGCGTCCATGCAGCCGCGCATCGCCGCGCTGCTCGCCTCAGCCGCGGCCAGCGCCGCGCTGCTCGCGCTCCTCGACCGCCGCCGCGCCCGCCTCACCCCGCTCGCCCTGCGCGCCGCCGCCGATCTGGTGCTGCTCACGCCCCTCGCGCTCCTGCTGCCCTTCGCGCCGCTCAAATAAATAAGTAAATGACCACGCCCGCCAACTTCGACCGTCTGGCCCGCGCCTACCGCTGGATGGAAGCCCTCACCTTCGGCCCATTCCTGATGCGCGCCCGCTGTGCCTTTCTCGGTAAAACGAAACAGGCCCGCCGCGCCCTCGTCCTCGGCGACGGCGACGGCCGCTTCACCGCCCGCCTCCTCGCCGCCAACCCCAACCTCACCATCGACGCCGTCGACGCCAGCCCCGCCATGCTCCGCCAGCTCCTGCGCAACGCCGGCCCCAACGCCAACCGTGTCAGCACCCATGCGGCCGACATCCGCACCTGGCAGCCGCAAGACCGCTACGACCTCATCGCCTCCCACTTCTTCCTCGATTGCCTCGCCACGGAAGAAGTCGCCGCCCTCGCCGCCCGCCTTCGTCGCGCCGCCGCGCCCAACGCGCTCTGGCTGCTCTCCGACTTCGACATCCCCACGGCCGGCGCCGTCCGCCTCATCGCCCGCCCGCTCGTCGGCCTGCTCTACCGCGCCTTCGGCCTGCTTACCGGCCTCGCAGTCCGCCGCCTGCCCAACCATTCCGCCGCCCTGGTGTCTGCCGGCTTCACTCTCGCCCGTGAACGCAAGCTCCTCGGCGGTCTGCTGGTCGGTCAGATTTGGACACACTCTCCCCGGTCTGAAACCTGTCCGTCATTGTTACAAATCTGTTAAAATCGCTGACAGGGAGCAAGTGCACGGAAACCTGCACCCAATCTAACCCCATGATTCTCTATCTCATGCGCCACGCCAACGCCGGCGTCAGGCGCGACAATCCCGCGCAGGATGAGAAACGAGCCCTCCTGGAAGAAGGCAAGGAGCAGTGCGTCCTGATGGCGCGCATGATGAGCGCGCTCAACGTGCAGGTGGACGCGATCGTCTCCAGCCCCCTCAAGCGCGCCCTGCAAACCGCGCAGTTCGTGGGCACCGAACTGGGCTACGACGCCAGGGTGGAGGTCAGCCCCGCGCTCGGCCTGGGCGCCACCTACGAAGCCTTTCAGGAGCTTCTGGCCCGCCATGCCGGCCGCGAGGGCGTGCTCCTGGTCGGCCACAATCCCAACCTCTTCAAGTTCCTCGGCCAGCTCATCACCGGCAACGGCGGCGCCGGCGTGCGCATGCGCAAGGGCTCCGTGGCGCGCGTCGACCTGTCCAAACACCCGCCGCTGCTGCAGTGGCTCATTGACCCGCGCATGGCCCGCCAAATCTACACCAGTGCGGCAAAAAGCTCCCGCCCAAAAACATCGCGGAAGTAGTCCGCCTCTTTGCGGAGCGACCACATCTCCAGCTCCGCGCCCGTCCGCCCCGGCCGCACATCCAGATACACGCGCTTGGGATAGACCCGCGCCACCACCCGCAGCACATCGCTGGCGCGGTCCTGGTTCAGCGCCACCGCCAGGCGCAGCAGCAGCACCGCCCGCTGCACATTCCTGTGCTCCTCCGGGGGAATATTGCGCAGCGCGCGGTCGCCCGGCTGCGGGCGGCTCTTGCCCAGGTAGCGCGCCAGCGCCGACACCACGGTGCGCTGCACCTGCGTGTAGCCATACATCTCCGAGCTCGAAATAATGTACTGCGAGTGCCGGTGGTGGCCCTGGTGGTTCACAAACTTGCCTGTATCGCGCAGCACCGCCGCCGCCGCCAGCCAGCCCTCATACTCCTCCGGCAGTCCGTGCAGCGGCTTCAGGTCGCGGAACAGTTGCAGCGCATGGGCGCGCACCGGCTCGGCATGTTTGGGGTCCACGCCATAGCGCCTGGCCGTGGCCATCACGCTCGCCCAGCGCTCGTGCTCCAGCTCGCGGTGCGCCGCCGCCCGCGCGTCCTGCTCGGCCAGCATCTGCGCCAGTATGCCGTCGCGCAGCCCCAGGTCCGAATAGCGGAATCCCTTCAGCGCAAAACTCTCCATGAGCTCCGCGAACACCTGCGCGCCGGCCACAATGATCTCCGCGCGCCGCGGCCCAATGCCCGCAACCGCCTCGCGTTCCGGCAGGGACATCTTCGCCAGCTTGGCCGCGAGTTTGCGCACCGCCGCCGCCGGCACCAGCCCGGCCGGCACCGCAGCAGCCGCGCCCTTGCGTACCGGCCGCTTGCCCGTCTTGCCGGCCGCCTTGCCCGACATGGCGCAGGCCTCGGCCAGCGCCGCCGCCGTGCCGCTCGTCGCAATCACCAGCGGCACCCGTGTTGCCTGAATCCTGCGATGCGCCCGCCGCAGCTCGCGCCCGATCAGTTGCCGCATCCGGCGCAGATCCTCCGGCGGCGTGGGGTCGGCCTGCAAAAACTCCTCCGTCAGCCGCACCGCGCCCAGCGGCAGGCTCACCGTCTCCCGGATGCGCTTGTGCTCCGACAGCGTAATCTCGCAACTGCCGCCGCCCAGATCGATCAGCAGCACCCGCCCGCCCGCACCCGGCTCCACGTCCATCAGGCCGCGATGAATCAGCCGCCCCTCTTCAAGCCCGGAGATGATCTCCATCGCCCAGCCGGTCTCGGCCTTCACCCACGCCTGAAAAGCCGGCGCATTGCGCGCGTCGCGCATGGCCGCCGTCGCCACCACCCGCATCTGGTCCACGCCGTGCGCCTGAATCGCCCGCTGGAACCGCTTCAGCGCCCGCAGCGTGGCCGCCATCGCATCCGGAGAAACCAGCCCCGATTCAAAAACACTGGCCCCCAGCCGCGTCACCTCGCGATCTTCATGTATGGTCTTGAGCCGGTGCGCTACGACCTTGGCAATCTTCAGCCTGCACGAGTTGGAACCAATATCGATGGCGGCAAGAGTAGTCATAGGGCAGTCGCGCGCACTCCGGAGCAGAGGAAATAAACCCTGCGGTCACGATACATGACCGCGCCCCAACTTCTCCGTTTGAGCGATTGCACTCGTGGGCATCGAACCGCAAGTTCGCGCTACAAAATAACCTCTACCGCACCGTCACGTTGAAGGTCGTGCTCACGCCCTGGCCCAGCGGCGTATTCGAGCTCGCCTCATTATCCGCTGTCAATGTGTACTGGTAGGTGCCCGGCGTCATGGAGCTCGCGCTACCCCCGCACGCCGAAATCCCTCCCAGCGCCACTAAGCAAAAAGCCGCCAGCGCCAGCCACCGGCCCATCGCTCGCCGTCGCCGCAGACCCCATAACAGCGGCGCCGCCAGCGCCAACACAAAGCCGCGCGCCAATGCGCTGCCTGGAGACTCGTTCCGCGCCGCGGGGCTGGGAACGGGCGAACGATAGATGCCGATCGTCCCGTTCACCGTCTGACCCGCAGTCACGGGAATCGAAATAACAGCACCGCCGCCGCAATAGGGGATCTTTGCCGTCGTCGTCGGGCCCGTGTACTGGCAGTTGATGCCAAGCTGGCCCGCAGCAGGGATGTTGGCAACCGTATAGGCGCTGCTTCCATTCTCTCCCGAAAGAATGGTTACATTGGCCGCACTGATGGTGAATGCTTTGGTCTGCGCTGTGAGCGACGATACGGCACACAGCGCCAGCAGCAAAACGCCTGCAAATCGATTCTGAATCTTCATCGACGCACCCTCGCTTCCACGCAAACTGGGGAATGAACTGATTGCTTTTCTTCTTGGACGCGCTAGACGCGCCGCCGTCGTGGCTAAATGCGTATTTTTCACAACCATCCTACTCCAATTTCTGCGCTCGGCGCAAAGCCACGCCGCCCTGCTCGCTGAAGCACGCCATCTCTCCGGCTGGTATCCTTATTTCGTAGGCATTTACGCGCGTTTTGCACGTATGGGCTGCAAACCTGCTCGCGCGGCATGGCTGCATGGGCCGCGATCTCGGCACTTCAAACCTCTGCACTTCAAATCATGACGAACGAAAACCCATCCTCTTCTCGACCCGTCCGCGCGCCCTCCGTCTTCGGAGCATGGGCGCTGCTCATGGCTATCTTCGCCGCCGTGCAGTTTGCTTCTCTGTTCACGCCGCCTCTGCTCGACGACGCCGACGCCAGCCACGCCGAGGCCGTGCAGCACATGGTCCAATCCGGCGACTGGGTCACACTCAAAGTCGACGGCATCCGCTACCTTGAAAAGCCGCCCCTGCCCTACTGGCTCTCCGCCATCTTCTACAAGCTTTTCGGCGCGAATGTCTTCTCCCTCCATCTGCTCAACGCGCTGGCCATGCTGGGCTGCGCATGGCTGGCCTGGCTGTGGGCCGGCCGCGCGTGGGGCCGCCGCGCCGCCTTCTATGCCGCGCTCGCCGTGCTCACCTCCATCGGGCCGTTTCTCTTCACGCGTTTCGCCATCCCTGAGGCGTTGCTGAGCTTTCTGTTTCTGCTCGCTCTCTACTGTTTCCTCACCGGCATGGAGTCGCATCGCCCCGCGCGCTTCTACATCATGTGGGCCGCCCTCGCCCTGGCCACGCTCACCAAGGGGCTTATCGCGCCGGTCTTCTTCTCCGCCGCTGTCATTCCGCTGCTACTGTTGAGCGGCCAATGGCGCAAGCTGGGCCAATTCAAGCCGTTCTCAGGGTTCGCGCTCTATCTCGTCATCGCCGCGCCCTGGCACATCCTCGCCGGCCTCGCCAATCCCGACCAGGGCCATCCCATCGGCAACCATCCCACCCCTGGCAACGTACACGGCTTCTGGTACTTCTACTTCGTCAACGAGCACTTCCTCCGCTTCCTCGGCCAGCGCTTTCCCCACGACTACAACAAAATGCCCTTCCTCTGGTTCTGGCTCGGGCATCTCATCTGGCTCTTCCCCTGGAGCCTCTTTCTGCCCGCGCTGCTCGCCGTCGCCTGGCGCACCCGCCGCACCTGGATGCAGCACCTGCGCCGCGACGCCGGCCAGACTGTCGACTTCTACCTCGACTACGCCGCCCGCGAAGACGTGGCCAGCTACGTCGCGCGCCTCAAGTTCCGCGTGCGCACCATCTGGCTGCTCGGCCTCTTCGCCGCCTTCACCCTGCTCTTCTTTTCCATCTCGACCAACCAGGAGTACTACACCTTCCCCGCATGGACGCCGCTGTTCATCCTCATCGCCGGCGTGCTTGCGAGCATTGAAGAGGGCCGGGGCCAGGTCGAGGGAAAGGAGCCCGACGGCGCGCGGCCCGTCCTCTCCACCGCCTGGCTCACCGGCGCGCAGGGCCTGTTCACCGTGGTCGGCGTGCTTTCGGCCTCCGCCCTCGCCTGGGGCCTGTGGACCTCGCGCAAGCTGCCCTTCGTCTCCGACATCGGCACACTGCTGGCGCACCGCGACGTGGGCGACTACACGCTCTCCCTGTCCCATCTGTTCGATCTCACCGGGCCGTCCTTCGCCGCGCTGCGCCTGCCCGCATGGATTGCTCTCGTCGCGCTGCTCATCGGCCCCGCCGCCGGATGGCTGCTGCGCCTGCGCAAGCGCCACATGGCCGCTACCGTCAGCGTCGCGCTAACCTCAGCCGTCTTCCTCATCGCCGCGCACATCGCCTTCGCGCGCTTCGAGCCCATGCTCAGCTCCAAGCCGCTGGCCGACACCATCCTGCGCCAAGGCACGCCCGCCGACACTTTCATCGTCTACGGCGATCAGTCCGACGCCTCCTCGGTCATCTTCTATACCCACGCGCTGTTCGAGAAGCCCGCCGACATCGTCATGCAGCCCTGCTCACCGCACGGCAACGGCTCATCCATGTTGTGGGGCTCCTGCTATCCTGACGCCCCGCACATCTTCCTCTCGGAAGACCAGCTCGCAAAGATGTGGGGCACCGGCGAGCGCAAGTGGCTTTTCGCGCAGGACATCAATCAATCCAAAGTCGAGCAGTTGCTCGCCGGCCGCCTCTATCCCGTGCAGTCCATCGCCGACAAAACTCTGTGGACCGATCGCCCGCTGACGAAGTAAGCAAACCGGCCCGAGCCACTTCCCGGGCGATTTCACCATTGATATACCCGTAATGGGTGCCCCCGGTCCCGCGCGTTTGGGGACCGGGGATCGTACGAATCTGGATACACCTACCCCGAAACCGCCCTAAGTCGAAGGGCTGTCTTGTAACAGGGCACGAGTTTACTCGTGCCGCAAAAGCCGCAAATATAGCACCGGGCTTCAGCCCTTGCTGAAGTTCTCTAATCTAAGATGTGTTTTTCCGCAGCCTGTCCGACAGGAAGACATTGACCGCGGAACAGGTCTAATGAGTCGATCCTGAATTTCGCAATATCATGTTTGTTTTCAATAGGATGTTATGCTATTTCGTGGTATAATATTTCCAGCAATTGAGTTAAATCTCTGCATAAGCTGGGGAAAAATCATGCGTCCCAAGAGTGCGCCGAAGCAT
>DASQSP010000163.1:0-9292 GCA_035642355.1 Occallatibacter sp.
ATCGCGTTGAGAACCTGAAGGTTGCTAAGTCGAACATTGCCCCGCTGTATCGGCAATCTGCCCTTGATCCGCTCATACTGCTCCGATGTGATCTCCATTGAAAGCAATTATAGCATAGTTAGTGTTAACAGGCCCTAATTACTGCCCTGATTCCCACAGATGCGCCTTCGCCTTTTGTTTGTACGATGAATATAGGTGCGATCATGGCGACTGCAACACTCTTCAAGTTTCATCGCGAGGTCGATGCGGTCATGGCCTGCCAGGACAATCTGTCGTTCATGCGTCCGATGAAGTCCGGCTCGGTTCAACTCATTGTGACCTCTCCTCCTTACAACATCGGGAAGTCTTATGAGAAGCGCGGTTCGCTCGAAAGTTACGTCAATCAGCAGGCACAAGTCATTTCAGAATGCGTGCGGCTCCTCAGCCCACACGGATCGTTGTGCTGGCAGGTGGGCAACCACGTCCAGGATGGTGAGATTTTCCCACTGGACATGGTTTTGTACCCAGTATTCAGGGATCATGGCCTGCATCTCCGCAACAGGATAGTGTGGCACTTCGAGCACGGATTGCACTGCTCAAATCGATTGTCAGGACGATATGAAACAGTCCTTTGGTTCACTAAGGGGGAGGATTACGTATTCAACCTAGATCCAATTCGCGTTCCGTCGAAGTATCCGGGCAAAAAGTATTTCAAGGGACCGAAGATCGGACAACTGTCGGGAAATCCCCTTGGGAAGAATCCGGGAGATGTCTGGATATTTCCAAACGTTAAGAATAACCATGTTGAAAAAACCACCCATCCTTGTCAGTTCCCTGTTGAGCTAGTGGAACGGCTCGTTCTGTCTCTGACGAATCGAGGTGACGCCGTCCTTGACCCATATATGGGGGTTGGTACTTCAGTGATTGCGGCCGTAATGCATGATCGTTTTGGGCACGGCTGCGATATAGTGCAGGAATATGTTGACGTCGCCTGGACTCGCCTCGCCGCCTTGCGGAACGGTGTTCTAAAAACACGTCCGATGAATAAGCCTGTATATAATCCAAACTTGCCGGGAGGCGGCCACGGGTGAAACTGGAGATATTCAGCTACCGATTCGCGGAAGAGATCATACAACACGTTCGACACCAGAATGCCTGGGAAGAGATACGCGCGATCCTAAGCAATGCTCCACTTTTTGTATATCCAAACAAGTCGGATAAGAATAAAAAGCTCGATGTTGTTCAGCAAGTTATGAACACCTACTTTGATCGGATGATGGCAATGGAAAATCAATGGGAATATCATCCGCTAGCGACGAGTATCGTCGACTCTGGTTTAACGGCGGATTTCAAGAAGTCATTCGGTGATTTGACGATTCAAGCCGAGGTGCAGTTCGGAAACATGTCGCGCTGGTATAGTGACGTCTTCAAATTCCAGGCAGCATATTCTCAGTCACTGATTAGAGTGGGCCTGAGTGTGATTCCAATGGGATCGCTGGCCAAGCGAATCGACTCAAATATCGTAAATTTCGAGCGAGCAAAGCGTGAACTCCCTTCCGCAGAGCTTTCTATAACCCTTCCAATTTTGATGATTGGCCTTCAGCCTGACGAGGAGACACGGGTAGTCGATATTTCGACCTGTAGATTCGATAGCATAGGAGAAATTACAGGTAAAGGGAAATCCGAGAACCGGTGGCGGATTGTCAACGGATTTATGCTTGGGACGCCGATGGAACAGATTGGACCAACTAGCGCTACCGGACCGATGTGTGAAGACATTAAAGATGACGCTGAGTGAGCAAGATGTGACCTGCCCCCGGAAAACTCAACCATTTGAAGCTGGAGTTCTCTCGTAATCTGAACGGGTTGACGTGGCGACGGCACCGCAAAACGACTACACTGGATGGGCTATGGCGACCATCACTCTCCCGACCTCCATCCAGCCGCGCTCACCCCAGGGCGGCTTCCGCAACGAACCCTTCGTCGACTTCACAAGCCCCGACAACGCTCGCAAGATGCGGGACGCGCTCGCGTTCGTGCGCAGCCACCTGGGCCGCGAATACGATCTGATCATCGGCGGCGACCGCATCCGCACCGAAGGCAAGATCAAGTCGCTGAATCCGGCGCGGCCAGCCGAAGTCGTCGGCATCCACCAGAAGGCCGGCGCGGAGCACGCCGAGCAGGCCATGCAGGCGGCGCTCCGCGCTTTCGAATTTTGGAGCAGGACATCTGTCGGGGACAGGACTTCCCTGCTCTTCGGCGCGGCAGAGATCATCCGCGCGCGCAAGTTCGAGTTCTGCGCCTGGCTCACCTTCGAGGTCGGCAAGAACTGGGCCGAGGCCGACGCCGACGTTGCCGAAACCATCGACTTCCTCGATTTCTACGCGCGCGAGGCGCTGCGGCTGGCCGAGGCAACCACGCCCATCCAGATGCCCGGCGAACGCAATGAGCTCATCTACATTCCCCTCGGCGTAGGCGCGGTGATTCCGCCGTGGAACTTTCCCTTCGCCATCATGGCGGGCATGACGACCGCGGCCATCGTCACCGGCAACACCGTCATCCTCAAGCCATCGAGCGATTCGCCCACCATCGCCGCCAAGTTCATTGAAGTTCTGGAAGAGGCCGGCATGCCAGGCGGCGTGGTCAACTTCTGCCCCGGCTCGGGCGCGACCTTCGGCAACGCCATCGTCGAGCACCCCAAGACACGCTTTATCGCTTTTACCGGCTCGAAGTCCGTCGGCCTCGAAATTCACGAGCGCGCCGCGAAGACGCAGCCCGGCCAGATCTGGATCAAGCGCACCGTTCTCGAGATGGGCGGCAAGGATTCGATCCTGGTCTGCGCGGATACCGACGTGGACACAGCGGTTGAAGGCGTGGTCGCATCGGCCTTCGGCTTCAGCGGGCAAAAATGCTCGGCCTGCTCGCGCGCCATTGTTGAAGCGCCAATTTATGACGCATTCGTTGAGAAGCTGCGCGCGCGCGTTGCTCAGCTCACTGTCGGCGACCCCGCCGAAAATCCCAGCATGGGCCCGGTCGTCAACAAGGCCGCCATGGAATCCATCCAGGGCTACATCGCGTCCGGACTGAAAGAAGGTCGGCTCATCGCAGGCGGGCACGCCGTTTCAACGCCCGAGGGCGGCTACTTCCTCGAGCCGACCGTGATCGCCGACGTTGCGCCGGACGCGGTCATCTCGCTCGAAGAGATCTTCGGGCCGGTGCTCGCGGTCATCAAGGTCGCGAGCTTTGCCGAGGGCCTCAAGGTCGCAAACAACACCGAGTACGGCCTCACCGGCGCCATCTACACCGATAATCGCGACCAGCTAGACGTGGCGCGCCGCGAGTACCACGTGGGCAATCTCTACCTCAATCGCAAATGCACCGGCGCCATGGTCGGAGCGCACCCCTTCGGCGGCTTCAACATGAGCGGCACGGACTCCAAGGCCGGCGGACCCGACTACCTGCTGCTGTTCACGCAGGCTAAGAGCGTGGCGGAGAAGCTGTAACGGCCTCCAAGCCAACAACGACAAAAAGAGGAGCCGCTCGGGCTCCTCTTTTTCATTGCTTGGTTGCGCAGCGCTACGCGACGGCCGGCGGTGCGGCGGCCTGCTCCTCGGCTTCCAGGCGATTGCCCATCTCGGCCGCGGCCTGTGCCAGTTGCCGGTGATGGATGGTGAACAGCGCCAGTTCGAGCCGGTCGCTGACGCCGGTCTTATCGTAAATGGACCGCAAATAATTCTTGATGACCTGCTCGGTGGTCTTGAGGCGCATCGCGATCTCGCGGTTCTTGCAACCCTGCACAATCAGAGCGACAATCCGCATCTCCTTGGGCGTCAGGCGGTCGCGCACCCGCGCACCCACCATATCGTCCTCCGGCGACTCCTGCACCATCAACTGCGGCGGCGTCCAGGTGTCTCCAGCAGCCACGCGGCGCACGCACTCCACCAGCGCCGGCCCGGTTACGTTGCGGAACACCACACCGCGGAAGCCCTGCTGCAGAAAAGCGCTGGCCATCTCGTTGTTCTCGGCAATCACGATGCCGCGCGAGCCGGTCGACTCGAGCAACTGGCGCAGACGCGCCATGTCCGGCCGCAGCGAGGCCGCCAGCACCACAATGGAGCCGGGAAACGTGCCAATCGCGTGCATCATGCGTTCGAGGTCGGTGCACTGCGCGATGATGCGCAGGTCTTCGTCCATCGCCAGTACTTTGGCGGTGCCTGCCCGGAAGATAGCCTGTGAATCGGCGAGGATGACCTTGTTCATAATTCGCGTCCAATCCTTCGGGGGGAATCCCAATCGTCGGGCAGGTGAGACAAGCGCGATCCGCCCTGCCGGTTCATTGCTACTAGCCCAAAGGAATTCTCGCTACAGATATGCACATCGGCAACCGGAGGCGACGGCCCACTGTGGCTAACACTGCAACAGTGAGACCAAAGGCAGATGCCTTTCGTCATCGGTTCGGCGCAAATAGATACAACCCGTAGCACAATCCCTTGCCAACAGCTTACAGCCCAAACCCATTTACGTCACCTGAAACCGTATAAGTCCAACGGATTGTGTTTACTGACTTGGCTCGCCGCAGCCCTCACTTTCAAAAGACGGACTCGACCCCAAGGCAATAGACTGGCAGTATGGCTCGGCCAATCCTACTGGCAGTAGACGACGACGTCAGCGTCCTGGAAGCAGTGGTGCAGGATCTGCGGCGCCAGTATGCCAGCGACTACCGCATCCTGCGCGCAGCCAGCGGCCAGGCGGCCCTGGACACCCTTGCGCAGGTCAAGGCCCGCCAGGATCCCGTCGCCCTCATCGTCAGCGACCAGCGCATGCCAGGCATGACCGGCGTCGACTTCCTGGAGCAGGCCCGCGTCCTCTACCCCGACGCGCGCCGCGTCCTGCTCACCGCCTACGCCGACACCGAGGCGGCGATTCAGGCCATCAACTCCGCGCGCATTCACTACTACCTCAACAAGCCGTGGGATCCGCCGGAGGAGAAGCTTTACCCCGTCCTCACCGACCTGCTCGAGGACTGGAAGGCCGGTTACCGGCCCTCGTTCGAGGGGCTGCGGGTGCTGGGCAGCCGCTGGTCGCTCAAGGATCACAAGCTGCGCAACTTTCTCTCGCGCAACCACATTCCCTACCGCTGGCTGGACATCGCCGCCAACGACGAAGCCATCAAGCTGCTGGCCGAGCGCAACCTGGCCCCGGAGCAGCTCCCCGCCGTCCTGTTTGCCGATGGCACCATGCTGGCGGACGCCGAGCCGGACTCTCTGGCCGACCTCGTGGGTCTGCGCACCCAGGCCACGCAGGAGTTCTACGACATGGTGGTGGTCGGCGCCGGCCCTGCCGGGCTTGCGGCGGCCGTCTACGGAGCCAGCGAAGGTCTTAAGACTTTGGTCATCGAGCCTGACGCGCCCGGAGGACAGGCCGGCTCCACCTCGCGCATCGAGAACTATCTTGGCTTCCCTGCAGGCGTCTCCGGCGGAGACCTGGGCCGGCGCGCCCATGTGCAGGCCACCCGCTTCGGCGCCGAGTTCCTGACCCAGAGGGCCACCGGCCTGCGCATCGACGGCCAGTATCGGTTCATCCAGCTCGCCGACGGCCGCGAGGTCTCCACCCACGTCGTTCTGCTGGCGCCCGGCGTGCAGTACCGTAAGCTGAAGATTCCAGGAGCGGATCATCTGACCGGCTGCGGCATCTATTATGGCGCGGCGCTGGTGGAAGCGGCGGCCTGCAAGGGCGAAGACGTATACGTGGTGGGCGCGGCCAACTCGGCCGGGCAGGCGGCGCTGCACTTTGCCAAGTTTGCGCACACGGTGACCGTGGTGGTGCGCGGCAGCGGACTTTCCGCAACCATGTCGAAATACTTAATCGATGAGATCGGCCGCACATCGAATATTGTGGTGGAAACGGAGACACAGGTAATCGGAGCGGAGGGCGAGAACCATCTGGAAGCGCTGACTCTGCGCGGCCCAAAGGGGGAATCCCGGATTCCGGCTACCTCGCTGTTTGTCTTCATCGGCGCCGAACCCACCGTAAAGTGGCTCCCATCCTCGGTGCTGCGCGACGAGAAGGGGTTTGTGCTGGCCGGCCCCGATCTGAAGCGCGAGGGCAGGATGCCGGAGAGCTGGCAGGAGGCGCGCGAGCCCTTCCTGCTCGAAACCAGCGTCCCCGGCGTCTTTGTGGCTGGCGATGTGCGCCACGGGTCGATAAAGAGAGTAGCGTCGGCGGTTGGTGAGGGCTCCATCGCCGTGCAGTTTGCCCACCAGTATCTGGCGGGATTCTAGGCGGAAGTTGAGCGGGCGCAGATGAGCGGGCTGAGTTGAGCGCGAAGAGATGAGCGGGCTGAGATGAACCAGGCAGGCAAACCGGTCGAAGTGGAAACGGTGGCGCTGAGAGATGTGGCCGAGGCGCTGCGCGTGACCCGTCCCTTCGCGGAGACCCGCGTCGAAGACCTCGGCGGCGTGGACAGCATCGAGCGCATCCGGATCCCTGCCGGCGCAACCCTGGCCGAGCCCGGCGACCCGATCGATTCCTATTGGATTGTCATCGAGGGCGAGATGCACGCCGACCGGCCGGAACCCAGCGGCCCGCGCACCTTGGCGGGCATCGCACTGGCTGGCGAAGGTTTTGGCGAAGCCTCTCTGGTGCTGGGCAAGAGCAAGAGCTCTTTCTTCGTTTACGCCGTCGAGAACTCCGTCCTGCTGCGCTTCACTGCCGATCAGTTCTGGAGCATGCTCGCCTGCTGCCCCGCGCTGCGCGCGGTGGTGCTCAAAGACTCCAGTAAGTGGATCCAGGCGCACCAGATGGACGCGCTGCATCGGGAGAAGCTGGTCTCGCTCGGCACTCTGGCCGCGGGCCTGATGCACGAACTGCACAATCCCGGCGCGGCGGCCAAGCGCGCCGCCTCGCAGTTGCGCGAGAATCTGATGCGCCTGCAGGAGGTGAGCCTGCGCAACGGCAGCCAGCTCAAGACCCCCGAGCAACTGGAATGCATGAAAGGCTTGCTCGATCACAGCCTGAACGGCGGCTGCCGCCTGACTGCCATGAGCAGTATCGAACAGGCCGACGCCGAAGAAGAGATGGGCGAGTGGCTCTCCGGCTCGGGAGTCGAGAACGCATACCAGATTGCACCCGTGCTGGTGGGCATGAGCTTTGAACGCGAAGAGCTGGAGTGCGCGCGCCTGCTGTTTTCGCCGGCCGCCTTCTCCGACGCTCTGAACTGGCTGGGTTCGCTGGTTTCCAGCGTCTCTCTGGTCTGCGCCATTGAAGAGAGCATCTCCCGCATCTCCGACCTGGTGATGGCGGTCAAGAAATTCGCCTACGACGAAAAGTCGCCCGCCAAAGACCTCGACGTCCACGACAGCCTGCAGAGCACGCTCACCATCCTCGGCCACAAACTCCGCATCAAGGAGATTCGTGTCGAGAAGAAGTTCGCGGCCTCGCCCTCGATCATCCACACCAAGGGTTCGGCGTTGAGCCAGGTGTGGACCAACCTGATCGACAACGCCGCCGACGCCTCGCCGGCCGGCGGCTCCATCGAAATCTCCTCATGGACCGAGCCTGACCAGGGCTGGCTGGTTGTCTGCATCCGCGATCGCGGCGAAGGCATCTCCGACGAGGTGCGGCCCCGCATCTTCGAGCCCTTCTTCACCACCAAGCCGCAGGGCTCCGGCACCGGGCTCGGCCTGGAGATCGTCCACCGCATCGTGACCCAGAAGTTCGGCGGAAAAATCGAAGTTCTCTCCGAACCCGGCGACACACGATTCATCGTTCGCCTGCCCTTGAGCACCGTTGACGACGCTGCCAAAAATCCTTCCTAGTACCGTGACCCGATGATCTTGCAATCACGCCGATGAATCTGGGTGCCCCAGATCTCGTCCGCCGCGGCGGAAGACCTGGGAAACCACGAATCTTCACGGCAGTAGTCTCCTCTAAGCCCTTCCAATTCCGCCTTGCGCATTCTTGCCGAAAGCTGCACCTGACGGTCTCCGGCATGGACCGCCCGCGCCTTCCCCACTACACCTTTTCTCCGTCCTTCCTCGTTCAAGCCAATCAAGATACGCGCGTGGCTGCCGATGAGGACAGGGAGGGAACAAGATGGCCGAACGCCAAGAAATGATGGAGGCCGCACTGGATTGCCTTTCCGAGGGCGTGGCGCTGCTCGACGAATTCGGACATGTGGTGTTTTGGAACCGCGCGGCGGAAAGCGTCACCGGATTCCCCGGAATCGACATTGTGGGGCGGGCCATTCCGTGGGAAGTTGAGCCGCTGCTGATCCCGGAAAATGCCGCGGCCCACGGCGATGGCCGCGCCGGCGGCGGGCTGGCGCATGTCCACCATCGGCAGGGCCACGAGCTGGCCGCGATGGTGCGCTCCCATGTGCTTCGCGACGGGCTGGGCCAGCGCATCGGCCATGCGGCGGTCTTTCGCCCCGCCGAGGATTGGGACGCGCTGCCGCATGGGTACATCTCCGCCGGTTCGGAGGCCGGAGAGACGCAGGCGCGCCTCGAAGAGCGCGTGGAAGAGCGGTTTCGCGAGTTCGCACGCGACGGCGCGCCGATGGGGCTGATCTGGATCTCGGTCGACCAGGCGCGCGGCCTGCGCCGCACCCACGGCGCGCGCGCCAGCGAGGCCATGCTCGTGCGCGTGGAGCGCACTCTGGCCAACGGGCTGCATGCGCCCGAGGAGATCGGCCGCTGGGGCGACGATGAGTTTCTGGTGCTGGCCCACGCCGCAACGGCGGAGGCGCTGGCCGCGCGCGCGCAAACCCTGGCGGGGCAGGCCCGCACCACCGATTTTCGCTGGTGGGGCGACCGCATCACGTTCACGGTCAGCGTGGGCGCCGCGCTGGCCGAGCGCGATGAAATCCTGGTGCGCCTGCTCGAACGCGCGCAGGCCGCGATGCACGCCAGCGCTCATGCCGGCGGCAATCACATCACTTTAGCTCCTGGGAGGCGCGCATGTTCGCCATTATAGGAATCGTCGTAGTTTTTGGAGCCATAATCGGCGGCTTCCTGATGGAGCATGGACCTCTCAAGGTGCTCATTCAGCCGGCCGAACTCGTGACCATCGGCGGCGCGGCCCTGGGCACGCTGCTGGTCGCCAATCCGCTGCACATCATCAAGGGCATCATCGGCAGCCTGCTGGGCGTGCTGAAAGGCTCAAAGTTCAGCAAGGCCCGCTACCTCAACACTCTCAAGATGATGTATCAGTTCCTCAACAAGGTCCGCAAAGAGGGGCTGCTGAGCGTCGAAAACGACGTCGAGAAGCCCGAGGAGAGCAGCATCTTCAAGAACTATCCGGACTTTCTCGGCGA
>DASQSP010000164.1:0-3158 GCA_035642355.1 Occallatibacter sp.
GAGCAGCCCGGCTCGCTCACCTGGAAGCTGGCGCGCAAGCTGGTCTACGGCAAAGTGGGTGAGGCATTTGGTGGCCGTGTCCGCTTTTTCGTCTCCGGCGGCGCTCCGCTCGGGATCGATACCGCGAAGTGGTTTGCGGCGGCGGGCATCGCGGTGTGGGAGGGCTACGGCCTCACGGAGACTTCGCCGGTAATTGCGCTGAACAATCCTGTTAGCCAGCGAATGGGATCGGTGGGCAGGCCCCTCGTGAACCTGGAGCTGAAGTTTGCCGAAGATGGCGAATTGCTGGTCCGTGGTCCGTCCATTTTCTCCGGCTACTGGCAGAAGCCAGCTGCGAACGCCGAGTGTTTCGACGCCGACGGCTGGTTTCGCACCGGAGACATCGGCCATCTTGATGCGGAAGGCTTTCTCTACATCACGGATCGCAAGAAGGAGCTGCTCAAGACCTCCGGCGGCAAGCTGGTTGCGCCCCAGCCCATTGAGAACAGGCTCAAGAACAGCCATCTGGTGGCGCAGGCCGCCCTTGTGGGCGACAAGCACAAGTTCATCGCGGCGCTCATCTCGCCGAATTTTGTTGCATTGGAGGCCTGGGCCAAGCAGCAGGGCGTCGAGGCTGCGTCGCGTCGGGTGTTGGTTGGCGATCGCCGTGTTGTTGCGCTCTACGACGAGATTGTGCGCGAGGCCAACGCCGGACTGGCCAATTTCGAGACCGTCAAGCGGTTCCGCGTGGTGGCCGACGAGTGGTCGCAGGAGACGGGCGAGCTGACTCCGTCGATGAAACTCAAGCGTCGCGTGCTTACTCAGAAGTATGCGGCGGTGGTCGACGCACTTTACGCCGACGAAGCAACCGCGCGTGCCGAATAGGCGCATGCCCTGCGGAAAAATCGCGGCGCCGCAGCGGTCGCTTGCCCCACATGTGCTGCACCGCGCGAAAGAAGGGCGCGCCCCACGCGCCCACGGCCAGAATGCTGCCGAAGAGAATGATGGCGTCGATGCTGAGGCGTCCTGACCTCGACCAGTAGGCGTCCGGCTCCAGATTCAGCCACAGCGCGAACTCGTCCAGCGTGAGCGCCGCGCCCACACCGTAACTCACCGACATCAGGCGGCTGAGAAAGATCGACATGGGCGAGTGTGACCGGCCCAGGTCCAGCAGCCATCCGTAACCCACCAGCAGCAGAATGAGAATGCCCCACACGAGATGGTGAATGTGCATCCCCCGCACCATTACCCATTCGAAGGGGCCATGGTTTTGAATGATCTGGCTAACGATGAGCCGCACACCCAGAAAAGTAATGAGAAATGACAGCGAGGCGAGGAACATGCGCCGGCGCGGGCGGTCGGGGATAGTGGAACGGATGAGAAAGCCCAGCCGCGTGAGTTGCAGCAATACCAGCAGCACCACCACGACCATGCTGGCAAACACCAGCAGCAACAGAGTTCCGGTTCCGGGCATACCTTATTGAACCACCGACGCCCGTTGGTGCCCAAGCCGGACGTGCTGCGCCTCGCTCGATGAGGAAGTTACGAACTACCCCTTTACAACGGCGGAGTACACTGTTCATGGTGTCAAGCCCGGCGTCCCCAGAGGTCTTGCTTGATTCAGGGAGTTATGCGGCCCGTCCCCGCGCCGCGCAAAATTGACCAGGAGAGATCTGCAATGCGAGTTGCTTTGTTGACCGGCGGCGGCGACTGCCCCGGCTTGAATGCGGTGATTTATGCCGCGGTACGCAAGGGCATCCAGACCCACGGCGACGAGTTTATTGGCTTCCTCAATGGCTGGCGCGGCGTGCTCGACAATACATGGATTCCGCTGACCCTCGAAAGCACGGACGGCATTCAGCTCAAGGGCGGAACCATTCTCCACTCCTCGCGCACCAACGTGAAGAAGATTCCGGGCGGCATTGAGAAGGTGCAGGAGGTGCTCAAGATCAACAAGATCGACGCACTGATCGCGCTGGGCGGCGACGATACGCAGTCCGTCACACTGTTTCTCGCCGACAACGGCATCAGCGCCGTGGGCGTGCCCAAGACGATTGACAACGACATTAACGGCACCGATGTGACCTTTGGCTACGATACGGCGGTTTCGATTGCGACTGAGGCCATCGACCGCATCCACACTACCGCCGACTCGCACAACCGTGTGATTGTGGTCGAGGTGATGGGGCGCGATGCCGGATGGATCGCCTACGCTTCCGGCGTTGCGGGCGGCGCGCATGTGATCCTCGTGCCCGAGCAGGAGATCGATATCGATCACGTCTGCAAGCTGCTCAAGTACAACTACGATCACGGCAAGCACTACGGCATCGTGGTGGTGGCCGAGGGTTGCCATCTGCCCGAGGTTGGCCAGGTTACCGGATCGGCACAAGTTGACTCCTTTGGGCACGCGCGGCTCTCCGGCATCGGTGAAGCGCTGGCCGACCTGATCGAAAAGAAGACTGGCTTCGAGACGCGCTCGGTGAATCTGGGTCACACGCAGCGCGGCGGAGTGCCTACGGCCTATGATCGCCTGCTGGGCCAACGCTACGGTTTGCACGCAATCGATATGGTGCACGACAAGAAGTGGGGCCGCATCGCCGTGCTCAAGGGTACCGAGATCACGGACATCACTATCAAGGAAGCCATTTCCACCAACCGCCGTCTGAGTGAGAGCTTCTTCAACGTCATTCGCGACCTTGAAGCGAAGGTCTAATCCGCGAGCGATCTGTAACTTTGCTCAGGGCCGCCTTCCGCGTGAAGGTGGCCCTTTGTTTTTGAGCACGGTAGAGTGGAGGACATGCGGTTCCGCCTCTACATGCCCGCGGATTTCGCCGCTCTCTACGCCATCGAACTGGTCTGCTTCGATCCGCCCTTTCGTTTTCCCCGCCGCTACATGCAGCGCCTGGTTGATGCTGCGAACGCGGCCTGCTGGATCGCGGAAGACGAGAGTGACATGGCCGGCTTCGCCATTGTGGAGTGGACGCCGCGGCCCGACGGCGTCAGCGCTTACATTGTGACCATCGAAGTGGCGCCTGCCTATCGCCGGCGCGGAGTTGCCGCGGAGCTGATGCGCTGTGTTGAAGCCTCAGCTTGTGAAGCCGGCGCGACTACGATCTGGCTGCATGTGGCTGCGGACAATGCTGCGGCGATGCGGCTCTATGAGGCGCATGGCTTTGTGT
>DASQSP010000165.1:0-10269 GCA_035642355.1 Occallatibacter sp.
CGTCGAAGCATGACTTCGGGCACAATATCCTGCCGGGCATCCTGGGCAAATACAAGATGTGCGCGTACAACTTTGTGGATGAGAACCAGCAGCAGGCGCTGTACTGGCGCGATGTAGGCACGCTTGAAGCCTATTACGACGCCAACATGGACGTGGCGTCGGTGTCGCCTGTTTTCAATCTGTATGACAGCAAGTGGCCGATTCGGACTCGTGTGCGGCAGTATCCCCCGGCCAAATTTGTCTTTGGAGAGCCGGGGCGCACGGGCATGGCCATCAACTCCATCGTCTCCCCCGGCTCCATCGTCTCCGGCTCGGTAGTGCGCAACTCCGTGCTCTCCCACGATGTCCGCGTCAACAGCTACGCCGACGTCGACTCGAGCGTCATCTTCTCGCACGTCAACATCGGCCGCCACTGCCGCATCCGCCGCGCCATCATCGACCGCGACGTGCATATCCCCGAAGGCACGGTCATCGGCTACGACCCGGTTGAAGACAAGCGCCGCTACTTCGTCACGCCGTCGGGCCTGACCATCGTGACCCGCGACGCCTCGCTCTTCGAGAATCCTGTGGCGCCGGAGTTTCTGGAACGCTACTGAGAGAGCACTACTCATTCCGTCTGACGGGTGCCCCAGGTTCGGCATGTTCTTTGCGCCTAACCTGGGAAAGCGAACCCGCCGACAAGACCGTTACTTGCCCGCGTTTTCGTCAAACAGATCGGGGAACTGCTGGCGCAACGCGGCGATCTTGGGCCGGTCGCAGACCAGGATGTAGGGGTTATCGGGATTGTTGTCCGCGTAGTGCTGGTGGTAGTCCTCCGCGGCGTAAAAGGCCTTCAGGGGCACCACCTGGGTCACGATGGGCCGCGCGAAGACGTGGGCCGCGTTGAGCTGCGCGACATAAGCCTGCACGATACGGTGCTGCTCCTCGTCGCCGTAGAAGACCACCGAGCGATAAGACGGGCCCACATCCGGCCCCTGCCGGTTGAGCTGCGTGGGGTCGTGGGCGACCGAGAAGAAGATGCGCAGCAGCGTTCCGTAGGTGATGCGCGAAGGGTCATAGACCACGCGCACCGACTCGGCGTGGCCCGTGTCCTCCCCGCCGACCTGGCCGTAGGTCGCGGTGCTGGCTTCGCCGCCGGAGTAGCCAACCGTGGTTTCGGTCACGCCCTTGACGCGCTCGAAGACCGACTGCGTGCCCCAGAAGCATCCGCCGGCGAACACCGCGACGGCCTTACCGGGCTTGGCGGCCAGGACGACATCTTTCGCCGCGACCGGAATGGGGCTCTTGCCCGCGGCCTGCGCCCCGCGGCTCAACCCGACGTACAGCAAGAGTGCGGCTCCAACAACAACGACAACGGCAACACTGCGGAACATACGAACTCCCTGGCCGCCCTTCGTATCTCATGTATATTGAGGGGCGCCATTTGTGAGATGAGCTTCTCTGGCAAAGGTTACCGGAGGCCGCGGCATGGACGGCTGCGGGCCTGCTCACATCGAGCAAATCGCCCCGGAATGCACCGGCGCCGCGGCAGTTGAGCGGCCAATGGAACCGCACTGCAAAATCATGCGTATAGGGCACCATGGCGAGCGCGGGTACATTAAGCTGGAGCGGGATGGGGCTGGGAGCCCCGGCCTCGACTGTGCGGAGCCGGACTGTGCGGCGCCGGAACGCGATGGATGCGGGCGCGCCGCTCCCGCCCAGGAGCCGGGCTGTGGCTCGACCCGGGGCTGGGCCCGTGGCTGAACCCGTGGCGGCGGCCCAGGCGAGCGTGGCGCGCGAGGAGGGGAGACCGCTGGAGATCGACTGGTCCCAAATCGACTGGTCCCAACTTGTCCGCCGCTGCATGGACGGTGATTCCGGCGCGTGGGCCGAGCTCGTGCGCACCCATCACCGGCGCGTCTATGGGCTGTGCTATCGCTTCACCGGCAACCCCACCGACGCCGAAGACCTGACCCAGGACGTCTTCCTCAAGATTTATTCCAACCTCACCAGCTTCGACATGGGGCGGGGCAGCCTGCAGGTGTGGATCACCACCATGACGCGCAATTTGCTGGTGGATAACTTCCGCCGTACCAAGAATTTGCGCGCCACCGGGTCGCTGGACGAGGGCTGGGATGTATCGGATGAATTGAAGCCCATTGACCGGCTCACTTCGGCGGCTCCCTCGCCCCACCAGGCCGCCGCTCAAAAGGAGCTGGCCAAAATGGTGCAGGGCGCGCTCGCCAAGGTCTCTCCGGAGCTGCGCGAGGCCGTGATTCTGCGGGATTTGCAGGATCTGGACTACAAGGAGATTGCCCAGGTGCTGGGCATACCCGAAGGTACTGTGAAGTCCCGCATCAGCAGGGGCCGCGCGGAACTGGCGCGCCTGCTGGAACGTAATAAACGGGAGGTGATGTAACCATGGCAGACCGCGTACACATGCCGAATTCTCCAGAGTGCGGGCAGTGGGAAACCCTGCTGGCCGATGCGCTGGACGGGCTGCTGCAACCCCAGGACGAGGCGCCCTTCAGCGCTCACATGGCCACTTGCGCGGCCTGCACGGCGCTGTTTGAGGAAGCGCGGCGCGGGCGGGAGTGGCTGGAGTTTCTCTCCCCCGAGCCCGAGGTGCCGGAAGGCCTTCTCGTCAAGCTTTTGGCCTCAACGGGTCCGGGACAGGCGGCCGGCTACGGGCTGGTGACAGGATCGAGCGAGGTGCTGCCGGTTCTTCCGGCATGGCAGCAGCCGGGCTTTATGGCCCGGGTGCGCCGCTTTGCCGAGCCCCGGCTGATGATGACCGCGGCCATGGCCTTCTTCTCCATCGCGCTCACCCTCAACCTGACCGGCGTCAAGTTCAGCGACATCAAACTCTCTAACCTCCGCCCCAGTTCCGTGCGTTCCCTGGTGGAGCGCCGCCTGACCCTGGCCTCGACGCCCATCGTTCGCTACTACGACCATCTGCGGCTGGTCTACGAGGTGCAGTCGCGGGTGCGCGAGATGCGCCGCAACAGCGAAGAGCAGCAGAACTCGGCTCCGCAGACGGCGCCCGGCGAGTCGCAAAAGAATACACCCCACAAAGACGGAGGCTCGCGTGTCGATCCTCCGCAGCAATCGGGCGCTCCGGTCAGCCGGGGCACCGAGGATTATCTGGAAACTTCCCTTACGTTCCCTGACTGGCCCGCGCATTCGCTTGAGGGCTCCACGGAAGCACGACGGGACAGAAGCACACCCAGGAGCACACCCAGGAGCACATCATGGATTGCGTAAATCATCCGGGGACACCGGCAACCGCCTACTGCCAGAACTGCGGCAAGGCCATGTGCGCCGCTTGCAAGCGCACCGGGCCGGCAGGGCAGATTCTCTGCGAGCCCTGCACCATGAGCTGGCAGACGATGCAGCAGCCGTTTATCCCGCCGCCGGCGGGCAGCCCCAACCCCATCGCAGCGGGAGTGCTGGGCATTATCCCCGGCGTGGGCGCCATGTACAACGGGCAGTTCTTCAAGGGGCTGATCCATGTGGTCATCTTCGCGGTGCTCATCAGCATCACCGACCACTACGCGATCTTCGGCATCTTCATCGCCGCATGGGTGGTGTATCAGGCCTTTGAGGCATACCACACGGCAATTGCACGGCGCGACGGATTGCCGCTGCCCGACCCGCTGGGACTGAACGAAGTGGGCAACTGGTTCAACATGGGCGGCCGTCCGCCGGTTGCGCCGCCGCCGGGAGCTTCCGGTCCGGCTGCGGGCGGCTATCAGCAGGCTCCCTATGCTCCATATGCCCAGCCCGCGGCCTATCCCCCCAATCCTTATGAGGCTCCGCCGTATACGCCGGTGGGGGGGTATGTCGATCCGAGTGCGCCTCCGGTTCCGCCCGTGCCGCCGGTGCCGCCGCTCTACTGGAAACGCAGGGAGCCTGTCGGCGCGGTCATCCTGATCGGCTTTGGACTGATTCTGCTGCTGAACCAGATGGGCCTGATGGCCGAGCACGTCGTGAAATACCTCTGGCCGCTGATCTTCATCGCGCTGGGCGCTTGGATGATCGTGCGCCGGTTTGGGGACACCAAGGGAGGCCCGCAATGAACCG
Organism: Occallatibacter sp.; assembly: GCA_035642355.1. Lineage (GTDB taxonomy): Bacteria > Acidobacteriota > Terriglobia > Terriglobales > Acidobacteriaceae > Telmatobacter. The sequence goes on from DASQSP010000165.1 coordinate 4,063, forward strand.
TTATATTTTGATTCGCCGCCTGACCGGACCAAGCATTCTGCTGCTGCTGGGCGTCGTGGCGCTGCTGCACGAAGCCGACCTGGTGAACTGGGGCATCTTTGTGCCGCTGCTGCTGATCCTCCTCGGCGCGTTGAAGCTGGCGCAGCGGGCCGCGCTGGCCGCGGCGGGCGATGAGCCGTATCAACAGGGCGCGTATCCGGGCGCATATCAGGGCACGTATCAGGGCTACAACGGGGGCTATCCGCCCAACTATGGCTATGGCGCGCAGCCGCCTGCTCAGCAGCCCGTTCAGCAGCCCGGCACGCAGCCCATTGCCCAGCCCACGGGTACATCTCTGGTTCCCACTCCGCCGCACGACCTTACCGGCGGCTCCCAGGGAGGACAGTCATGAGCAGCCAGCCTCCCTTCACTCCACCCCCCGGCGGCATGCCCCCTTACGACCCACACACGCAGTGGCGCGTCTATCGCGAGCAGCAGCGCGCCGCATGGCGGGCGCAGCGCGATGCCTGGCGGGTGCAGCGCCGCGCCTGGAAGGCAGGCTACGGCGGCGGGCCCTATGTGCCGCATGTGCCGTCGGTCGTCGGCCCCATCATTTTCGTGGCCATGGGCGTGGTCGGCCTGTTGCTTTATTCCGGCCGCCTTCAGGCGGGGCGGTTCTGGAGCTGGTATGGCCACTGGTGGCCGCTGCTGCTGATCATGGCCGGCCTCGCGCTGCTGGGCGAGTGGGCTCTCGATATGCGCCGGCCCGCGCCGGTGCGCCGTGGCGGCGGCTTTGTGGGCGGGCTCATCTTCCTCGCCATCCTCGGCCTGTGTGCTGCCGGATGGAGCAACTGGTCGGGCCCGATGCGCGCCAACTTTGGCGACGATGGCGACAACTTCTTCAACATGTTCGGCCAGCCGGAGCACGATCAGGACCAGCAGGCGCTCAACGCCAACCTGCCCGCGAATGCCGTTGTGCAAATAGAAAACCCGCGCGGCGACGTGAGCGTGACGGCGAGCGATGGCAATCAGGTTCAGGTGCAGGCGCACCTGGTGGCTTATGCCAACTCCGACGACTCCGCGCACAGGATTTTTGACGCCGAGCAGGCCCATGTGACGGTCAGCGGCAGCACCGCGCTGATCAAGTCCGACAGCAACAGCAGCGGCCGCGTGAACCTGACGGTGATGGTGCCCAAAGGCGCGCAGGTGACGGTGACGGCGGGCCACGGCGACGTGACCGCGGCCGGCCTGAACGCGAGCGTCATGGTCGTCTCCTCCCACGGCGACGTGCATTTGAGCTCGATCATGGGCTCGGTTCAGGTGCGCTTTCCCGGCGACAAGCACGACTTTTCCGCGCACGATATTCAGGGTGACGTGAACGCCAGCGGGGACTGCAACGACGTGACGCTCTCCGAAATCAAAGGCAAGGTGACCACCGACGGCGAGATCTTCGGCGACGTACACCTGGAGAACGTGGCCGGACCGCTGCATCTGCACACCTCTATCACCGACATCGAGCTGGGCGCGCTGCCCGGCGACATGACGCTGGACTCCGACGACCTGCGCGTGACCGAAGCCCGCGGCGCGGTGCGCGTGAACACCCATGCCAAGGACGTGGACCTGAGCCAGATCTACGGCGACGTCTATGTGAACAACAGCCGCGGACAGATTTCGATTGAGCCGGCAGGCGCGTTCAGCATCGAGGCGCGCAACGGCAAAGGCGACATCGAGGTGACGCTGCCGCCCGATGCCTCGGCCGCGGTGGACGTGCATACCCGCAACGGTGACATTGTCTCCGACTATCCGATTCCGTCTTTTGGCGAGGGCGAGAGCAAGACGGCCAATTGGACGGTCGGCTCGGGCAAGGCGAGGATCACGCTGAATACCGACGTGGGCGACGTGCATGTCACCAAAGGCACGAGCTTCCCGCCGGCTCCGCCTGCCGCACCCGCGGCGCCGTCAGCCCCGCATCTCAAAGCGCCCAAAACCCCGGCCCAAACTCCGGTCACGCAGTAGGCCGCGAGTCCCATCCAGGAAGAAAACAGGCGCGGGGCTTCGGCTCCGCGCCTTTTCTGTGCTCAAGAGAACGCATTCCGTTGTATTCTCCAGTCGCGGGGTCTCGAAGGGAACCATGCGCGCACCAGTGAATGTGATTACCGTGGAACGGGAGTATGGCTCGCGGGGCGGCGAGTTTGCCCACCAGTTGGCGGCCCGGCTGGGCTGGCGGCTGCTGGATTCAGAACTGGTGACCGGCGCCGCGCGCCGCGCGGGTGTCGCGCCGGAGCTTGCGGCCCAATTCGACGAGCGGCTCGACCCCTGGTACTACCGCTATGGCAAAGTCTTCTGGCACGACTCGCCGTATTCGATGACCGCCCTGGACGACGAGCAGGTCTTCGACTCCGAACGCATGATCGCGCTCATCCGCAAGGAGATTGAACAGGCAGCCAAGGACGGCCATTGCGTTCTGGTGGGCCGAGGCGCGGCCTGCGCGCTGGCCTGCGTGCCGGGCTGCTTTCACGTCTTTGTCTACGCCACGGCGAAGGCCAAGCGCGATTGGTTCATTGCCGCGTTTCCCGATCAGGCGCAGCAGGCCGATCAGATTCTCGCGGCCTATGACAAGCGCCGCGCCGCGGTCATCCGCAAACACTATCAGCAGGACTGGTGCGCCCGCGGCCTTTACCACGCGCTGCTCAACTCGGCGATGGGTGTTGACGCGATGATTGAAGCGGCGCTCGGCGCTGCCGGATTGCAGGATTCCGCATCCGCCGCCGTGAGGCCGATGGGCGCCGCCGGCCCGGATTGCCAAGAACCTGTCTGAAAATCAGGGCATCTCTAATTTAAGCATTTGCATAAATTACATGGAATTTATCAGACGAGCCTGGATCAGGATAAGTCCGCGTCATCGCTTTACATAAGCCGGGTCGATTGCATTACGCACCGCGGATGCAAGACCTTCAAGAGTGCATGACCGATTCCTGCGGCTACGGCCATCCTCGCATCATAAACAGCGCAAACCCCGTATTGCGCTCCGCGCCTCTGGCAGTGCACGATTTCATCTATGCACCTTTTCTCGCCGCGTTTGCTCCTTCTCGCCGTTCTCTGCGCCCTGCCGCTCTGCGCCGCGCCCCGTCTCACCGCCGAACCCACCGCGGCAGCCATCGCCGGATACAACGTCTATGTCGCGGCGGTGGAACAGAGGCTCGCCCGTCAGCATCAATCCCCCGCGTCCTTTCTGGCCCCGCAGAACAATCGGCGCTTGCAGGGCGGCGAGCTCATCGTCGAAGAGCTCACTCCTTCGCCGGCCCCCGCGCTGCCCGGCGCCATGCTGCACCACTGGCGCGCCACGGCCTTCGCGCCGGGCGCAACAACGGCCGGCCTCGACCGCCTGCTGCGCAACTTCGCCGCCTATCCACACATCTACGCGCCGCAGGTGGAGCGGGCCAGCGTGCTCGCCGCGCAGGGCGAGCATGTGGAAGCTACACTGCGCGTCCGCCAGCATCATGTGCTCACCGTCGTGCTCGACACGGACTACGACGTCGTCTTCGGCCAGCTCGATCCGCGCCACGGCTACAGCCTGTCGCGCAGCACCCGCGTCGCGGAGATCGCCAACGCCGGCGAACGGAGTGAGCACGCGCTCAGCCCCGCCGACGATCACGGTTTTCTTTGGCGGCAGAACACTTACTGGAGTTACGAGGAGCGCGACGGCGGCACCTATCTACAGATCGAGTCCATTTCGCTCACGCGCTCCATCCCCGCGGGCCTCGGCTGGATCGTGCGCCCTTTCGTGGAGAGCGTGCCGCGCGAGTCGCTCGAGTTCACCCTGCGCGCTACCTGCAACGCCCTGCGCGGCCTGCGGCAAACGCAATAGCATAATACTCAAGAACAATTTCAGTATCGGTGTACCCAACTTTGTACATCCCCGGTCCCCTAAGGCGAGGGACCGGGGGCACCCAAGGTGCTGCTCTAACGTCTGCGACCCTTAAGGTCTTGCGGCCCGTATCGCCTCTCCCGGCACACGAGTGACGGAGAAAATCTCCGTGAGAACCGAAGGCCACAACCTGACTGCGTGCGCGACCGATGGAATCGCAATGATCATGCGCGAGAGGAGGGTGGCAAAGTAAAGATGCCGGCGAAAGTGCCGGCGAAGCTCGCGATGATAAACAGCTGGAGACGATCCCTCAAGATAGAGCTGAGCCGCGCGATGCGCGGTATAAATGGCGATCGACATACCGTCGCCGCTAAACGATGGAATCACCGCGGCCTGATCGCCCAAGCGCCACGGCGATGGCTCATTCAACGATTCTCGGGCACAATAGCCATACGGAATCGGAGAAATGGCGAGTGGGCGCTCCAGCATGGGCCTCGCGCCGCTCAGGCGCTGGGCCAGATGAGGCGACTGCGTGCACATGTGATCGAGCAGATGATCCCAATGGCCGCCCAGCGACTGGAGTTTCTCCCGCGTGACGGCAGTGCAGAGGTTGGCGCCATCCTCCACCAGTTGCAGCCCGGCATATCCGCCGGCATAAAGAAAGAGTTCAATGTGGCCTGCCAGATTCGCCTGTTGCTCGGGCGAGAGAGCGAAATGCATTTTGAATGCGACCAAACTGCTCTGCGTGCCCCGCAAAGGCCGCGTCCAGCCGCGGAGGTCGTGCTTGCCGGTCGCTAGGAATGCGTCGGGGGCTTGAATTGTGATCGAAGCGCGTTCGCTATTTGTTATCTGGAGCCGCCAGAACTCGGGAGTTCCTCTGCGCGGCTGGTGCAACAAGGATTCCGCCGTGTATCCCCGCAGCACGTTCACGCCAGCCTGCTGCGCCTGCTGCAGCAGCGCTTCGTCCAGTAGGCGGCGCGATAGCGACAGCGCGGGGGCCGGCAACAACACCTCACCGAGAACATCGCGCGCGGCCACGCGAACCGAATGAATGGTCTGTGCGCCGATCTGTTCCGGATGGATACCGATCTGACGCAGAAAGGGCAGGCTCTCGGGGCTGAGGAATTCTCCGCAGACTTTGTGGTGTGCTTCTTTGCTCTTTTCAATCAAGATGGCCTGGCGCCCGGCGTTGGCAAGATGAATTGCCAATGCCGATCCGGCCAGCCCGCCCCCGACGATCAGCGCATCGTGACGAAGAGATAGAATCATGGTTATTTCACCCGTGCCACGCAAAGGCGCCCCGGCCAGTGACTATCGATAGAGACGGAATCGGGCGAGAGGCCGGAAGCGACCGCGTATTGCTTCCATTCCGCCGGCAGAAACGAACGGAGGACCGAAACCGGCCCGTCATAACGAACAAGGCGGTGCCAACGCGCAGCCGCCGACAGCACTTTGAATTCGAAATAGGACATCCGGCTGCGATAGAGATCGTTGATAAACCAGCCGCGGCGCGCCACCCGCTCCATCCATGAAAGAAAATGAACAAGCTCGTCATCGGCAAGGTGATGCGTGAAGTGGGAACTGATTACCAGATCGATCGGCTCGGCCGCCATCTCCGGGGAGTCCGATCTTCCCACGATCCATTGAATTTTGCTGCCCGCCGAGGTGAATTCGCGAGCCGCGCGAATCACCAGAGGATTCATGTCCACGCCAGCGAGACGGACCGGAAGCCGCCGTTGCGCAGCCCAACCTTCGATCCGGCGCAGCACATCGCCGCCGCCGCAGCCCACATCCACGATGTGGAGAGGACGCTCCGCGGAGGCGAGATGCACAAACTGCTCCAGCCACCGGAGCGTTGGGCGGTACACAAAACACATGCGATTGACCCGCCTGAGATCGAGAAGGTATCGGCGAAGCCCCTCATAGGAACTGAGTTCCTCCATCAACTCGGGGAGTTCGGCGCGGCGGGAAATATCAGGCAGGCCCTTCATCGAGAGTTCTTGCGCGCGGCCGATTAATTGAGCCTCAGAGCACATGGAAATTCATCGTCTCCGCGGTGACTCCTGGCCCGAATGCCATCGCGCGGCCGCGCTGGCCTGCCTGAGCCGTCTGCATCAGTTCCTGAAGCACAAACATAACGGTAGCCGAACTCATATTGCCGAATTGACGAAGAATGGCGCGGGAAGCAGTGAGTTTGCCGGGAGCCAGGTCCAGGCCGGCCTGCACGGCGTCGAGAACGGACCGTCCGCCTGGATGCACCGCCCATAGGTCTATCTCGCCGTGAGGGTCAAGCTCCTTCGCTCGGGCGCGTAGCGTCTCGCGCAGCGCACCGGGCACCTTACCCGATAGCTCCATGTCGA
>DASQSP010000166.1:0-4077 GCA_035642355.1 Occallatibacter sp.
ACAGTGGGGCGCGATGAAAGCACGATTCGGGATTACATCCGCAACCAGGAGAAGGAAGACGAGCGGTTAGAGCAAATGAACATGTGGAAATGACCTGCCACCGTCAAGGTGGCCCAAATCAATCGGGGCCGCGTTAGCGTCCCCGCTCAAGCCGCTTTGAGCGGCTCACATCGTAAAGCCCCCGGCTTTGCCGGGGGATATTTACTCTCGCTTGTCGCGTTGCTCCTGGGCCGCCTGCTCGGCTATTCCCATCAGCGGGTTGGGCGCTCATGTAACCCGGCCTGCCGTTCCCATAGATATAGAGCCTCTTCACCCATCGGTAACGTTTCCATCGGAAATCATCTCGCTTCGCACATTTCTTGCTATGCCGCGCCAACACGCTTATCGTGGTTGTCGAGGGGGTGCCAGTGGTCAGGCAAAGCTGCGTACCCGCGTTCAGCAATTGTTTTGTAAATGCCATGTCCGGTCCTGCTCGTAAAAGAAGTTATCTTAAAATAGGGGAGTTATCGTGAATCTGCCCAACTCCATCACGATGAGCCGGATCGTCATGATCCCACTGCTGTTGTGGATTCTCTCCCCGCACTTTCCCGGTCAGGCGCCGTGGGGCGAGCAGGAGATCGCGGCCTCCGTCCTCTTCATCCTCGCGTCAATCACCGACGGCCTAGACGGCTACCTCGCCCGCAAGCGCGGCCAGATCACCACCATGGGCATGCTCCTCGATCCACTCGCGGACAAGATCATGGTCACGGCCGCGCTGGTCGCCCTTGTCGCCTACAATCCCGGCATCGTCAAGGTCTGGATCGCGGTGGTCATCATCGGCCGCGAATTCCTCATCTCCGGCCTGCGCGCCATCGCCGCCTCCGAGGGCTTCACCATTCAGGCCAGCGACCTCGGCAAGCTCAAGACCGTCATCCAGATCATCTCCGTCGTCTCCGCCATCCTCGCCCACCGCTGGCACGACTGGCAGTTCGGCTATCTCGTCATTCCCGTCAAGTGGATCGCCGTCGCCGCCATCTACTTCACTGTCCTGGTGTCGACAATCTCGGCCATCGACTACTTCGCCGGCTTCTGGAAGCAGATCGACCACGCCTCGCGCAACCGCCGCAGCTCCTTTGTCCTATCCCGCAACAAGAACACAGGCACCTCAAGCCCAAGCTAGACCTAACGCACTACAAAGCAAAACCCCGGCCGCAGCCGGGGTTTTCTGTTTCCGATTGTGATCTGTTTACGCCATCGCCGCCACGGGAACAGCAGGCACAGCCACCCTTGCTGCCGCAAGCGCTTGCATCGGTTGCGCCGGCACATGCGCCCCGCGCGTGAGCCGATGCACAAAGTGATACGGCGGCCACGGCCCCGACATCTGCAAGTGGCACTCGCGCATCATCGCGCTGGTGGTGGCGAATTTGTTCTGGTAGCGCTCCACATATTTGCGGTCGATCAGGTGAGCAATGTCCAGCACCAGCTTTCCGCCTTCCGACAGCCGGCAGCTCACTTCCTCGTCCAGCGGCATAAACAGCCGGTGCATCTGGAAGCTGATGGCCCGTGCCCGCGTCTGCCGTTCGCGCTGCCGCGACGCCGTCTCCCGCAGGTTGCTCAGATACTCGCGGCCCACCGTCTCGCCGCAGGGCCCCTTGCCGGATTCGCGGCCAGACTCGCGGCTCGCGCAGTCGTCCACAAAAATCTTCAAATGCATCTCGGTCTTACCGCGCAGCTTGTCGATGTTCGTCAAAAACTGCCGCTGGTTCGACCGGACGGACTTGCGCAGGCTTTCGTCGTCGCCGAAAACCGTGCCGAACCGGAAGGGAAGCACCGTCGAGTGCTGAAAACAATCCGCGATTACGCGCGCGTGATCGACCCCCGATTTCTGGTTCAGAGCGTCTGAAGGATTGTGCTCGCTTACGATGATGGCGAGATCGCTCGCCGGGTAAAGGAAAACCTGATTGCCGCTGACTCCGTGAACGGACTCCATCGGAACAGGTTTACGATGGCGGGCTAACTCCGGGAAGGCTTGTTTTTCACCGATGCAGTAGGCATACCATGCCATAGGTTGTTGGCTCCGTGCGCGGGTGCCGGTAAGCAGCCGCCCGTTAGATGAGGCTCTGTGAACTTAGGAAGAACTGGTCTGCGCCGCGGGGGCGACTTATCCCCATGTGACTACCAAGCGGAATACTAGCCCTCTGAAAATACGACTGGCAACGGGGCGGATCACAAAGTTCGAGAAAAGGTGCAAAGTTTCAGCAGTTTATATTCATGTCATTGAAATATTTTATGGTGTTGCCGCAAAGCCGCGTGGAAGGCAGCACGATCTCCGCTCTTCGCCCCCGGTCCAACCACCGGCTCAGCGCAGAAATCCCCCCACCCGCAGAAAAAGCGCCACATTCAGCCCGATCGACACCGCCAGAAGCGCGAAGCCGATCCAGGCAATCCTCCCCACCCGCCGCCGCAGGCCTTCCAGATCCTCAGTCACTTCGCGTTGCACGCTGGCGTGCCGCTCCGTGGCCTCCTTCACATCTGCAAGCTGGTCGCCAATGCGCTTCAGTGCCGTGCCCTGCGCGCCCAGTTGCCCGCGCAGCTCCTGGTGCTCGGCATGCACCACGGTCAGCGCGCGTTCCACCGGCTCCAGGTTCACATGCCGCTGCACAGGCCCGGGAATCAACAGGTTCGCCAGCGCCGCCGCCACATTGCCCTCCAGAAGCGGCAGAGCCTTCTGCGCCAGCGGGAGCATGGTCTTCAAAGCATGCAGAGTCCGCCCAAATCGCCGCGGCGGTTGCCCCGTCTCCGGCCGCGCAATGGGCTGCGCCGGCCGGCCAACGGTGCGCAGCGGCGTCGTAGCCCGCAGCGGCTGAGGTCCGCTCTCAAACAGCCGGACCCGCTCCCGGTCAACCACCGCCTCTGCCGGGCTCGGCTGCGCCGGCTCCACGCTCCTCGGTTCCTCCGCGTCGCTCATTGCTCCAACCTCATCGTCCCACTCTCATCGTTCGGGCTTCATCCGACTATAAAACTGGGCTGTGCTCGCCGCAGCCAGTCCGACCAGCCAGTCTGACCAGTCCTACTCCGCCGCTGGAGCGCTCGCAGCCTCCACGCCTTCCTCCGCCTGCTCGCTCTCCACCGTAACCTTGCGCAGACTCACATGGTCAATCTGCGCCCAGATCAGCCCCACCGGCACCACGCACAGAAACGTCACCAGCAGCAGCATGGCGGCGCAGGCCGTGGCCGGCTCCGGCGGCACGTCAAAAAATTTGGAAATCGCCGCCGCCACAATCCCAATCTGCGTGAACCAGCCGATCACCGGCAGTTGAATGATGCTCGAAACACCGCTCACCACCATCAGCAGCACGCATTTGGCCGGCGTCATCGCCGCCAGTTGCGGGCTCGCCACAAACGCCCGCGTCGTCTCCAGATACGAGGCCGCAATCAGCAGCCACATGCCCACCGAAAGCCCCGCGGCCACGCTGAAGTCGCCCAACGACCGCATCGTGTCCAGCCCGCCGCGAAACTCGCGCACCTTGTGGCCCACCGCCTGGCCCATCTTTTTTGACACCACGCCCAGCGCGCCTTCAAGGAACCCCGCCACCGCGCCCCCCGCGAACCGCACCGCCACCAGAAACAGCGCGCCCGCGATCGTGCCGATCATGGCCCACATCCCCGAGCGCTTCACCAGTTCCGCATGCGGCAGCGTGCCCGTCCCGCCAAACCATGTCGCCAGCAGAATCGCCAACGAGAAAATCAGCGCCATCGACCCCGCGTCGAACAGCCGCTCCACAATGTAGACCGCGATCTGATTGCTCACCGGCAGCCCGGTCTTCTTCGACACCAGATACGGCCGCACCGGGTCGGCCACGCGCCCAATCAGCGCCACCGCCGTGAACCCCATCACCTGCGTGCCCAGCAGCGACAACAGCGGTACTGGCTTGTTATGCCGCAGCAGCCACGCCCACCGCACCGAGCGGAACACATACGCCAGATAAATGCAGCCCACGCCGATGCCGACCCGCCGCCAGTCCGCCAGCGCCAACTGCGCGCGAAACACGCCAACATCAAAGTGAATCCGCCCGCGCCCCCACACAAACAGCGCCA
>DASQSP010000167.1:0-7964 GCA_035642355.1 Occallatibacter sp.
GCCGGGCTTCAAAGGAGCGGGGATTGACCTGAACGGCGCGCTGATAGAAGCCGGCCGCATCGCCGGTTCGATTTTGCGCGTCGGCAACGTAACCGGCGTCAAAGAGAGCGCGGCTGTCAGAGGGGTGCGTGGCCAGCCAGGCGTCGAGTTTGTCCGCGGCGGTCTTCCAGTCGGATTTGACGATGGCGGCCTCGGCGTCTGTGACGGCGGCGGCGGGCGCGTCTGGCGTGGGAGGGTGGGGCGTTGCACCGGTTTGGGCGCCGGATCTGGCCGGGAGCAGGTTGGCGGCGAAGACGGCTGCGACAAGTAGCTTGCGGAACACGCGATACCTCAGGAACAAGTTTAATCGTTGCTGAGTGTTGGACGGCGGCGGGAGACGGCGGTCAGCTTCAGGCCGCGATTTGTCTGCGGGCGCATTCGCCGAGAATTGCTCATGCACGGTCTGGAAAATACCACGCAAGTAACCGCTGGAAATGACCGCTGGTGGTAGCGCGCGTACCCCCTTTGTCTCCCTTGGTGGGTCGCACACGGCCTGGTGAACGCAACTTTCTGTTGTACGCTTCATCTATCTCAATGGGACCGATGCGAGCGCGAGGGGTCAAGTCAGCCGTGCGGTCTCGATTGTGGAAGCATTGAGAAAGGTGGACCCATGACTGCACGAATAATGGAACACATTCCTCTCATGTCTGCGTATCTGTGCCAGGATTGCGACTGCGTGGGCAACTGCGCGACGCAGTGTCCGGCGTGCGCGTCGGCGGCGCTGCTGAGCCTGGCTACCGTGTTGAACCGCGATGGAGTGGACAGAACTGCCTTGCCGATAAGGGAGCTTGTCTACGAGCGAGCGATGGCTGCGTAATCCTGTAAATTTCCTGCCGGTGCAGTACGCAGAAGCGACTCCCAGGCAGTGGGTCGGTTTGCGACAACCCATCCCGCAGGGGCTAAAGCCCGAGTTATTCTGCTCGACTGATGGCACGGCTGAAGCCGTGCCCTTTCAAGACGGTTTCAAACTGACCCGCTACCGGCTCCCACAGTGGAGATGCGCCAGGCTCTATAATAAAAAATGGCTGGTTGTGCGCTGAGCCTCTCCGAGAGGCTGTGTACGGCCCTGCGAAATTGCCATCTTCCCGGTGTCTTCCCCTTGAGCTCATCGAACGACGCGATCGTCATCCGCGGTGCGCGGACCCACAACCTGAAGAATATTTCCTGTGCGATTCCGCACGGCAAGCTGACGGTGGTCAGCGGCGTGTCGGGGTCGGGCAAGTCGTCGCTGGCCTTCGACACGATTTATGCCGAGGGACAGCGGAGGTATGTCGAGTCGCTGTCGGCGTATGCTCGGCAGTTTCTGGAGCGGATCGACAAGCCGGATGTGGACGAGATTGAGGGGCTGGCTCCGGCGATTGCCATCAAGCAGAAGAACACGACGCGCAATCCGCGGTCGACGGTGGCGACGGCGACGGAGATATACGACTATCTGCGCCTGTTGTATGCGCGCTGCGGCGAGGTGCATTGCATCTACTGCGACGGACTGGTGAAGCGCGACTCGATGGACGAAGTGGCGGAGGCGATTCTTGCGCTCGGCGAAGGGACGCGGCTGCAGGCGCTGTTCCCGGTGAAGCATGCCGTGTCGGCGGAGGCGGCTGCGGAAACTGCGAAGGCGAAGAAGCCTGCGAAAACCGCGGCGAAGAAGGCTGGCGCCAAGGCTGCGCCGAAGACGGCGGCCGTCGATCCGATTTCCGACGCGATGAAAGATCGATTGATGGATCTGCGCCGGTCGGGATTCAACCGGCTCTATCAAAATGGACAAATCTTTGAGTTCTCGACGCCGGAGTCGCTGATAGATCTGGATTTCACAGCGCCGCTGTTTGTTCTTTTGGATCGGATTGTCGTAGACGCGGAGAACCGCGCGCGCATTGTTGACGCGGCGGAGATTGCGTATCGCGAGGCGGGCGAGGTGGTGTTTGAGGAGGCTCCGCGCGAGGAAGGCGCGGAGCGGAAACAGCATCGCTACAGCGGCGAGTATGAGTGCACGAGCTGCCGCCGGCCGGGCAAAGAGCCGGAGCCGCGGCTGTTCAGCTTTAATAATCCGTTTGGCGCGTGCCCGCGGTGCCAGGGCTTTGGCAACACGGTGGATTACGACATGAACCTCGTGATTCCCGACAAGAGCCTGAGCCTGAATGATGGCGCCATCGATCCGTGGACCAAGCCGAAGTACAAGCAGTGGTTTGGCGAACTGCGCAAGCATGCGGCGGAACTGGGCGTCCCGTTGGACGTGCCGTGGCGGGACTTGCCGGAGGCTGCGCGCGAGGCGGTGCTGCGCGGCAAGGGAAGCTATGAGGGCATTCACGGATTTTTCGCGCAGATGGAGAAGAAGAAATACCGGCTGCATGTGCGCGTGATGCTGAGCAAGTATCGCGGCTACGCGGAGTGCCCGGATTGCCGCGGGCAGCGGCTGCGTGCCGAGGCGCGCGCGGTGCGGCTGAACGGAGTAAACATCTGCGCGGCGGCGGCGCTGACCATTGCCAAGGCGAAGGACTTCTTTGGTGGGCTGAAGTTGTCGCCGATACACGACGAAATTGCGGGGCCGATTCTCGAAGAGGTGCGGCAGCGGCTGAGTTTTCTGGATGCTGTTGGCCTGGAGTACCTCACGCTCGACCGATTGGCTTCGACGCTCTCCGGCGGCGAGGCGCAGCGCATTCAGTTGGCAACGTCGCTGGGGTCGCGGCTGGTGGGCACGCTGTATGTGCTGGATGAGCCGTCGATCGGATTGCACACGCGCGATACGGCGCGATTGATTCGGATTTTGAAAGACCTGCGCGACCTGGGCAACACGATTGTGGTGGTGGAACACGACGCCGATGTGCTGCGTGCGGCCGATCATCTGCTGGACCTGGGTCCGGGCGCGGGTGAGTTTGGCGGCAAGCTGCTGGCGGAGGGTGAGCTGGCAGAGATTGAGGCGAATCCGAATTCGCTGACAGGCAAATATCTTTCTGGAAAGATTGCGATTCCTGTGCCGACGCGGCGGCGCGAGCGGGGGCGCGAGCGGCTGGTGCTGCGCGGGGCGCAGGCGAACAATCTGCACAAGGTGGATGTCGAGATTCCGCTGGGCATGCTGGTGGCGATCACGGGCGTGTCGGGATCGGGCAAGTCGACGCTGGTGCATCAGGTGCTGTATCGCGCGGTGGCGCATGTGCTGGGGCAGGCGGAGGGCGGCGAGCCTTCTGGGTTGTTTACTTCTCTCAAAGGCGCGGAGCGGTTGAACGATGTGGTGCTGGTCGATCAGACGCCGATTGGGCGCACGCCGCGGTCGAATCCGATCACATACATCAAAGGATTCGATCTGGTGCGCGAGTTGTTTGCGGCGCAGCCGGATGCGAAGCGGCTCTCGCTGACGCCAGGGCATTTCTCGTTCAACGTGCCGGGCGGGCGCTGCAATACCTGCGAGGGCGATGGTACGGTCACTGTCGAGATGCAGTTTCTGGCCGATGTGGAGCTGCCCTGCGAGGACTGCAACGGGACGCGCTATCAACAGCGCATTCTCGAGGTGCAGTACAAGGGCAAGAGCATTCACGAAGTGCTGCAGATGACGGTGAAGGAGGCGCTGCGCTTTTTTGCCGGGCAGACCCGCCTGTTGGAAAAGCTTGCAGTGCTGGATGAAGTTGGCCTTGGCTATCTGCGGCTGGGGCAGTCGGCCACGACGCTCTCCGGCGGCGAGGCGCAACGCGTGAAGCTGGCGGCGCATCTGGCGCAGGTGCGCTCGGCGAATGCAAGCGCGAAGCCTTCGCAGGCGAGCCGTGTGCTTTATATTCTGGACGAGCCGACAACCGGGCTGCATTTTGACGATGTGTCGAAGCTGCTGACGGCGTTTCGCAAGCTGATCGATGGCGGCGGGTCGCTGATCGTGATCGAGCACAATCTGGACGTGATCAAGAGCGCGGACTGGGTGATCGACATGGGGCCGGAGGGCGGCGAGGGCGGCGGACACATTGTGGCCGAGGGTACGCCGGAGGAGATAGCGGCGACGCTTCACTCGCACACCGGGCAGTGGCTGGCGAAGGTGCTGTAGCGGCATAAGTATCTGCGGTGGAAGTCGAAATCTCCGAAAAAGCATCCCTCAGGGGCTAAAGCCCTTTTCATTTCAGGCTCTATACGGCACGATCCGCCGCGGCGGATCGTGCCCTTTCAAAACCAGACTTCCACCACGGGCTGCTAGAGCCTGTTTCATAAATTGGTCAGCTTGGTATGGATGTCATCCCTCAGGGGTTAAAACCCCTAGATTTTCTGCCACTTTTGGCACGACTGAAGTCGTGCCCTGACACGAAGCATGTTTTTGAAACAAGCTCTAAGCAGTGGCGCTCTCTCGATGCAGGAATACGAACTGATTTCGATCTAGGGAACCGTCTCTGTAGTTCTTGGCTTAAATCGCAAAGAGTAACCGCAGGTCTTTCGACTCCGTTTGGCCAAAAACGGCCAAACTCCACTCAAGATGACATCTCGATCATGATGCGAACTTCGGAGACAGGACACTAGCGCAGCATTGCGCTGCGGCAAGGATAGCGGTTGGCGTGCCGGCGGAGGGATACTGGTGAGCGGAGGATGTTGCCGTGGCGCTGCTGCATGAGGACAGGTTGTTTCCGGCGGACGAAGGCACGCGCGCGATTGCGCGGCGGTTGTATGAGGGGATTCGCGGGCTGCCGATTGTGAGTCCGCATGGGCACACGCAGGCGGCGTGGTTTGCGAAGGACGAGGCGTTTCCCGATCCGGTGGCGCTGTTGGTGCAGCCGGATCATTACATCTTCCGCATGTTGTACAGCCAGGGGATTTCGCTCGAAGAGCTGGAGATGGGCAAGGCGCCGATTGCCGAGCCGCGCAAGGTGTGGCGGATTTTTGCGAGCAACTATCACTTGTTTCGCGGAACGCCCTCGCGGCTGTGGCTGGACTTTGCGTTTGAGACGCTGTTCGGGATGACGGAACGGCTTTCGGCGCAGACGGCGGACCTCTACTACGACGCGATTGAAGCGAAGCTGCGCACACCGGGGTTTCGGCCGCAGGCGCTGTATGAGCGATTCGAGATCGAGGTGCTGGCGACAACCGACTCTCCTCTGGACACGCTTGCGGATCATGCGGCGATTCGCGCGTCGGGATGGAAGGGGAGGATTCTGCCCACGTTCCGGCCGGATGCGGTGGTTGATCCGGTGTTTGCCGGGTTCGGCGAGGAGATTGCAAAGCTGGGCGCGCTGACGGGCGAGGACATGGCGACATGGCGCGGCTATCTCAAAGCTCTCGCGGCGCGGCGGGTGTTTTTTAAGTCGCTGGGCGCTACGGCGACCGATCATGGGCACCCGACGGCGCAGACCGCGAACTTGAGCGTAGCCGAGGCGGAGCGGCTGTTTGGGCTGGTGCTGACGGGCGAGGCCGATGCGGTGCAGCAGGAGCTGTTCCGCGCGCAGATGCTGACGGAGATGGCGCGCATGAGCCTCGAAGACGGTCTGGTGATGCAGATTCATCCGGGCGCGGTGCGGAACCACAATGCGCAGATTTTTGCGAAGTATGGGCGCGACATGGGCGCGGATATTCCGGGGCCGACGGGGTATGTGGAGGCGCTGCGGCCGTTGCTGGATCGCTTTGGCAATGAGGCCGGGCTGACGATCATTTTGTTCACGCTGGATGAGACGGCGTACAGCAGGGAACTCGCGCCGCTGGCTGGGCATTATCCGTGTTTGAAGCTGGGGCCGCCGTGGTGGTTCCATGACAGCCCGGAGGGGATGCGGCGTTTTCGCGAACAGGCGACGGAGGCGGCGGGCTTTTACAACACGGTGGGCTTCAACGACGACACGCGGGCGTTCCTGTCGATTCCGGCGCGGCACGATGTGGCGCGGAGGATGGACGCGGGGTTTCTGGCGCGGCTGGTGGCCGAGCACCGCATTGACGAGGACGAGGCGGTGGATCTGGCGCGGGAACTTACGGTGGGGCTGGTGCGGAAGGCGTACCGGCTGGGGTGAACTTGCGCTCTTCCGCTCATCGCGCGCCGGACGCGCGACTGTTGCGCAGCGGACGGGTCGTGTCGTTTCGCGCGTGTGACGCAAGCGAGTCGCGTGCGTGGTAGAGTTTTGGGTGCGGCTGAGGTTGACGCGCGACTGTTTCTTAACTGGAATCGGCCGTGCGACCGTCTCCAATGGAGAGATGTCTGGATGAGCGAGAACCTTTTTGATTTACACGGCAGGGTAGCCGTGGTGCTGGGTGGAGCGACGGGCCTGGGATATGCAATTTCATTGGGGTTGGCGGGTGCGGGCGCGGATGTGATTCCGAGCTCGCGGCGGCTGGACCAGGTGAAGAAGGTGTCCGCCGAGATTGAGGCGTTGGGCCGGCGGTCGCTGGCGATGGCGAGCGACGTGCAGAAGCGCGCATCGCTGCAGGCACTGCACGATGCGGTGCTGAAGGAGTTCGGCAAGGTCGACATTCTTGTGAACGCTGCGGGCGTGACGCAAAAAGCGGTGACGCTGGAAGCAGATGAGACGGATTGGGCGCGGGTGATCGATACCAATTTGACCGGAACGTTGCGGGCTTGTCAGATTTTTGGCTCGACCATGGTGCGCGCCGGCTACGGAAGGATTATCAACATCACGTCACTGACGTCGTTTGTGGCGTTCAACCGCGTGGCGGCCTATTGCGCGAGCAAGGCTGCGGTGACCTCGCTGACGAGGTCGCTGGCGATTGAACTGGCGCAGACAGGCGTGAATGTGAACGCGATTGCGCCGGGCGTGTTTCCCACGCCGCTGAATGCGTCGCTGATCCAGGGAACGCCGCGCGGCGACGAACTGATTTTGCGTACGCCGATGCGGCGATTCGGCGAGGCGCGCGAGTTGGCGGGCACGGCGATCTATCTGGCATCGGAGGCGGCGTCGTTTGTCACCGGAGAGGTGATTGTGGTGGATGGCGGCTTTCTGGCGAGCGGAGTGAATCAGTAAGGCAGGGACTAAGGGACTAGGGACTAGGGCCAAGACATTGTGCGGTGCGCCGGAGCAAGTGAAGATCAGCAATGCAACCGTGAATGCGACTTCGCCGGTGCGAAGCTTTGTCAGCTTGAGGCTCGGGACCGATGAAGACATCTGACTGATGAGTGCATTTGTGGACTCCGGGATGGCACGCTGACCGGCTGATAGCGCATGAACAAAGTGGCTGCGCAGAAGGACGCGACGGTTGAGAGACCCGCTCTGCGCGGCCGCTGGACAGTGTGCGCCATGCTGTTTGCGGCCACGACGATCAACTACATGGACCGGCAGGTACTGTCGATTCTGAAGCCGATTCTCTCCGGCGCGACGCTGCATTTGCAGCCATTGCTGCCGGGCTGGCCGGCGGTTGAAACTTCGATCAGCCTGACGGATGCGCAGTATGGCAGGATTCTCGCGGCATTTCAGATTGCGTATGCGCTGGGTGTGATCTTTGCGGGGCGCCTTGTTGACCGGCTGGGATGCCGCAAGGGCTATCCGATTGTGACGGGGCTCTGGAGCCTGGCGGCGATGGGGCATGCGCTGGTGCATACGATCGCGGGGTTCTCGGTTGCGCGGTTTTTGCTGGGTTTGGGTGAGAGCGGCAATTTTCCCGCGGCGATCAAGGCGACGGCGGAGTGGTTTCCGCCGAAGGAACGGGCGCTGGCGACAGGGGTTTTCAACTCCGGCACAAGCGTCGGTGCGATTCTTGCGCCGTTGGCGGTGCCATGGGTGGCCCTGCATTTTGGCTGGCGCGCGTCGTTTCTCATCACCGGCGTGTTCAGCTTGGTGTGGATTGTGTGGTGGTCGCTGCGCTATCGCACGCCGCGCACGCAGCCGGATGAGCAGACAGCCGCGACTGTCAGCATGGAGCCGGCGACTGCGTGGTGGAAGCTGCTGCGCCATCGGCAGGCATGGGGGTTTATGCTGGGCAAGTTTTTGACGGACCCGGTGTGGTGGTTTTTTCTGTTCTGGCTG
>DASQSP010000168.1:0-8280 GCA_035642355.1 Occallatibacter sp.
GTCCACAGATACTCCGGGCCGGGATTGCCGAGCCCCACCACCAGGAAGGGGCTCTTTCGGCCGTCGTGCTCGTTCGCCTCGGCCAAGGGCTACTTCTTTGCCCCGGCCTCAGGCTTCTTGGCGGCATCGGCAGCCGCGTCGGTCTTGCCCTTCTTGGCAACTTCCGGCTCCGCCGCAGTCCCGGTTGCCGCAGCCGCTTCAGCATCGGCCGCAGGCGCCACTTCCTCGCGAATCGAAACCACATGGGCCACGGTCGCGTCCTCGGCATCGAGGAACTTGATCTTGTTGCCGTGCGGCAGATCGCTGACGCGGATGACGCCGTGCAACTCCAGGCCGCTCACGTCCACGTCGATGTGGCTGGGAATGTCCGCGGGCAGGCACTCGATTTCGACTTCGCGCAGCACCAGGTCAAGGATGCCGCCCGCGGTTTTGACGCCCACCGGCACGCCCAGCAGCTTGACGCGGACGCTGACGCGCAGCATCTTGTCCAGCGCAATGCGCTTCAGGTCGATGTGGATCAGTTGATCCTTGATCGGCTCGCGCTGCCAGTCGACGATCATGGCTTTGGCGGCGGATTGTCCGGTCACTTCCACGTCGAAGATGGTGTTGTGGCCGGTCTCGGAGTAGAGGATCCGGGCAATCTGCCTGGGGTCCACTTCAATGGCCACGGCATCATGGCCGCCGCCGTAAAGCACAGCGGGAATCTTACCGGCAACGCGCACGCGGCGCGCGGCATTCTTGTTGAACTTGCCCTCGCGGGGCTTGGCTACGACAACTTCAGGCATTGCGTCTCTTTTCTGGTCTCGGGCATGGACGGTTGAGGTCCACTCCCTTTGTTGGTGAAGCAGCTTCTAGCTTCTAGCTGCTAGCTTTCAGCTTCGTGTTGCCGTTGCGCACAGCATCGACCCGCACTGAGTCTTGCTGCACCTGCCTTCGCTCGACTGCGGAGGCCAATCCCCGTACAAACCAGCTAGAAGCTAGTAGCTAGAAGCTAGTAGCTAGGAGCTAGGAAAAGAGCGTACTCACGCTGGTCTCCATGTGGATGTTCTCGATGGCCGCGGCCAGCAGGCCGGCAATGGAGAGCACCTTGATCTTGGGCAGCTTCTGCGCTGCCTCGCGCAACGGAATGGTGTTGGTAACCACCACCTGTTCGAGACGCGAATTGGCGATGCGGTCGATGGCCGGGCCGGAGAGCACCGCGTGGCTGGCGCAGGCATGGACGCTGGTTGCGCCGTTGGCGAAGAGTGCGTCCACGGTCTTCACCAGCGTGCCGGCGGTGTCGATAATGTCGTCGATGATGAGGCAGCTCTTGCCGGCCACGTCGCCCACCACATGCATCACTTCGGCCACGTTCATGTCGGTGCGGCGCTTGTCCACGATAGCCAGCGGCGCGCCCATTTTTTGCGCAAAGTGCCGGGCCCGCTCCACGCCGCCCGCATCGGGCGAAACCACGGTGAGGTTGGGCAGGTTCAGCTCGCGGAAGTAGCCGACCAGAACGGGGCTCGAGAACATGTGGTCGACGGGAATGTTGAAGAAGCCCTGAATCTGAGCGGCGTGCAGATCGACAAAGAGGGCGCGATGGGCGCCGGCGGTGGTCAAAAGATCGGCGATGAGCTTGGCGCTGATGGCGACGCGCTGCCGGTCCTTGCGGTCCTGGCGGGCATAGCCATAATAGGGCACCACGGCCGTGATTCTGGCCGCCGAGGCCCGCTTGAGCGCATCGATCATCACCAAAAGCTCCATCAGGTGCTGGTCCACCGGATAGCAGGTGGGCTGCACCACAAACACATCCACGCCGCGCACATTTTCGAGCGACTGAAAGTAGACCTCGCCATCAGCGAAGCGCTGCAGCTTGGCTTCGCCCACCTTCACGCCCATGTGCGTGCCAATCTCTTCAGCCAGCGGCCGGTTGGCCGTGCCGGAGAAGAGCTTGAAACGCTGGTCCTCGCCCAGGCGCGCGCGCTTGCGCTCAGTGGCGGGCTTGGTGTCCCTGGCCTTCTGGCCCTCCGGCTGGCTGCTGCCTTTAAGAGCATCTTTGCCCGAGCCGTCTTTTGGCGTCTCGGGGTTGCCTTGCTTGTCTTCCGCCGTCACTATCACTGTTTCCGCTTCCATCTTTTGAAGAACCTCCAAGCTGGTTGGCTTTGGCTGCTCATTTCGCCGTACGCAAAAACTTTGGCTGGGCGACTAGGATTCGAACCTAGACAAGTGCCTCCAAAGGGCACTGTCCTACCATTAGACGATCGCCCAACTTAACAGCCGCCCGCGAGTCTCCATGACCCGGCGGCGCACTGTCAACCTATGGCAGAAGCATCTGATCCCAATAGGCTTGGCGGGGCAGGGTGCGGGTCAAAGTGGTACGCACTTCAATCGCCTTTTCCTGCGCCAGACGGGCCTGATCCAGACGAGCCTGGGCCGCTTCCGCATCTCCGCGGGTCAGGTACAACCCGAAGAGCGCCGAACCGGACCCGGACAGCGAGGCATGGAGAGCTGCCTCCGGCGTGCCCGTGCCCAAAAGAAGACGCTTGATTTCGCGGAGGGAAGGGTGCTGGGGAAAGACGACTCGTTCAAAGTCGTTTTGGATCCAGCTACTGATCCCGGTGCGGACAAGCGCGGACTCTTGAGGTCCGGCCAGGTCTCCACCCACGGCAGAGACACCGGAGGAGCCTGCTCCCTGCCGACCTTCGGGGATTGCTCCCGCGAAGGCGCTGGCGTAAGCGCGGCTCAACTCACTTAGTTTAACGGCACTGGCCTCCGCGGTCAAACCCTGGGCCGCGCAAAGGGCATCCCAGTCGCGAAAAGCCTGCGGCGTGGAGACGCCCACGGACGGAACCGCCACCACGCACCAGACCGGCTCGAAGTCCGGCAGCGGCTCGACCTGCTGACCCCGGTCAATACCCAGAACTGCCCCTCCTACGAGAAAGAGCGGCACATCGGAGCCGACCTGAGCGGCAATAGCGAGGCGTTTTACGGCCCAATCGGCTGTATTGGCAAGGTTTAGCTCGGTTTCAAGGCCCACCAACGCGGCCACGGCGTTGGCCGAACCCGCGCCGAGGCCACCCTGCACCGGCAGGCGCTTTTCTATATGGATGGTGACTTCGGCCGTAACACCAATCTCCTCCAAGACCAGGAAAAGCATCTTCCAGGCGGTGTTGCGGCTGTCGGTGGGCACGCGGCGGTCATTCGAGGTCAGCCGGATTGACGTTTCGGACGCTGGGCGCGCGCTAACCGTCACGAAATCATGTATCTCCAGCGTCTGGTAGACGGTGGTCAGGGCATGGAAGCCGTCCGGCCGGGGCGCGCCGATGGCGAGGCCCAGGTTGATCTTGGCGTGGGAACGAACGGCTGTAGGCATACCGGGCTATTGTAGAGCCGGGACGTACAGCGCCCCTGGAACGCCGGGCAGCCTAAACGGGAAATCGCCTGGGTTCCGGTGGGCTGACTGCGAAGTTGATTGCGCGGCTCTGCTGCGTGCGGTAGAGTGGGCTCGTTCTTCCCCTGAACGGAGACCCGATGAAGCGTCGTTCTTTCTTGAAAAACGCGGCGGTGCTCCTGCCCGCCTCCGGATTGCCTGCCTTTGCGCTGGGACAGGCGGCTGCATCTCCAGGCGCGGACCAGATTCATGCAGACAGGGCGCACCTGGTGACGGACCTGGTGGCGGCCGGGCAGGACCGGCTTGGAGAGACGCATTCGCTTGGACTCGGCTCCATTCTCTTCAAGGTTCTTCCGTCGGAGACCAACGGCGGCCTGTTCATCATCGAACACCAGCATATGACCCGTGGCGGGCCTCAACTGCACTTTCATCTCTATCAAGAGGAATGGTTCTATGTGATGGAGGGCGAAGTGCTCTTTCAGGTTGGCGACGCACAGATGCGCTTGTGCGCCGGGGATTCCATCCTGGGCCCGCGCATGGTCCCGCATACGTTTTCGGCGGCGGGAGAGAAGCCCGGGCGCATGCTGATCGCGTTTACGCCCGCCGGCAAGATGGAGCAGTTCTTCCGCGACGCCGCGGTTCCCAACCCGCCGGTTCAGGATGCCGCGTTCTTCAGCCGCTACGACATGAAACTGATCGGTCCGTCACCCTTCGCCGCGTAAATAGCCGGCGCGCGCAGATTGATTGCAGTTTCGATCATGCCCTCGACTTTCCTTTGCCCGCGCGGCGCAGGGCCTGCCAGTCCTTCTCGGTCTGGTCGGCGTAGAGCGAGCCGAAACGGCTGAGCGACTCGGCAAATCCATCGCCCGCGCCCAGGTAGCCGGCGATGGCCAAGGGGTCCCCGGAGCGTGCGTGGCCCCGCGCCAGCAGCTCGCCGCATATCTCGGCGAACGCGCCGAGCCCTTCGCCAGCCAGGTCTTCAAGCAGGATGGATCCCTTGTGATCGCAGAGCTGGCGCATCAGGTAGTCGCGCCCGTCCATGTGCGTCCAGCCCAGGAACGGGTCCGACTGCACCTGCATCGCGCGCTGCCCTTCCACGGTGCGCTGGCCGTTGTGGTGGGCGGGGTGGGCGTCGGGCAGATAGGGTGCGTAGGCCGAGGGCGCTTCTTCCTTCATCTGCAAGAAAAGGGGATCGGCCGCGCCGTTGCCCTCAAAGTAGATGCAGTAGTCGCGCAGACCCACCGAGCCGGTGCCGACTACCTTGAAGGCCACATCGACGGGCCGGTAGAGCGAGAGCAGATGCTGCCGCTGCGGCTCCAGCGTTTGCCGATAGGGACCCATCGCGGCCAGCACCTTGACCGCCTGCGAGCCGGTGACGCGGGTGAGCGTGGGCTTCTGCTCCTTGAAGCGCCGCGGCATGCTGGGTTTGTCTGTGGCTTGCTTGTCGCTGGCGGGCTCGGTCAATTGCGCCAGGGTGTGGGCGGGCGTGGCGCGCTCGGCCTTGAGCAGCGCGTCGTGGATTGGTTCCACGGAGCCCAGCCTATGAACCTGGAAGCGCCCCACTTCAAGCAAGGGCATGCGAGCAAAGGCGCGCATCTGCGCGTGGTAATGCGTGATGCAGCGCTCGACGGCAGCCTGGGCCGAGGACTCCTTCTGACGCGACTCGCGCCCGGCAAGCACCAGGGAGGCGGCCATGCGCTTCAGATCCCACTCGAAGGGGCCGCGAATGCTCTCGTCGAAGTCGTTGATGTCGAAGACCAGGCGGCCATCGGGCGCGGCGAATGCGCCGAGGTTGCGGACGTGGGCGTCGCCGCAGAGCTGCGCGAGGATGCCGGTGTTGCGCAGCACGGAGAGGTCGGCGGCCATGGCCGGCGCCGCGCCACGGAAGTAGCTGAAGGGCGATGCGGCCATGAGCTGATGTTTGATTTTCAGCAGCGCGGGCAGGCGGCCGCGCTCCACGCGCTCAATCAATTCGAGAGCGGTGGCGGTGCGCGCTTTCACGTTCAGCTCGTCGTGCTGCTGGCGGCCAATCTGTTTGCGTCGCGCCTGGCCCAGCCTGCGGCGCTCTTCCGGGGTGGCCCATTGCATGTGCCGGACGATACACGGTCGCCTTATGGCTTGCAAATCGTGCAAAGGCGCGAGCCAGAGCGATTTGCGGTGATTTACACTGCGGAAGGCCCCAGGCTTTCAGTCTGCCTCCGCCGACTCCAGGGAGGAATCCTCTTGTTTCGCAGCCTTGCGTGTACTTCTGTCTTTGCTCTTGTCGCCTGCATCTCGCCTTTAGCCGCTCAAACCGCCGCTGTGCCGCTGACCGTGGAGAAGATCTATGCCCACGGCCATCTGGCCGGCGATCCGCCCGCCGGGCTGACCTGGTCTCCTGACGGCGAGCACCTGACCTACCTCGACGGCGGCGAGCTGATCGACATCGATCCCGGCTCGGGCAAGCCGCATGTGATGGTGAGCCGCGCCAAGATCAAGTCGCTGCAAGGCAGCGGCGCGTCGGAGCAGGACAAGGATCATCGCAGCCGCTACGGCCAGGCGGCGTATATCTGGGCGCCGGACTCCAAACACCTGCTGTTCGACTCGAACGGCAGGCTGTGGCTCTATGACCTGCGCAACGGAACGGGCCTGGAGATCGGCTTTTCAGGCGAGGCCTCGGGGGACGATCCCAAGTTTTCTCCCAACGGCGAATCGATCTCCTTCGTGCGCAATCACGGCCTCGCGGTGCTGCACCTCAAGGACGCCGGGACGCCGGCCACCATGGTTGCGCCGGCGCCCAACGAGACCACGCTGAACGGCCAGGTGGACTGGGTGTATGAGGAAGAGCTGAATGTACGCAGCAACTATTTCTGGTCGCCGGACTCGAAGAATCTCGCGTTCCTGCAGATGAACGAGACCGATGTGCCGCTCTATCCCATCCCGGACTGGATTCCCACGCACGCAACCGTGAATATGCAGCGCTATCCGCAGCCCGGCGACCCCAACCCCGCGGTGCGGGTGGGCGTGGTGAGCGCAGCGGGCGGCCACATGACGTGGGTCAAGCTGCCCATCGTCTCCGGCCAGGACTACGTTCCGCGTTTCGGCTGGGTGGACCACAAGACGCTGTGGATCGAGACCATCACCCGCGATCACAAGCACCGCTCCATCTACTTTGCCGATGCGGTAACGGGCCAGTCGCACAGCGTGCTGGAGCTGACCGACGATAAGTTTTTCGCGGAAGACTATCCGGTTTTCGTGGCCGATGGCGCAATCGTGCTCACCTGCTGGAGTGACGGTCACAACCACGTCTATCTCTACAACTATGACGCGGGCAACACGGACAGCACCAGGGCCACGCTCAAGAAGCAGTTGACCAGCGGCGACTTCGAGGTCGACAAGGTGGAGCGCGTGGATGCGGCGCGGAAGCTGGTCTACTACTCGTCGAACGAGGGCGACCTGGAGCAGGAACAGATCTGGCAGGTGAGCTTCGGCGGCGAGCGCAAGCAACTGAGCAAGGGCGCGGGTAATCATGAGGGGGAGTTTTCGCCAGTTGCCGCAGTGTACGTGGATAAGTACTCCACGCGCATGACGCCGCCGCAACTGCAACTGTGCAATGAAGCCGCGTGCCACTCCTTCTGGTCGACGCACGCGCTGGATGCCTTTGGTCTGCGCGCGCCCGAGCACTTGACGGTGAAGGCCAGCGATGGCACACCGCTGTTTGCCACGCTGCTGTTGCCGGCGGGCGCGACCGATGCTGCCAGCGTGCCGATGATCGTGAATCCCTACGGGGGACCCGGCCCCCAGACGGTGGCCGATAAGTGGGGTGACGGGCTGCTGTTTGACGAGCTGCTGGCCGAGCATGGATTTGCCGTGCTGCACGCGGACAATCGCGGCAGCGGCATGCGCGGGCGGGCGTTTGCGGATGCGGCGTATCGGAACTTCGGGCCGGTGCAGCTTGAAGATCAGCTCGCGGTGATTGACGCGGCGCTGAAGCAGTATCCGCAGCTTGACCCCAAGCGGCTGGGCTGGTGGGGCTGGAGCTGGGGCGGCACCTTTACGCTCTATGCCATGACCCACTCGGACCGCTTTCGCGCGGGCGTTGCCGTGGCGCCGGTGACCGACTGGCGCGACTACGACTCGGTCTATACCGAGCGCTACATGGGGCTGCCCGCGGATTTTGCTTCGGGCTACCAGGACTTCGCCGTGGTGAACGCGGCGGCGAAACTGCATGGGCATGTGCTGCTGGTGCATGGCACGGGCGACGACAACGTGCATATGGAGAATACGATTCAGTTTGTTCAGCAGTTGATTGAGGCGCAGAAGCCGTATGACTTGCAGCTCTATCCGCGCAAGACCCACTCCATCGCCGGCCCCGATGTGCGCACGCACCTCTACACGCGCATCCTGGCGGAGTTTGAGCAGAATTTGAAGCCGCCGGTGGAGTGAGCGCGCGGCTGAAGTGGCCGGCTCGACGAAACACCCGCTCATCGCGATACAGCCGCGATGAACGGGGCACAGCCTGTGAGAGTGGGACGGCCAACTCGGGAGCGGTGAGTGGGCCACCTGCCCTTGGCCGGATCGGTCCAGATGATCCGTCTCACACCGGTTCCTTGTAGTTGTCGATCTCTTCCTGGGTGATGCCGAGTTCGGCCAGCAGTTGTTCGTGGGGAGTGCCCTGGTTGTGTCTTAGCCACTCGCGGGACTCATCGAGCGCCTTGATCTCTTCCGCCGTGATCGGCTCATCGTCATAGGGCGCGTTGGCGAGGGCGAGGGCGACGGGATCGAGCATGATCTCTAGGAGTGTGTCGGGCATAGATTCCCTTTGCGGTTAATTTGAAGGTGACAGGTGCTCCATCGGTTTAGGATTTTGTCATGGGCCAGAACTTTTTTCCCGACACAGTCAACCAGACGCTGTTGTTTCCACCCTCTCT
>DASQSP010000169.1:0-5074 GCA_035642355.1 Occallatibacter sp.
AGAGCCGCACCCCGAAGCATCGGAAAAGGAAGAGGTACAGAAACTCCATTCCCGGCAAGTTGAACTGGAAAATATCGCGGTACAGCACGGCGCCATGCAACATGCGCTCCGCGTGCTCGAGAAAGATTGCCGCGTCTCCCAGGTGCGAGATGGGCGTGAATGGGAAACGAAACAGATGCAGATACAGAAAAACTGCCGCGCCCAAACCCACGGCCGCATAGCACAACGCCGCTTCTTTGCGATTCAACGCGCTGGACGGCTGTGCGGCCGGACTCAGATCAGTTCTCATGCCACCGTATGCTCAAGCCGGAGCCTTGTTACCTCAATCTAGCAGAGCGCCGCACGGGGCTACCGTGTGGCCGCAGCGCCCCGCGCCTCCGCCCACCGCCGCAAAAACATCCGCATCCCCTCCGGCGGCCTCAACCACACATCGGCATCCGTCTCCCGCGCCACGCGCCGCATCAGCACGCTCAAATGCGGCCCGCGCACCGCATTCACCGCGCGAAACGCCGCCTCATCCGTCAGATCATCGCCCAGATACGCCACCGCCGCATCGGCATCGCTCTCCCGCAAAATCGCCTCCACAGCCCCACCCTTGTCGCGTCCCGCGCGCAGCTCAAGTCCCGCCTCAAACTCCAGCAGCCGCAACCCATCCATCCTCGCCAGCGGCTCAAACAGTTTTTCTGTGCGCTCTTTCACAGCCCTGGCCTGAGAAGCCGAAAGCCCGCGCCAGTGCATCACCGCCGCGTTCGGCTTGTCCTCAAACAGGCCGCCCAGCGCGCCGCGTTTCAGTTTCAAACGCAGCTCTTCAAGCGCCAGCCGCACCGCGGGTGCCTGCTCTTCGAGCTCGCGCCGCCCATCCGTATACAGCCGCTCGGCTCCGTGCAATCCCCACACCTCAACCCGCGGCACCAGCGGCAGCATCCGCGGAATCTCCTCCGCCGGCCGGCCCGTCACCACGGCAATCCTCGTTTTTTTTTGCCGTTGGATGGCATCCAGCAGTGCGCGAACGCCCGCCCACGGCCGCGCCTTGAAGCGATCAACGCGAAACCCCGCCAGCGTGCCGTCATAGTCGAGCAGCAACAGGGCATGGGGCGCGCCCTTCAAATCGCGAAAGAATGCATTGAGTTTTTTCGATGTCTGTTCGTTCAAGTGCGCGCTCACTAGGCCAGCTTTCGCTGTGCCTGCTCCAGCGCGCGGGCTCTGGCCGGTCCGCTCGCCTCGGGCCTCGCCGCGTCCTGCAGGCGAATCTCCCGCAGATCCTTCAGCACGCTGGCCGCCCAGCGATAGATGTTGTGCTCGGCCACCTGCCGCCGCATCCGCTGCATGCGCTCGCGCCGCTCCGCGCGGCCCATCTCCAGACCGCGATGCATGGCCTCCGCCACCGCCGCAATGTCATAAGGGTTCACAATGAGCGCATCGCGCAGCTCCACCGCCGCACCAGTAAACTTGCTCAGCACCAGCACGCCATCCTCGTCGTCCCGCGCCGCCACAAACTCCTTGGCCACCAGGTTCATCCCATCGTGCAGCGCCGTCACCAGGCAAATATCCGCGGCGCGATACCACCTGTCCACCTCCGCGTGGCTGCACTGCCGCTCAATCAGCACAATCGGCTTCCATCGCTGTGTCTGGAAGCGCTGATTGATCCGCTCCACCTCCGCATTGACGCGCCGATGCAGATCGTCGTAGGCAGGAATCCGCGTGCGGCTCGGCGCGGCAATCTGCACCATCGTCAACTGCTCCCGCTGCCAGGGATGCGCCTCGAGCAGATGCTCGAACGCCAGCAGCCGCTCCACAATGCCCTTGGTGTAGTCCAGCCGGTCCACGCCCACGGCCAGCGATGCGGCATGCACGCCGAACTCGCGCAGCAACTGGCGCCGCGCCGCGCCGCGCTTTTCCCCAACATCGATAGGCGCGCCCACTGCCGCATCAATCGCCATACCATCGAAGGCCACGCTCACCGGATACGGCCGCACCGCGGTGATGTGCCCCAGGCGGCTCACGGTCATGCGCTCGCGATCGGTGCGCGCTTCAAACACGCGGTCCACCGTCGACAGAAAATTGTTGCAGTGCAGCGGAATGTGAAAGCCGATCAAATCCGCGCCCAGCAGGCCGTCCAGCAGTTCCGCCTGCCACGGACAAATGCCAAACGCCTCCGGATTGGGCCACGGAATATGCCAGAAGATCGCCACCCGGGCATCCGGGCGCGCCGCCTTCACCAGCCGCGGCAGCAGCGCCAGGTGGTAGTCCTGCGCAAACACGATCGGAGCCTCGGCGCCTTCCATCTCTTCCAGCAGCGCATCCGCGAATCGCTGATTGATGCGCTGGTAGCATTCCCAGTCGTCCAGCCGGAACGTGGGCCGCGTGTGAGCAATATGGCAGAGCGGCCACAGCCCCTCATTGGCAAAACCGTCGTAGTAGCGCGCCTCTTCCTCCGCGCTCATCCACACCCGCCGCAGCGTATAGCGCGGATCGTCCGGCGGCACGCGCAGCCGGTCGAACTCATCCACCATCTCCGCATCGGCGCTGCCGCTGCCGCTTGCCACCCACACGCCGTCGCAGGCGCGCAGCACCGGCTCAAGCGCCGTCACCAGCCCGCTCGGCGGCACCTCGCACACGATTTCGCGTCCCTGCCGCACATGAACATAGGGCTCGCGATTCGACACGGCGAAGATGCGGCTCTCGCCGGCCTGCTCTCGCATCCGCACCGCCAGACGCTCCGCGGTCCACAGGTTTTCACCCGCGGCGCGCAGCCGGGCCTCGGTCTCCGCCGACGCGCGCGCGGCCAGCAGGCTCTCGGTCAGCGTCTCCACTTCGCGGGCCAGCGGAGTAAAGATGCTCAGCTCTTCGCGTTCGTCTCCACCAGTCTCAAGTCCATCGCCGGTGCGCAGCCGCCGCAGACGCTCCGCCACTCGCGTCAGCGGCCGCAGCAAAAGCCAGCGCACCATCGCAAAGGTGATCGCGGCAATCAGCACCACCAGCGCGACGATCCTCCAAAAGCTGCGCTGCCACAGGTCATAGCTTTCCCGGCGGATGTAGTTCGCATCCGACACCAGCACCAGCGCACCCTCCAACTGGTTGCCGTTGTGCAGCGGAAACACTTCCTCCAGCCATTGGTCGCCGCCGGTTCTTCCAAACTGGTTCACATTCGCGCCCTTGCGCAGCGAGCGCTCAATCGGCGCGCCCCCCACACTGCCCACCAGCGCCAGCGGTCCAGCAGAACACAGCAGATGCCCCTGCGCGTCGAAAATGGCCAGGGCCTCGACACCCGTTTTGCTCCTGGCCACCTCAAGAAAATCGGGGAGCGCATCCGCAAAGCCCGTGGCCAGCGACTGCTCAATCGAAGGCTGCAGGCTCACGCCAATCCACTTCGAACGCAGCACCAGATCCTCGCGCAAAAAGTGCTTGTGCGCCAGCACCTCAAAGTAGGTCGAGGCAATCGACACAACAGTCACACTTGCAACGAGCGCCAATATCAGGCGCAGGCGAAAGCTATGCATTGTATGCCTCTCCTTATAGGGTTAGATGCAACCAAGGCGGCAGGCGCAAATTGAATCCGCGGCGGGCGTTGCGGAAGATGCGCTATTCTGAGGGTATCAGGAGTTCAATCTCCGCGACCACTGCACTGCCGGGAAGCCCATGGCGTTCGAGAAGATCGAGAGCACCGCCAAGCAACTGGTCCTGACCGTGCAGGACTATTCCCTGTTCTCCCTGCGGGCCGTCAGGAATCTCTTCGAGCCGCCCATTTACTGGACCGACTTCCTCATGCAAGCGGACATCATCGGCGTCGGCTCCCTGTCGATCGTGGTGCTGTCGGGCCTTTCCACCGGCAGCGTGCTCGCGCTGCAGTCCGCCGCCACGCTCTCGTCCTTCGGCGCCACCGCGGTCACCGGCCAATTCGTATCGCTCACCATGATCCGTGAGCTTGGCCCTGTGCTCACCGGCATCATGGTCTCCGGCCGCAACGCCTCTTCCATGGCCAGCGAGCTCGGCTCCATGGTCGTCACCGAGCAGATCGACGCCATGCGCGCCCTCGGCGTGGACCCCATCCGCAAGCTGGTTACGCCGCGCATCTTCTCGAGCGTCCTCATGCTCTTCTTCCTCACCATCATCTCCGACGCTTTCGGCATCTTCGGCGGCGGCATCGTCACCGTTCTCCTGAATCACCAAAACGGCACCCAGTACCTCAACATGGCATGGGAGCACATTCGCTTCCCCGACATCATCCAGGGTCTCATCAAGCCTCTCTTCTTCGGTTACATTCTCAGCTCCATCGGCTGTTTCTACGGTCTGCGCACCACCGGCGGCACGCAGGGCGTGGGTCGCTCCACCATTCAGGCGGTCGTCAACGCATCCGTGCTCATCCTCTTCGTTGACGTCCTGCTCAGCCGCATCATCATCACCCTCTTCTCCCGATGGATGTAACGCGCGCAGTTCCGCCGCCCGCTTCCGGCGCGTTCGCCGTTCCGGCGCCTCTGCCGGTGCTCGCCTTTCAAGGCGTCTCTATCGCATTCAACGGCCCGCCCGTGCTCCGCGACATCAGCTTCACGGTCGCGCCCACGGAGACGCGCATCGTCCTCGGCCCCGCCGGCGTGGGAAAAAGCGTGCTGCTCAAGCTCTCGAACGGCCTGCTGCGCCCCGACTCCGGTTCCATCGAGATCTTCGGCCACGACATCGCATGCGCCGCGGAACAAGACCTCTTCCACCTGCGCACCCGCACCGGCATGGTCTTTCAGGAGGGCGCGCTCTTTGACTCGCTCACCGTGCGCGACAACGTCGGCTACCGCCTCATGGAGGATCACGTCCAGGAAGACGAAATTGACCGCCGCGTCACCGAGGCCCTGCGCTTCGTCGAACTCGAGCACACCCTCGACAAGTTTCCCTCCGAGCTCTCCGGAGGCATGCGCCGCCGTGTCGCCATCGCCCGCGCTATCGTCACCAGGCCCGAGCTCATCCTCTACGACTCGCCCACCGGCGGCCTCGACCCTATCACCTCAACCACCATCATCGATCTCGTCATCAAGCAGCGCGACGTCTACAAAACCAGTTCACTCGTCGTCACCCACCGCCTGCA
>DASQSP010000170.1:0-17878 GCA_035642355.1 Occallatibacter sp.
CCACAAAGACAAGTCCACCGCCTGGGCCACCGAGAGCCTCAAGACCTGGGCCACAGTTTCTCCCTGGCGAGTAGCCAACTAGCTTTTGTGTGGTGAACGTCTGTGGAAGCGGGGATGGAGCTGTCAACCGGCTTTTCCATCGAAAGAACGCAAGTATCTGATTCCAAAGCTCCGATTCTTTGCGCTCCTTTGCGGAATATTTCCCCGCCCAGGCGCATAATCAAAACACCATTCAGGAACTCGGCGAACAATCCGCACCACGGGAAGGGTACGGGCTTCAGCCCGTACATCAACTTCTTGTTTTATAAAGATCATGTATGCATGTTAATGTAATTTGTGTATGAGGCAGAATGTGACTCTGACGGACAAAACGAAGACGCACGTCATCTCAAACTACGTTCTGCCCGCCCGCGCCCGCGGAGAGCAGGTCTTGCAGATTCGGGTCGGCAATGTCGCCAGGGAGCTGGGCTGGACCAACCGCACTCCCTCTGTCTTTTCCACTCTCTCCTCGCGCAGTTTTCAGGCAGAAGCTGGACTGGAGCTGATCGAGAAACGCGGCGGCCCCGCATCAGGCGGTCCCAGCACCACCGTCCAGTTTGTCTATCGCCTCCTCGGCGCTCAGGGCAGCCAAGGTGTGCCGCAGAAGATCGTTCCCAATGGCGAGGGGCTCCTCGATCTTTACGGGATCCTCGCCGGCGCTTACGGGCAGCTCGGCGGCGGAGAAGATTATTTGAAACGCGAACGCGAGGAGCTGAGCTTCCCGTCTGAAGAGCGCTCGGTTTCCGGAGATCGTGCATGAGCCGTGTCTATTGGGACGCGATGCTCTTCATTTACCTCCTCGAAGGAAATCCGGCCTTTGCGCCCCGCGTCAAGGCAATCCTGCAACAAATGCAACGGCGCAACGACACACTCTGCACCAGCGTTTTCACGCTCGGCGAGGTGCTTACCGGGCCGCGCAAGACTGGCTTTCTAACCCGCGTGGAGCGAACGCGGCACTTTTTCCTCGACAGCGGCCGCGTCGAACTCGTGCCCTTCGGGGCCTCCACCGCCGACCGCTACAGCGTCATCCGCGCCGCCACTTCGGCCAAATCCGCCGATGCCATTCACCTCGCCTGCGCGGCTGAACACGGCGTTGAGCTCTTTCTCACTCATGACAAATCGCTCCGCAAGTTCGCAATCCCCGGCATCCACTTTATTGCCGGCATTGACACCGACCTCTATTAGCATCGGAACCCAACACAGCATCGATCCGTAACTTGATCGATCCGGTTCAATGTACTCTACACTGGAAATCACGCATGACCCTCACCCGGCGCGCAGCAACGCGGTGCTTCCAGTCCTGGCTCTTCGGCCTGCTCGCCCTCATCTGCCTCCTGCCCGCCGCCGCGCAGTCCGTCACCGCGCCCGATCCCACCGCTGCCCATGCGCCCGCCCTGGGCTCGTTCGGCAACATCGTCTCCCTCGACGGTCCCTGGCGCTTCCAGATCGGCGACGATCCCCGCTGGGCCGATCCCGCCTTCGACGATTCTTCCTGGCACAGCGTCTCGCTCGGCCAGCCGCTCACCGCGCAGGGTGTTGCGCCTTACTCCGGCTACGCCTGGTATCGCCTGCGCATCGCGCCCCGGCAGCTCGCGGCTCTCGGCAGCTTGCCTCTCGACCTCCTCGTCTCCAACGACAGTTCCGGCGAGCTCGCCGTCTACCTCAACGGCGTTGAAGCCGGCCATACCCGCGGCATGACCGGTCATCCCGCGACCTACTGGATCCATCCCTTCGTCGTGCCTCTGGCCCATCCCGCCCCCGACGGCAGCTTCGTCATCGCCATTCGCGGATGGATCGACGGCCCTCCGTCCGCCACCGGCGCACTCACCCACGCCGAACTCGGCCCGCCGCAGCAAATCGCCGACCACCTTGAGCTCAATACCAGCCGCCTCTGGTTCAAGTACGTCCTCTCGCTCCTTCTCAGCACTCTCATTTGCTTCGCTGTGGCTTTTCTCGGCGCGGTGCTCTACCTCACCCAGCGCCATCACGCCGAGTATCTCTGGCTCGCGCTGCTCTGCGTCTCGCTCTCGCTGCAAGGCCTCATTGAGATGGGCGGCCTTGTGGCCGCCTACTCCACGCCCGTCGCCCTCATCCTCGATAACTGCATCTCCAGCGTCTTCATCGCCGTCACCCTCGAATTCATCCTGCGCTTCACCGCCAGCCCACACCGCAAATTTGTGCGCGCCGTGCAGCTCTTCGCGCTGGTCATTCCCATCGCCTCGGCTCTCCATTTCGACGGCCTGTTCGACTTCCTTTCCATCCCCGCGCAGGTCCTCTTCTGCCTGCTAACCGTCGTCATGCTCGCCGCCGCCTGGCGCAGGGGCCGCCCCGAGGCAGGAGTTGTCCTCTTTCCCTTCCTGCTCGCCGCCACCGGCAAGTTCCTCGCCAACCTAGTCAACTATGCCGTCGGCAAAAACTGGCTCGCCGCACACTACGCCATCAATCGCTTCAATGTCGGCCCGGTCTCATTCGGCCTCGGCTTCTTCACCTACCAGATATTCATGGCCAGCCTCATCGCCGTCATCCTCTATCGCTTCATCCGGGTCAGCCAGGAGGAGCAGCGCTCCAACGCCGAAATCGCCGCCGCCCGCAGCGTTCAGGCCCTGCTCATCCCCACGCAGCTCCCATCCAACAAGAACTTCATGCTCGAGAGCGCCTACCTGCCCATCCACGGCGTCGGCGGCGACTTCTTCCAGGTTCTCCCGCTGCAGGATGAATCCCTGCTCCTCGTCGTCGGCGACGTCAGCGGCAAAGGCCTGCAGGCCGCCATGAACTCCAGCACCCTGGTCGGCGCGTTGCGCAACGAGCTCTCCCACGACCCCGCCACCATCCTTAGCCATCTCAACCGCGTGCTCCTCGGCGCCGTGTCCGCGCCTGGCGCAGTCCCCGAGCTCGACGCCGCGCCCTGCTTCGCCACCTGCCTCTGCGCTCGCATCTACGCCGATGGCGCCGTCACCATCGCCAACGCCGGCCACCTCAGCCCCTATCGCGACGGCCGCGAGCTTGAGCTGCTCCCCGGCCTGCCCCTCGGCGTCATCGCCGACTCTGAATACGAGCAATCCACCTTCCAGCTCAACCGCGGAGACCGCCTCGTCTTCCTCTCCGACGGCGTCGTCGAGGCCGCCAACGCCGCCGGCGAGCTCTTCGGCTTCGACCGCACCCGCCAGGTCAGCCACGAGTCGGCCCGCTACATCGCCTCCGCCGCCCAGCGCTTCGGCCAAACCGACGACATCACCGTCGTCTCCATCTACATCGCCTCCCGCGCCGCCCATCAGACCCCCGAACAAGCCCTCCAGCACAACTAGACCAAAGCACGCGCCGCTTCACGCGCACAACCATGGGTGCCCCAGGTCTCGCTTCTGAGACCTGGGAAAGCACGAACGCCCCAGGGCGCGCAGCGCAGCCAGCCCCACCGCAGGTGGTGGCGTAGAATCCAGTCAGGTCCAGCCTGCATGATCGTCAAAGCCCTCTATCCCGGCACCTTCGACCCGCCGACCAACGGTCACATCGACCTGATCCACCGCGGCTCAAAGCTCTTTGAGCACCTCACCGTCGCCGTGCTCAACAACCCCGGCAAAAACCCCATCTTCACCGTCGCCGAGCGCGTCGAGATGCTCCGCGAGTCGACCGCTCCGCTCAGCAACGTCTCCGTCGCCACCTTTGACGGCCTCATGGTCGACTTCGCCCGCCGCCTCGGCGCCACCGCCGTCCTCCGCGGCATCCGCGCCATCTCCGACTACGAGCACGAGTTCCAGATGGCCCTCATGAACCGCCGCCTCGCCCCCGAGCTCGAAACCGTCTTCCTCCAGCCCGCCGGCCGCTACTCCTTCGTCAGCTCCCGCATGGTCAAGGAAGTCTTCAGCTTCGGCGGCGACATCGCGGGCCTCGTCCCCCCCAACGTCCTCAAGCGCCTGAAATCCCGCATCTACGGCGCGTAAAAAGAAGCCATCCGCCTCTGTTTCATGTGTCGCTCTGTCGATAATGCAAATATGCATTACAATACTCACAGGAGACTCCCATGGCCCGCCTCACCGTCACAGCCCGCGGACAAGTCACCTTCCGCCGCGACATCCTCCAGCACCTCGGCGTCAAACCCGGTGAAAAAATCGATCTGGAACTTCTGCCCAACGGCCGCGGCGTAGTCCGCGCCGCCAAGCCCACAGGCAAAATCGACAGCTTCCTCGGCGTGCTCTCCGGCAAAACCAGGAAGGTTGCCACCCTCGACGAAATCCATGAGGCCGCCGCCAAAGGCTGGGCCGGCCAAAAGTGAAGATCACCGCCGACACCAACATCCTCGTCCGCGCCGCCGTCCGCGACGACCGCAAGCAGGCGGAAGCCGCAGCCCGGCTCCTCAAATCCGCCGAGCTCATCGCCGTGCCGCTCTCCTGCCTCTGCGAATTCGCCTGGGTACTCGACCGTGTCTACAACTTCGGCTCCGCGGAAATCTCCGCTTCCATCGCCGCCCTCGCGGAGACCGTCAACGTAGCCGTCAACCGCCCCGCCGTCGAAGCCGGTCTCGCCGTCCTGCGCGCGGGCGGTGACTTCGCCGACGGCGTCATCGCCCATGAAGGCCGCTGGCTTGGCGGCGAAGTCTTCGCCTCCTTCGACAAGCGCGCCGTCACACGCCTCGCCCGCCTCGACTACCAAACCCGTCTGCTCTCGTGATCCTTAACATTCCCGGCGTACCATAATCCTCGCCAGCATCAGGAGCCCCCATGATCGTCATTACCGACGAATTCGTCACCCTCGACACCCCCAACGGCCCCATGCGCACGCACATCGTTCGCCCCTCCGCGCCCGGCCGCTATCCCGGCATCGTCTTCTACTCGGAAATCTTCCAGATCACCGCGCCCATCCGCCGCATGGCCGCTTTTTTCGCGGGCCACGGCTACATCGTCGCCATGCCCGAGGTCTACCACGAGTTCGAGCACGCAGGCACCGTGCTCGCCTACGATCAGGCCGGCTCCGACCGCGGCAACGCCCTCAAGACCACCAAGAAACTCGCCAGCTACGACGCCGACGCCCGCGCCGTCCTCGATCACCTCGCCGCGCGCCCGGACTGCACCGGCAAACTCGGCGCGCTCGGCATCTGCCTCGGCGGCCATCTCGCCTTTCGCGCCGCCATGAACCCCGACGTGCTCGGCGCAGCCTGCTTCTACGCCACCGACATTCACTCCGGCAGCCTCGGCGAAGGCAAGAACGACGACTCCCTTGAGCGCGCCAAAGACATCCACGGCGAACTGCTCATGATCTGGGGCCGCCAGGATCCGCACATCTCCCTCGAAGGCCGCACAAAAATCCTCGCGCGCCTCAACGAACTCGGCCTGCGCCTCAACTGGCACGAGGTCAACGGCGCGCACGCCTTCCTGCGCGACGAGGGCCCGCGCTACGACCCCGAGCTCGCGCACAGCCTTCTCGGCATCGTGCTCACCTTCTTTCACCGCAAACTCGGCCAGGGCGATCTGCCAGCAGCACCCGCAGGCTCCGCAGAAAACCGCCACTAGCCCGGTTCCCAACGGGCGGCAGCCGTTTCGCGCCGCCCCAAAATCTGCAACAATAAATCCACCATGACCGTCGCCGCTTCCGCCAAAGTCTTCGCCGACCGCATCGGCCGCATTGAAGTCTCCGCCACCATGGCTGTCGCCGCAGAGGCCGCCAAACTGCGCGCCCAGGGCGTCAACCTCGTCGACTTCGGCGCGGGCGAGCCGCACTTCAACACGCCGCGCCATATCAAAGACGCTGCCATCGCCGCCATCGAGGCCAACTTCACCCGCTACACCGTCGTCCCCGGCATTCCCGACGTACGCAAGGCCATCGTCGAGCGCCACGCCTGCGACTTCGGCTCCGACTACGCCATTGACGAAGCCATCTTCACCACCGGCGAAAAACACGCCCTCTTCAACGCCGTCCAGATCCTCGTCGACCACGGGGACGAAGTCATTCTTCCCGTACCTTACTGGGTCAGCTTCAAGGACATCATTCAGTACGCCGGCGGCAAGGTCGTCTTCCTCGAAACCCAGGAGTCGGAGAACTTCCGCATCACCGCCGACGCCATCGAGCGCGCCATCACCCCGCGCACCAAAGCCATCATTCTCAACTCGCCCTCCAACCCCGCCGGCTCCAACATCTCCGCCGAGGACCTCGAGCGCATCGTGCGCCTCGCCCACGAGCGCGGCATTTTTCTCCTTTTGGACGAGTGCTACGTCTACCTCAACTATGCGGGCAGGCCCGTCTCCGCCGGCTCCTTCACCTGGGCCAAGGAGCACATGGTCGTCCTCGGCTCGCTGTCGAAGACCTACGCCATGACCGGCTGGCGCGCCGGCTACGCCCTGGCTCCAAAAGCCATCATCGCCAACCTCAGCAAGCTCCAGTCGCAGCAAACCTCCAACGCCACCAGCTTCGTGCAAAAGGGCGCCATCGCCGCCGTCGCCGGCCCCCAGGATTGCGTCGCCGAGTTCCGCGCCGAGTTCATCGGCCTGCGCGACCACATGCTCGCCAGGCTCGCGGAAATTCCCGGCGTCACCTGCACCAAACCCGAAGGAGCCTTCTACGTCTACCCCAACGTCTCGGCCTACATCGGCAAGGGCGGCATCAAATCCGCCACCGAGTTGGCGACCCGCCTGCTGCATGAGGCCCATGTCGTCACCGTCCCCGGCGAGGCCTTCGGCACCGCCGAGCACATTCGCCTCTCCTACCCCGTCACCAGGGCCAACATCGACGAAGGCACCCGCCGCATCGGCGAGTTCCTCACCTCCCTCAAGTAGTAGCGCCGCATCAATCCCCACGAAAATGGGTGCCCCAGGTTCGGCGCGTACTTTGCGCCTAACCTGGGAAAGCACGAACCCCACCCAGCCGGCGCGCAGCCTCAGTCAATCAGAAAATGGGTGCCCCAGGTCTCGTCCGCCGCGGCGGAAGACCTGGGAAACCGAGAATGTTTTCGGGCCTCCGCTATCATCGCGATGCGTCTACCTTCGCACCGTCCCGCCTCCCGCAACGAATTCCCCCAAGCCTCTGTGCAAAAACAGCATCCGTCCGGTACGATGGGTTTTCCATGTCGAGCCCGATCGATTTTCGTCCCGTGATCCTCGCCGGCGGCAGCGGCACCCGCTTCTGGCCGCGCTCCCGCCGCGCCCACGCCAAGCAGGTTCTCGCCCTCGATGGCGAGCGCTCCATGATCCAGCAAACCGTCGAGCGACTCAAGCCGCTGGCCGCGCAGAGCCACGCCTGGGTCATCACCAACGAATACCTCTCCGGCGAAATCGCCGATCAGCTCTCCGGTATCCCCGCCCAGCAAATCATTCAGGAGCCGGTCGCCCGCAACACCGCGCCCGCCTGCGGCCTTGCCGCCTTTCTCATTGAGCGCCAGAATCCCGACGCCGTCCTCGGCGTCTTTCCCTCCGACCACGTCATCGCCGACGAGCCGC
The DNA here is from genome assembly GCA_035642355.1 of Occallatibacter sp. Taxonomy (GTDB): domain Bacteria; phylum Acidobacteriota; class Terriglobia; order Terriglobales; family Acidobacteriaceae; genus Telmatobacter. The sequence continues at coordinate 7,464 of DASQSP010000170.1, forward strand.
GTTTCCTGAAGGCCCTGCAGCGGGGCATCGATCTGGCCGCCGCCGGAGACAACATCGTCGTCCTCGGCATCGAGCCCACCCGCGCCGAAACCGGTTACGGCTACATCGAAACCGGCGACTACACCAGCGGCGGCGACGCGCTCCACGTCCGCCGCTTTACGGAGAAGCCCAACCAGCATCGCGCCGAGGAGTTCGTCGCCGCAGGCAACTACTTCTGGAACTCCGGCATGTTCCTCTGGTCCGCGCGCACCCTCGCCAACGCCGTCCGCGAGCATCTGCCTGAGACCGCGCCGCTGCTCGAAGCCATCGCCGCCGCCTACGGAACCCCCCAGTTCGACGCGGTCTTCCGCAAGCTCTACGCCAAGTGCGAAAACATCTCCGTCGACTACGCCGTCCTCGAGCCCCGCTCCGCCAAGGGCGAGCACCTCTCCCACCTCTACTGCCTGCCCGCCGAGTTCAGTTGGAACGATCTCGGCTCCTGGGCCTCGCTCTACGAGTACCAGTTGGAGTCCCGCCTGCGCGGCGACGGCGACGGCAACGTAGCCGACACCGAGGGCCACCTCGCCATCGAGGCCGGCAACAACTACATCTATAGCCCGCGCAAGTTCGTCGCCCTGGTCGGCGTCGAGAACCTCGTCATCGTCGACACGGAAGATGCGCTGCTCATCGTTCACCGCGACCACTCTCAGGACGTCGGCAAGATCGTCAAGGAACTAGGCCTCTCCGGCCGCAGCGACCTCCTCTAACCAGAACATAGAGAAGGCTCCGCTTCAATCCGCACGCCTCTGGGTGGGCGGATTCAAATTCCAAGTGCAACAAATTACGTGAACAGAATCAACGGATCGTAGCCGCAGCCACCTCATCCAAATTTGTCTATATGGAGCCGCGCAGCGAGACCTCGAACCCGACGCAGATGTCATCCATGGCAAGTCAATTGGCAAAGATTGCTAATTCCGTGATACGCTTTCCTCCAGCAATCTCTGATCGCATCACCCACGGAGGACCGCATGCCAACCCGCAACGTCAATCTCACCCAGGAGCTCGAGCAGTTCGTTCTGGCGCGCATTGCGAGTGGGCGCTTCGAGAACGCGAGCGAGGTGGTGCGCGCCGCGCTGCGCACACTGGAGCGTGAGGAGCGCGTCTACGAGGCCAAACTGGAGGTCCTGCGCTCGGCTATCGACGAAGGCGAAGCCAGCGGAATCGCCGAAGGCGATGTCTTCGCTCAGGTTCGTGAAACGCTCCGGCTGGCTAAGGGGATCGCGTAGCCTTGGGCAGTCCTCGTTTTTCACGCAGCGCTCGCGCAGACCTGCTGCGAATCGGCGCTTACAGCTTGGAGACGTGGGGCTCCGCTCAAACGGAACGCTACCTCAGTGCATTGCAAATCTGCGCCATTCTGCTTGCGGAAAATCCACTGCTCGGCAGACCATGCGACGAGATTCGCCCCGGCCTCCATCGATTTGAAAAAGAGCGGCACGTCCTCTTCTATCGCCTCCATGAAGACGGCATCCTCATCATCCGCATTCTGCATCGAAGTATGCTGCCAGACTCCAATCAATTTGAAGATCCGCCGACTGAAGTCTAACAATTTATGTAACCTCATATCTATCCAATGGCAACGCCCGTTAAGTTCGCTGTTCGGCCACGCCGCGCTTTTCCATTACTCTGATTATCGGAGAGTGTAAGTACCCAACATGCCTCACCCCCAAATCAAATTCGGCACCGACGGCTGGCGCGGCGTCATCGCCGACGACTTCACCTTCTCGAACGTCCGCACCGCCGCCGAAGCCATCGCCGCCTACATCCACGCACACGAAAATCCAGCCAAGGGCCTCTGCATCGGCTATGACACACGCTTCGGCTCCAAAGCATTCGCTCTCGCCTGCGCTCAAGTCGTCGCCACCAGCGGCATCCCCGTCGCCATCGCCAACGGCATCACGCCCACGCCAGCGCTGAGTTACGCCGTCCGCGAGCGCGGCGCGGCCGGCGGCATCATGATTACGTCATCCCACAATCCAGCGCAGTGGAACGGCGTTAAATACAAGGCCTGGTACGGCGGCTCCGGCAAGCCCTCCATCATCGCCGCCATTGAGACCTATCTCGGCAAGCCCGCGCCGCGCGCCGCCACACCCGCGCCCATCACCGAGATCGACTTCCTGCCGCCCTACCTCCAGGCCATCGAAACCTTCGCCGACCTCGACCTTATCGCCAAATCCGGCATGAAGTTCGCCATCGACTCCATGTACGGCGCCGGCGGCACCATTCTCGCCGACACCTTCACCCGCATCGGCGTCGATCACATCCAGATTCGCGGCAACGCCGACCCGCTCTTCCCCGGCATCAACCCCGAGCCGATTGAGCCGCACATCCGCGCCCTCGGAGAAGCCGCCGTCCAGCACCACTGCCACGCCGGCCTCTGTACGGACGGCGACGCCGACCGCATCGGAGCCACCGACGAGCACGGCAACTTCGTCGATCCCCACAAAATCTTCGCCGTCCTCTTGAGCTGGGCCCTCCGCCGCAAAAACTGGCCCGGCGCCGTCACCCGCGCCTTCAACACCACCAAAATGCTCGACCGCATCTGCGCCAAACACAACCGCGAACTCATCGAGCACGGCATCGGCTTCAAATACGTCTGCGACCTCATGCTGGAACGCGAAATCCTCATGGGCGGCGAGGAGTCGGGCGGCATCGGCTTCCAGCGCCACCTGCCGGAAAGGGATGGCCTGCTCAACGCTCTCCTCCTCGCCAACGTCATGGCCGACGAGAAAAAGACCCTCGGCCAGCTCGTCCAGGACCTCCAGTCCGAGTACGGCGAGCACCACTACGGCCGCATCGACCTCCACATCCCCGACGACCTCAAGAACGCCGCCATCGCCAAAGCCCGCGCACTCCCCGTCGGCGACACCTCCATCGCGGGCATGCCCATCCTCCGCCAGGAGAACCTCGACGGCGTAAAGTTTTTCCTGGATAATCCCGAAGCAAAGCAAAAGAAAAACGCCGCTGAAACCTGGCTCCTCTTCCGCGCCAGCGGCACCGAACCCCTCATGCGCATCTACACCGAGTCCATATCCAAAGAGGCCGTCGCCAGGCTGCTGGAAGCCGCCCGCACCTTCGCCCTAAGCCAGTAGCGCCCAAGAATAATCCGCCTCCTCGATCTCCGCGACCATGGGTGCCCCAGGTCTGGATTCTCAGACCTGGGAAAGCAAGCCCCTCACCCAGCCAATGCCATCCTGAGCACGATAATGGGTGGGAAAGCACAATCTCAACCAACGGATGTCATCCTGAGCGACCGGAGTCCGCGCAGCGGGCGTCGGGAGTCGAAGGACCCGCGGTTGCTCTTCATGCTGCATCCATCCCCGCGGTCATGGGTGCCCCAGGTCTCGCTTCTCAGACCAGGGAAAGCACGAACCTTGCGGCCGGGTGCCCCCGGTCTCGCTTCTGAGACCGGGGATGAAACCTCGCCCGTTGCAAGAAGTCCCAAGGCGTTGTCGTTTTCTTTCTTGACAAGATTGTTGCGTTAACGCAATATATCGCAATGCAGGGAAACACATCACCCCCCGGCGAAAGCGGCCTCTACAACCGCATCGCCGTCCTGCGCGCCGAGCGCGGCATCAGCCGCCAGGCCCTGGCTGACGCCGTTGGCGTCAACTACCAGACGATCGGATTTTTAGAACGCGGCGACTACGGACCCAGCCTCAAGCTCGCCTTCCAAATCACCGCCTACTTCGCCCTCCCCGTCGAAGCCATCTTCTCCACCGAGCCATTCAAGCTTTTAAGCGAACAGCTCTACGGCAAGAACGGAGCACAATCCGTGCAGGAAGACGGACAAGGTTCTAAGGACACGAGATGAAAACAGAGCTTAATCTTTTGGTGATCAAAATCGATATGGCCCCAAGGACTAACCGTCGCTGGCTGGTCGCGATCTTGTACGGCACACTTGCTGCGCTCATGACATTAGCGTGGATGAGAAATCGAACGGGGACCGCTGCGGCATTCATTGCCATCAACTTCGGATTAGCTGCCAACTTATTCATCGGAGGCCAATACCACGGAAAATATTTCCTCTTTGGTTCAAGGGGTTTGGTCGACCCATTCGATGGGAACGAAATCCTCGAACGTAATACTCGTAAGAAACGCAGCTTTTTCTCGCGACTCTTCTATCCGGAGATTGGTGACCCACGCGATTTAAGCAATGACGAGCGAGCGATTCGTCGCCGCGATTACTCGCACTTCATCGCGTTTAGGCATCTAGGCAGTCTGGTTTGCTTGGGACTGATTATCGATTTTTATAATTTGAATCGGGACCTTATGCCGGCGTCACTTAGCTCATTAAGCCATTTAGGAATGTCGGTGGACCAAGTCATCTTTTGCATACTGCAGGTCGGATGGGTGTTTTCATGTACCCTCCCTCAAGCCATTCTCCTTTGGACCGAACCCGACATGGAGGCCTCTCAGTGAGAGCCGAACTCGTCCTCATGGGCCGCCGCATCGACATGGCCCGGCGCACTCATCGCCGCGCCCTCGTCGTCGCCATTTACGCCGCTTTGGCCGTCATCATTGCTGTCCTCTGGTATTTCACCCACTGGCGCGGCACCGGCGCCTACGTCTTCTGGGCGGCAATGCTGGCCTGCCGCTTCTTTCTCGGCGGCTACTACACCGGAGGTCTCGTCAAACCCTTCAACGGCAAGCCGCCCCGCCAGGCCGACATACCGCCGCCGCTCCTGCTGCTCAAGCTGCGCGTCTACCAGCCCGTGCTCTCCGCGGACGAGAGCGCCTATCGCAACGACGAGCGCGAGTTGAACCAGCGCGACCGCGCCCACTACCTCGCCTATCAGGCCATCGGAATCGCCGTCGTCCTCCAATCCCTTGTCGCTTCCATGCGCATCATCGTCCCGCGCCTGCGCAACTGGCCGCCCATGGCCCCCGATCAGTTGTACTACGGCCTCTCGCTCATCACGATCGCGCTGTTTCTCACCCTCCCCCAGGCCATCCTCCTCTGGACCGAACCCGACATGGAGCCCGCAGATTTTCCAATCAACTAGCGACAATCGTCCCGAATTCGCGTTACACTGCCTCTCCATAACGCCAGGGGCCATCCCCCAGGGTCGGCCCAATCCACGGAGGAAGGCAATGCACATCGACGACACGATTGGCATGGTGTTGAAAGGCAAGCCCCAGAACCGGATTCTGTCCATCGAGCCCGACCATACCGTCTACGAGGCCCTCGAAATCATGGCCGAGAACGACATCGGCGCGCTCCTCGTCTGTTCCGGCGACTGCCCCGGCGGCACCGTCCTCGGCATCCTCTCCGAGCGCGACTACGCCCGCAAGTGCGCCCTCGTCGGCCACACCTCCAAAGAAACCCGCGTCGACCAGATCATGACCACTCCCGTCCGCTCCGTCACCCCGCAGCATACCGTTGACGAGTGCATGGCCCTCATGACCGGCCACCGCTTCCGCCACCTCCCTGTCCTCGACCGCGACCGCCTCGTCGGCCTCATCTCGATTGGTGACCTCGTCAAGTGGGTCATCAGCAGCCAGCAACAGGCCATCGGCGCACTGGAGGGCTACATCACCGGCGGCTACCCCTCGTAGCGCCGGTATCTCATCATCGATTTTTGGAAGTGTCATACTTCGCGAAGGCCGTCCGCCGCGGCGAAGGATCTGCGGTTGTTCTTTCGCGCACCGCACGCCGCACGGAGGCATACCATGCTCCTCGATCTCACGCGCGCCCTCTCATTCTTCGGCTCCATCGTGGCGCTCTACGCCGCGGCCATCAACGCCTTCTTCGTCCCCGGTACCCGCATTCAGGACCGCATCGTTCTCGCCCTGCTCCACCTCGGCTTCGCCGCCTGCGTCTGCCTGGTCAGCGGAATCTTCTTCGCCTGGCCCCAACCGAGCCAGTCCGCGCACGCCCATGCGCAGCGGACGCCCATCGCGCTCGCTTCCACGCTTCCCGTCCGCATGTTCCTCTGGTCCCTGGCCGCCATCGCCCTGCTCTTCTTCGCCTCGTGGTATCTGGCCAGCTATCCCTGCGGCCTCGATCCCACCCGCGACTGCAACCTCTGACCTGGGAAATCACAAACCTAATCACTGACCACGGCGAACTGCTCATCCCCCCAGTGCAATCGCATGAACGAGCGGAGGGAGCGTGGGGCTTCGGCCCCTGTCCCCCTGCATCTCAGTCAAGCGGCCTTACGAAATCACCGCCAGCTTAGCCCGCTTCCCCAGCCGCACCACAATCCGCGCCGGCAGGGAACTGACCGAAATCAGCGCGCCCTCGGCAGCCTCGCCATCCAGCTTCACAGCGTTCTCGGCAATCTTCCGCGTCGCCTCCGCGCCGCTCGCCGCCAGCCCCAGCGCCACCAGCAGCTTCGGCAGCCGCACCTGATTCGCCTCTGACCCCGCCACATCCGCATACGGGATCAAAACCTCTTCGAGATCCTCGCTCACCGCTCCCTGCTGAAACATCCGCGCCCAGTTCTCGTCAGCGCTCACGGCCGCGGCCTCTCCATGAAAATCCGCCACAATCGTCCGCGCCAGCCGCTTCTTCACATCCATCGGATGCGTCGCACCCGCCGCAACCTCAGCCTTGATCGCATCAATCTCCGACCCGCGCAGGTCCGTGAGAAACAGAAAATACTTCCACATCAGGTCATCGCTGATCGACATCAGCTTCCCATACATCTCCGCCGGCGGCTCGTTGATGCCGATCGCATTGTTGAGCGACTTCGACATCTTCTGCACGCCGTCCAGCCCCTCCAGAATCGGCGTCATCAGCACAATCTGCGGCTTCTGCCCATAGTGCCGCTGCAGCTCGCGCCCGCACAGCAAATTGAATTTCTGGTCGGTCCCGCCCAGCTCCACATCGCATTCGAGAGCCACCGAGTCATACCCCTGCATCACCGGATACAGCATCTCGTGCAGGCTGATCGGCTGCTCCGCCTGGTAGCGCTTGTGAAAGTCGTCCCGCTCAAGCATCTGGCTCACCGTAAAGTGCGCCGTCAGCCGAATCGTCTGCTCATAGCCCAGCTTTCCCAGCCACTCCGAGTTATAACGAACCTCGGTCGCGGCCTCGTCCAGAATCTTGAAGACTTGTTCTTTATAGGTCTCGGCGTTCGCGTCAATCTGTTCGCGCGTTAGCGGCTTCCGCGTCACGTTGCGCCCCGTCGGGTCGCCAATCAGCGACGTAAAATCGCCGATCAGAAAAATCACCGTGTGCCCCAGTTGCTGAAAGTGCCGGAGCTTGCGCATCAGCACCGTGTGCCCCAGGTGCAGGTCCGGCGCGGTCGGGTCAAACCCCGCCTTCACGCGCAGCGGCCGCCCCGTCTTGCGGCTCTCTTCCAGCCGCTCGCGCAGGTCCGCCACGCGGATAATCTCCGCCGCGCCCTTCTGCAGCAGGTCAAGTTGCTCGTCTACAGGTAAAAATTCACGCATGTCTCCACAAGTATAGATTTCGAGAGCGGGCCGAAGGGGAGTAGAGTCTCAGGGAGCATGCGGCACTGAGCTTTTTCATTCCAGCGCCAGCAGCCAGCACTCCATCGCCGCCCAGAATTTCTGCGGCTCTCGGCGTACGCCATCATCCAACGCAGAGGAGAATACTTCTCATGTCTACTGTTACAGGCCGCGCTATGCAGGTCTCCGCCGCCGGCGGAGCATTTCAACTCGTCCAGAAAACCTTCCCCGAGCCCGGCCCCGGCCACGTCCGAATCCGCGTCCAGGCCTGCGGCGTTTGCCACAGCGACTCGCTCACCAAGCTCGGCCACTGGCCCGGCATCCAATATCCGCGCATCCCCGGCCACGAGATCGCCGGCGTCGTCGATGCGGTCGCCGCCGATGTCCCGCTCTTCAAGCCCGGCCAGCGCGTCGGTCTCGGCTGGCACGGCGGCCACTGCAACTACTGCATCCCCTGCCGCCGCGGCGACTTCATGCTCTGCGAAAACGGCCTCATCTCCGGCATCAGCTTTGACGGCGGCTATGCCGACTACGTCCTCGCCCCCGCCAACGCCCTCGCCCTCGTCCCCGACGATCTCTCCGGCGTCGATGCCGCTCCGCTCCTTTGCGCCGGCGTCACCACCTTCAACAGCCTGCGCAACTCCGGCGCCCGCCCCGGAGACACCGTCGCCATCCTCGGCATCGGCGGCCTCGGCCATCTCGCCGTCCAATACGCCGCCAAAAGCGGCTACCGAACCGTCGCCATCGCCCGCGGACAAGACAAAGCCCCCCTCGCCAAACAACTCGGCGCGCACATCTATATCGACACCACCACCCAGAACCCCGCCGCCGAACTCAAGAAAATCGGCGGAGCAAATGTCATTCTCTCCACCGTCACCAGCGCCAAGGCCCTCGAGTGGGTGCTCGACGGCCTCGCCCCCAACGGCCGCTTCATCCTCGTCGGCGCGCCTGACGGCCCCCTCGTCCTCAACCCTTTTCCCATGCTGCTCGGCCGCCGCACCGTGGCCGGCTGGCCCTCCGGCACCGGCATGGACTCTGAAGACACCCTCAACTTCAGCGCCCTCGCCGGCATCAAGCCCATGGTCGAAACCTACCCCCTCGAAAAAGCCGAGGAAGCCTACGACCGCATGATGAGCGGCAAAGCCCGCTTCCGCGTAGTAATCACCACCGGCAACTAAGTGCAATCACAACCCCGCCGCGGCAATCCACGAACATGGGTGCCCCAGGTCTCGCTTTTGAGACCTGGGAAACACGCGCAGCGTCCCCTCCGCCTGAACTCAGACTCACCTCATCCCACATCTCTGTGCAGTTTCGCTCCAGATCCCTCACACAATGCTGTGCGCGATCACTGACCACTGAACACTGACCACTCGCCTTACACTGGAGTCATCATGGAAGAGTTCAGCCGCATTCAGCGCCTTCCCGCCTACGTCTTCAACATCACCGGCGACATGAAAATGGCCGCCCGCCGCCGCGGAGAAGACATCATCGACTTCGGCATGGGCAACCCCGACGGAGCCACGCCCAAACACATCGTCGACAAGATGATCGAGGCCGCGCAAAAGCCCGTCACCCATCGCTACTCCGTCTCCAAGGGAATCCCCCGCCTGCGCAAGGCCATCTGCAACTGGTACAAGTCCCGCTACAACGTCGACCTCGACCCCAATACCGAGGCCATCGTCACCATCGGCTCCAAGGAGGGCATCGCCCACCTCTGCCTCGCCATCCTCGACTCCCGCGACACCGTGCTCGTCCCCAACCCCAGCTACCCCATCCACATCTACGGCCCCGTCATCGCCGGCGCTCACGTCGTCTCCGTCCCCATCGTCGATACCGATTCGTTCCTTGCTCAGCTCGAAGACCTCATCCCCCGCATGGTTCCGCGCCCCAAGGCCCTCATCGTCAACTTCCCCTCCAACCCCACCACCCAAACCGTGGACCTGCCTTTCCTCGCCCGCCTCGTCGCGCTCGCCCGCCAATACGGCTTCCACCTCATCCACGACCTCGCCTACGCCGACATCGCCTTTGACGGCTACCAGCCGCCCTCCGTCCTCCAGGTCCCCGGCGCAAAAGATGTCGCCGTCGAGTTCTTCACTCTGTCCAAGAGTTACAACATGCCCGGCTGGCGCGTCGGCTTCATGGTCGGCAACCCGGTCCTCGTCAACGCCCTCGGCCGCCTCAAGTCCTACTTCGACTACGGCACCTTCACGCCCATTCAGGTCGCATCCATTCTGGCTTTGGAAGGCCCCCAGGATTGCGTCGCCGAGATACGCGACACCTATCAGCGCCGCCGCGACGTCCTCATCGAGGGCCTCAACAAAGCCAGCTGGCACGTCCCGTCGCCCAAGGCGACCATGTTTGTCTGGGCCCAAATCCCCGCGGCCTTCCAGGCTCTTGGCTCCTTGGAGTTTTCCAAGCGGTTACTGACAGAAGCCAAAGTAGCCGTAAGCCCCGGCATAGGCTTCGGCGACTACGGCGACAGCCACGTCCGCTTCTCCCTGATCGAAAACGAAGAGCGCACAAGACAAGCCCTAAGAGGCATCAAGCAAATGCTGGCAAAAGACGTCATCCACGCCTGACGTTGGTTGAGGTCACCCATCCCTTCCGCGTCGTCTGGGGAAAGAGTGAGACTTCCCCTTGGCTGCCCGTGCAGTCCCCATCATCCCTACCGAGCCACGCGATCCCCGGAATTCTCTTTGCCCTTATTGCCCGGCCTCGTTATGATCGTGGGCTATGAAAGCTATCCGCGAATGGTTCGCGAAACTCGCCGACGAGCATCCATTCGTTCTCGCGTGGTCGATCGTCGTACTCGCCATTGTCTAGGAGTGTGTCGCTCATAGCGTTTTTCTCGGCAGGGGCAGGGCTAGGGAAAACAGGGAGAGCGGACCACGGGAGCCAGGAACAGATGAGCCCATCCCCAATTTCCCGTTTCAGGTCTATGTTTTCGGCTTGCCGGGCCG
>DASQSP010000171.1:0-2508 GCA_035642355.1 Occallatibacter sp.
AATGGATGTGCTGGCACGACGGAGCCTGATACTGCGCGATCTGCTGCTGCAAATCGCACCCCGCCCGTGGCGGGCGCGCCAGCGGCGCTTGCTGGCGGTCTTGACCGGCTGGGATGGATGCTATGGACGGAAATCGGAGGGCGCGCTTGCCTTCGAACTGCTGCTAGGCGAAGTAATTTGCCACCTGGGGCTTGGGCCACTTCGCGCTTATGACGCGGTATGGATGTCGCAATCGTTGATCACGGAGGATCTGCGCGCCATTCCGGCCGATCGGTTCAAGGGGGCTGTGGCTCATGCCCTGGGGCCGTCAGCCGCAAAGCTCGAGCGCTATGGCGATTGGGGCAAATTCCATCGAATTGGGCTGAAGCATCCGCTGGGTCGTCTGCCGCTGATCGGCCGGCGATATCGGATGGCGGATTTCGCAGCGGAAGGCAGCAATAACACCGTTCATAAGACAGGGCACCGGCTCGGTACCCGGCCGCATCAAGCCAGCTTCGGTTCGTGTGCGCGGCATATTTCGGACTTATCGGATCCGGATGCGAACCTGATGGTGTTGCTCGGCGGCCAAGATGGCTGGTTTGGCAGCGAGAACTTCAACGACCAGAGCGCCTTGTGGCAACTCGGCGACTATATCCGTGTACCGCTTCGGCCCGAGGCTGTGAGGATGCATCATCCTCATGTCACAGTTCTAAACCCCGGGGCCGCGCGTAATAAGCGTGAGCTGCACAGAAGGCTAGAAGCGCCGTAGGTAGGGGAACGGCACCACGGACGAAGGTGCTGCGCGCCTTCGCCTGGCGAGCGCCGCCGCAATGTTTCCACTACCTGTCGGGTAATCGACACGTCGTGCGCGCCTCGACATGATTTGCTCCGTCGGAACCCAAGAGCAGAGCCTGTCGAGGAGACGCCCAAATGCCTTTCATCGCAGCCAGGGACGGCACTCAGCTCTTCTGGCGACAATGGGGAGAGGGAGCGCCGATGCTGTTTCTCAACAGCCTCGCCCTCGGCACGGAGATGTGGGACTACCAGATGGTGGCCTTCGTCGACCAGGGCTTCCGTTGCATCGGCTTCGACCGGCGCGGTCACGGTCGCTCCGACCAGCCCGGCCGCGGCTACGATCACGACACCTTCGCCGATGATGTCGCGGCGCTGATCGACAAGCTCGACCTCCGAGGGCTCACCCTGATCGGCCATTCCATGGCGGGCGGCGAGATCGTGCGCTATCTCAGCCGGCACGGGAGCGACCGGGTCGCGCGCATTGTCCTGCTGGCGCCGATGACGCCCATGCTGTGCCGGACGGATGACAACCCGAATGGGGTGCCGCGCCGCGAATTCGAGGCGCTCTGGGATCAATGGCGCCGCGACTATCCGCGATGGGTCGCTGATGCGATTGCACCCTTTTTCATTCCCGAAACCTCCCCGGCGATGATGCAATGGGGCACCAATCTTGTGCTCCGGGGCACGCTTCCCGTCGCTCTCGCCTGCAGCCGCGCCATGGTGGACGAGGACTTCCGCGCCGAGATGCAACGGATCGAGGTTCCTGCGCTGGTCATCCACGGCAACCGCGACCGCTCCGCGCCCATCGAGCTCACCGGGAACCCGTCGGCCCACCTCATCCCTACATGCCGTTTCCTCGTCTACGAGGGGGCGCCGCACGGGCTGATGTTCACGCACATGGACCGCCTCCACGCCGATATCCTGCGCTTCCTTCGCGAGACCTGAAATTCCGGCATTAGGTAGCAAGCTCACCTAGGTGCCAGATACCGATGGTTGTGCTGTGGCAATCATAGGTTACTGCACCGCCCAGGTTTAGATCACCCCGTTTCCGGTCTATATGATACGGCATGTCGTATCCTTACGATTCTGGTTACTGGCGTAATCGTGCTGAAGAAGTGCGCGCCCAAGCGGGAGAGATGAAAGATGAGCACGTCAGGAAGGGGCTGCGAGATGTCGCTGAGAACTACGACCAGATGGCGGAGCAGGCAGATCAATTGCCGCGTCGGTTTTGAGGCGGGTGCTTTGACCGATCGTGCCGCCCTTGTAGCGGCATAAGACTGCCGCTTTGCTTCCGCAGGCGCGTTCCCCAGTCTTCTGTAGCAGCCGCCACTAGGTGAGCTTGCTACCTAATGCCGTGAAATTCCCCTGAGATTTAACCTGCCATAGGCCCAACGACGGCGTCCGGCTGTTCGAGGCCGTCACCTGAGGGGTGCTGTGGTAGCCTTTCTCGACCACCCGCTCTTTGACATCGTGAAAGAGCCAATCGTCCATTCGCGACGATCGGAACGCCCGGGCGCCGGCCGCCCCCTCTCTGCCTCGTCGGGGCGGAGAGTGTTAGCGTGTGGTGGAGCGATGCACGACTTCCCCCTGCGCCACAGGCGTTTCCAGGCGGGAGTGAGTCACTGAATCACCCCCCGAGAAAGAGTCATTGTTGTACACCAGTGAATCACACTCCTCCCCGGGGGAACGCGCGGCGAACGCGCTCCGCGCGTTCGTCCCCGCGCAACGCAAAGC
>DASQSP010000172.1:0-5894 GCA_035642355.1 Occallatibacter sp.
CATCCGCAGACGGAAGACTACTGGGGCCATGTCAACCCGGTGGGGCCGCGCTCGGTCTATGACGAGGCCAAACGATTCTCAGAGGCGCTGGTGATGGCCTATCACCGCTACTACAGCGTGGACACGCGGCTGGTGCGCATCTTTAACACCTACGGACCGCGGTTGCAGCGCGACGACGGCCGCGTCATTTCAAACTTCATGATTCAGGCGCTGCGCGGCGAAGACATCACGGTGTATGGCGATGGCGGGCAGACGCGCAGCTTCTGCTATGTCACCGATGAGGTCGAAGGCATTCTCGGCCTTTCGCGCACCGACGAACATCTTCCGGTGAATGTGGGCAATCCGAACGAGTGGACGATTCTCGACTGCGCCAAAGCCGTGATCCGCATAACCGGATCGAAGAGCAAGATACGCTTTGCGCCCCTGCCCTCCGACGATCCCATGCAGCGGCAGCCGGATATCGGCAAGGCCCGGCGGCTCTTCGGCTGGGAGCCGAAGATCGATCTTGAAACAGGGCTGAAGCTCAGCCTCGACTACTTTCGTTCCTTTGTAGAGACCCACGTTTGACTGCCGCTCCGGCGGGCAGTTACTTCGCAAACGGATTCTTTCCCCGCGCTGGCCTTCCAGCGACGCCGCACCACGGAGCAGATGCGCTATGAAGCGTGCCCTCATCACGGGTGTAACAGGCCAGGACGGCGCGTATCTGGCCGAGCTGTTGCTCGCCAAGGGTTATGAGGTGCACGGCATCAAGCGCCGCACCTCGCTGTTCAATACCAATCGTATCGATCACCTCTACGAAGACCCGCACAAGCAGGGCCGCCACTTCACGCTGCACTACGGCGACCTTACCGATTCGAGCGTGCTGATTCGCATCGTGCAGGAGGTGAAGCCGGAGGAGATTTACAATCTGGCGGCGCAAAGCCACGTCAAAGTGTCGTTCGAGGAGCCGGAGTACACGGCGAACTCCGATGCGCTAGGCACGCTGCGGCTGCTGGAGGCGATTCGCATCGCCGGCCTCGACAAGGTCACGCGCTTCTATCAGGCCTCGACCTCGGAACTCTACGGGCTGGTGCAGGAGACTCCGCAGAGCGAGAAGACGCCATTCTATCCGCGCTCGCCCTACGCGGTGGCCAAGCTCTATGCCTACTGGATCACGGTGAACTATCGCGAGGCCTACGGCATCTATGCCTGCAACGGCATCCTGTTCAATCACGAGTCGCCGCAGCGGGGCGAAACGTTTGTCACCCGCAAGATCACGCGCGCCCTGGCTCGCATCAAGGTGGGCCTGCAGGACGCGCTGTATCTCGGCAACCTGAGCGCGCTGCGCGACTGGGGCCACGCCCGCGATTACGTGGAGATGCAGTGGTTGATGCTGCAGCAGGAAACGCCCACCGACTACGTGATTGCGACCGGCGAGCAGCATAGCGTGCGCGAGTTCGTCGATTTGTCCGCGAAGTACCTCGGCATGGACATTCGCTGGGAGGGTTCGGGCGCGGAGGAGCGCGGGATTGACGCCAGGGGCAACGTAATTGTCGCCGTCGATCCCCGCTACTACCGGCCCACTGAGGTGGAAACGCTGCTGGGCGACGCGAGCAAGGCGCGCCGCGAGCTGGGATGGCAGCCGCGCACTACCTTCCGCGAGCTGGTGAAAGAGATGGCGGACGAGGATCTGAAGGCGGCGGAGCGCGATGCGCTGATCCGCAAGCACGGCTACTCGGTCTTCAACTTCCATGAGAACTGAGACCGGCGCGGAGATGCACCCGATATGGAACTGAACAGCCGCATCTTTGTCGCGGGCCATCGCGGGCTGGTTGGCTCCGCGCTGCGGCGCGGGTTGGAGCAGCGCGGCTACACCAATCTGCTGCTGCGCACCCATGCCGAGCTTGACCTCGCCGATCGCAACGCCGTGCGGGCATTTTTTGAGCGCGAGAAGCCCGAGTATGTGTTTCTCGCCGCCGCCAAGGTTGGCGGCATTCTCGCCAACGATACTTATCCGGCGGATTTCATCCGCGACAACATCGAGATTCAGACCAGCGTCATCGACGCCAGCCATCGCAGCGGCGTCAAGCGGCTGCTGTTCCTCGGATCGAGCTGCATCTATCCAAAGCTCGCGCCGCAGCCCATCAAGGAAGAGTATCTGCTCACCGGTCCGCTCGAGCCGACCAATCGCGCGTATGCGCTGGCCAAGATCGCCGGCATCGAGATGTGCTGGTCGTATAACCGGCAATATGGCACAAGCTATCTCGCAGCCATGCCCACCAATCTTTACGGGCCCGGCGACAACTTCGACCTTGCGGGCTCGCATGTGCTGCCCGCGCTGATGCGTAAGGTCATGGAGGCGCGTCAGGCGGGCGCGCGCAAGCTCGTGGTGTGGGGCACGGGCACGCCGCGGCGGGAGTTTCTCTTCAGCGACGATCTGGCCCGGGCCTGCATTCACTTGCTCGGCTTGCCCGAGCCTATGTATCGAGGCCTGCTTACGAAAGACGAGGCGCCTCTGATCAACGTCGGCACGGGCGAAGACCTGACGGTCAGGGACCTGGCAGCTTTGATCGCGCGCGTGCTCGAATACGATTGCGAGATTGTCTTCGACTCCTCGAAGCAGGACGGCACACCGCGCAAGCTGCTCGACGTGAGCCGCATCCACGCGCTGGGCTGGAAGGCACGCACCTCGCTCGAAGAGGGCATTCGCGAGACCTACGCTTCAGTACGCGGGCAGTTCGCGGTCACGGCCGGACATTGAGTGCTCGCGAAGCGAATGCGCCGCACCATCACAACTCTTGCTCAAAGCATGGCGCGAGCCGATTTCCATCGCGATCGCGCGCCGCGCGGATGAGCACAATCCGGGAGAGCATTGCATGAAACGCAAAATCATCACCACGAAGTTCCCAGCGCTGAGCAGGCCCCTGCACGGTCCACGCACGTTCTTTGCGCTTGCGCTATGCCTGGCCGCGCTGTCATGCGGCGCGCAGGAAGAACGTCCTGCTTTGATCCCCAACGCGCAAGGGGGCGGCACGTCCACTGCGGCCGCCGCAGCCGCTTCCGTGGCCAATATCGGTGGACTCACGGACGAGCCGATCTCGCCGGGGCAGGTGGTGCATGTGATCGTCTTCAGCGCACCCGACCTCTCTGTGACCACGCGGGTGTCGGGGGCGGGAGACATCGCTTATCCCATCCTTGGCGCCGTGCATGTAGATGGCCTGGACAGCGCGTCGGCATCGAAGCTTATCGCGACACAGCTCAAGCAGAAGGATCTGATGCTCGATCCCCAGGTCACGGTGACGGTGGAGGGATTCTCGACCGGCATCACCATTCTTGGCGAGGTGCGCGTGCCCGGCATCTATCCTGCCCTGGGCAAACACCTGCTCTCCGACGTGATTGCCACGGCCGGCGGACTTACGGCAACGTCGGGGCGCGTGGTTGAAATCTCGAATTCCAGCAATCCCGCCCAGAAAGAAGATCTGGCGTGGGATCCCACCATGCACAACACTTCCAGTTTCGACCATCCGGTACATCCCGGCGATCGCATTCTGGTGCGGGCGTGCGGCATTGCCTATGTCGGCGGCCATGTGGCCAAGCCTGGCGCGTTCTCGCTCTGCGGCTCGCCGAGTGTTACGCTCTCTGAGCTGATCGCGCTGGCGGGCGGCATTGTGCCGCTTACATCGGACAAACACTCCTATCTGATACGGGAGCAGCCAGACGGCACCCGCACCGTCGAGGAAGTCGATCTGCACAAGATTCTGCTCGCGCGGAGTGCCGATCCCGTGGTTCACGAGGATGACATCGTCTATGTGACGCCGAGCACGGTCAAGGATGTGTTGACCCGCGCGCTGCTCTTCGGCGAGACACTCGGTAGTGCGCTGATTTACACCAGAAATCAGTAACTTATTTTGCACGGGTTCTTCAGACCGCGGCGACACGTATTGTTTGTGTGCGAATCAGATTGGGACAAGCAGAATCGAAGACCGGATGAAGATAAGTATCGTTACGCTGTCGTTCAATCAGGCAGGGTATCTGCGCGAAGCCATCGATTCGGTTCTGCAGCAGGCCTATCCCGAGCTCGAATACATCGTCGTGGATCCGGGTTCAACCGATGGCAGCCGCGCGCTTATCGAGAGTTATGGCGAGCGCATTGCGCACGTACTCTTCGAGCCGGACCGGGGAGCGGCCGACGGCCTGAACAAGGGATTTGCCCAGGCAACCGGCGAGATTTATGGGTTTCTGAATGCGGACGATCTGCTGTACCCGGGCGCGTTGCAGCAGGTCGCAGCTTTTTTTCGATGCAATCCGGACTGCGGCATCGTTTTCGGGAGCGGCTACAAGATCGACGGACAGGGACACCGTCTCCGCCACTTTCGCGCGGGCAATTTCTCCGTCGAGCGCTACTTGTATGGCGGCGCCGTATGGCTGCAGCAGGCCACGTTCTTTCGAGCCGCGGCGTTTCACCGTTCACCGCGCTTCAACATCGGGAATCGCACCTGCTGGGACGGCGAACTTTTCGTGCACATGGCCAACCAGGGCGCGCGTATCGGGTACATCCGAGAGGATCTCGGCGGCTTTCGTATCCACGATGCATCCATTTCCGGCACTGGCAGAATGAACGATCAGTACCGGTGCGACTGCCGCAGGATTTTCTCCGATATTCGCGGCCGCCAATGGAGCGGAATCGACGACGTGCGCCGGTTCTTCTACCGGGCAACGGGGCAGGTAAGTAAGTTGGCAACGCGCTGGATGAATTAGCTGAGGAGACTCACGACTTGAAGATCGCCGTGCTGTGGACTAGACTCTCGGGTTATTTGAATGCTTGTCTGCGGGAGCTAGCGGGCCGCGAAGGAGTCGAGCTCTTTGTCAGTCATCAGGCGCCGAATTCCGAAGCGCCCTACGACGATGGGCAGTTTGCATGGATCCGGGATCGCTTTACGTGGAGGAGCAACCAGGATACTGAAGCTCTGGAACCGCGGGTCGATGCATTCGATCCCGATGTAATTGTGCTGGCCGGATGGCATGTGCCCGCGTACCGCCAGCTGTCGCGGGCCCGCAAAGGGCGCAGTTGGCGCGTGATGATCATGGACAATCCATGGCAGGGAACGTGGAAGCAGCGAGCCGGAGTTTGTATCTCGCCCTTTCATGTGCGGCCGGTGGCCGATGTGGCATGGCTGCCAGGCGAGCGCCAGGCCGTGTTTGCGCGGAAGCTCGGTTTTTCGCAGCGGGAGATTCTGCGCGGCTCGTTTTCCTGCGATCAGCCGCAGTTTGCCGCGCGGCACTTGGATCGGGTGGCACAGGGCCGCCCTGTGCAGCGAAGATTTCTGTTTGCCGGACGCTTTGTCGAGGCCAAGGGCATTAGGATCCTGGCCGAGGCCTATGCGATCTACCGCCGTTACGCGCAACATCCGTGGCCGCTGTCCTGCTGCGGGTCAGGTTCTTTGCGGCATCTGCTCGAAGGCATGCCGGGAGTGGAACTGGAAGGTTTTGTGCAGCCACAGGACCTGGCAGGAAAGTTGGCTTCGGCAGGCTGTTTGATTCTGGCCAGTGTCTTTGAGCCATGGGCTCTGGCGGTTCATGAGGCCACTTCCGCGGGCCTCCTCGTGCTCGCGTCGGAGATTGTGGGGGCCACAGTGCATCTGGTGCAGCCCAACTACAATGGGTTCATTTTTGATGACAAAGATGCGGAAGGACTGGCGCAACTAATGACGCGAGTAAGTTCAATGAGCGACGAACGCCTCGATGCCATGTCCCGCGCAAGCTATCTACTGTCGCAGCAGTATTCACCAGCACTGTGGGCCAATACGCTGATCGACGAGTTTCACGCCCGCGGGGCTCCGGAAGCGCGAACATAATACGCTGCCAGCCAGCCATGCACCTGCGCAGGTGTGTCCTACCCTTGCTCCTCCGAGTGA
>DASQSP010000173.1:0-2267 GCA_035642355.1 Occallatibacter sp.
CCAGCGCCGCGCGGGCAGTGGTGCGGCTGATGCTGAAGGCGCGGTTGAGCTCCGCTTCCCCCGGCAGCAGGTCACCGGGACTGAAGGCTCCGTCCGCGATGGCCTTGCGCAGACGGTCGGCGATCTGTGCCCAGAGAGGCATCGGACCTGGATCAAGTTCGCTGTTCGCCCAACTCATGGGTATATGTAATGACGTTATGGCTTTTTGCGCAAGGCAGGTTCCGCGATTCTGTCAGCGTATGTGAAGAAGTGCAGGGACATGGCGTTGAAGGTGGCGTGAAACGGGGACCGCCTATGTCCTTACTGCTATCGTTGAGATGCGCCTCGGCCGTGACGAGGCATGCACACAGAATTTTACAAGTAAATAACCGAATAAAACTGTTCGTTTGTTGATCGAATATTAGCAGTCGAGGAGAATTTTTGCCTCCTCGCTGTTTGGCATGGGCAGTAACGGCCGCATCTGCACTTCCACGAGGGTTTCTCGGTTCGGCTGACCGCCGTTTCTCCGTCCCGGCCTGAACTCGCCCCGGCGCCGCGCGCAGCCGCGGTCAAGGATGGCCACGGGCCACCGCCGGAGGCGGCGCGCAGCGTCCTTGACGGCGGCGAGCACGGTGCCACGCTCAGGCAGGTCGGGTGCGATTGCGGAGACAAACAGCCATGCGAGACACCAGCCTGCTGCAACTGGCGTTGGGCCTGGTGGCGCCCTGGTCGGTCATCCGCAGCGACTTCGACCCAACGGCACGCCAGCTCGACATCCACATCGACTTCGCTGCCGGCAGCCGCTTTGCCTGCCCCAGCTGCGGCGCGGCGGACTGCCCCGCCTACGACACCGAGCAGATGACGTGGCGGCATCTGAACTTCTTCCAGCACCAAGCCTATCTACACGCGCGCGTCCCGCGGGTGCGCTGCGACAAGTGCGGCATCAAGAAGCTCAGCGTGCCCTGGGCACGTCCCGACAGCGGCTTCACCCTGCTGTTCGAGGCGCTGGTCATGAGCCTGGTCTCCGCCATGCCGGTCAATGCCGTTGCACGGCTGGTGGGCGAGCATGACACCAGGCTGTGGCGGGTGATCCACTACTATGTCGAGCGTGCCCGGGCGCGCAGCGATCTGTCGGCCGTCTCGCGGGTGGCGATCGATGAGACCGCATCCCGCCGTGGCCACAACTACATCACGCTGTTCGTCGATATCGACCAGGCTCGCGTCGTCTTTGCCACCGAAGGCAAGGATGCCGCAACGGTCGCCACCTTCGCTGACGATCTTGCCGCGCACGGCGGCGACGCCGAGACTGTCGCCGAAGTGTGCATCGACATGAGCCCGGGCTTTATCAAGGGCGTCACCGACAGTCTGCCAAAGGCCGCCATCACCTTCGACAAATTCCATGCGGTCAAAATCATCAGCGAAGCTGTCGACCAGGTGCGGCGAGCCGAACGCCGGAGCAATCCATCGCTGGCCGGCACGCGCTATCTCTGGCTGCGTAACCCGGCGAACCTCTCGGAGCGGCAGCGCGCCACGCTCGAAAGCTTGCCCACGCGCCATCTCAAGACCGCCCGTGCCTATCAGATCCGGCTGGCGTTCCAGGAACTCTATGAGCAACCCTCGACCCAGGCTGGAGCGGCATTCCTGAAGCGGTGGTACTTCTGGGCCACGCACAGCCGGCTGGCCCCGGTCGTCGATGCCGCGCGCACCATCAAACGTCACTGGGACGGCATCTTGCGATGGTTCCACAGCCGGATCGCCAACGGATTGATCGAAGGGATCAACAGCCTTGTTCAGGCGGCAAAGGCCAAGGCCCGCGGCTATCGTTCAATCCGAAACCTCAAGGTCATGGTCTATCTGCTCGCCGGAAAACTCGACCTCAAACTGCCGGCGTGAGGCGCAGGCTACCCACACCAGATAGCGAAGAACCAGTTTTTTGGTTCTTTTTTTCAAAAAAGAACGATTTCTTTTTGAAAAAAGAAACAAAAACTTTTTGCAAAATGTTCCATTCTCGGAAGAAAGGTCTCGCGCTTGCCAGGCTAGGGACGGGGGACCAAGATACAGCCCTAATAAGAAACCCCGTCGGGAATCGTCCATGTCTCTCTTCGCCGGCTTGACTCCGCTTCTGGCTCCCAGGTCCGTTGCCGTTCTCGGCGCTTCGTCCGATGCGACGCGGATCGGCGGGCGGCCCCTCGCCTATATGCTGCAGCAGAAATTTCCCGGCACACTGTATCCGGTGAACCCCAACAGGGCCGAGGTACAAGGGCTGAAAGCCTATCCAACAGTGGCGG
>DASQSP010000174.1:0-15707 GCA_035642355.1 Occallatibacter sp.
ACATGCGACTCCAAATTGGCTGCACGAACAACGTGCTAATCTAACGACAATCTCGACTCATGGCGGAGCGAACGATCCTGGCCCCGGCGCATCAGTTGACCATAGCGCCGGCATGGTAGTCGATGTGCAATCGGTGGTAGGCATCTTCCGCAACGATCCGGCCTTCTATAATTTAGTGAGCTATGCCATCTGCGGCGCGCTGATTCTGTGCTGGACTGTGAAGGTGGTGCGGTCACGCATCACCCCGGCCGCCGCATGGTACGCCATTGCCGCAATCGTGCCGCTGACCATGCTCGTTACCTATCACAAGCCGTACGATGTGAAGCTGATCCTGCTCCTTGTGCCCGCCTGCATCTTGCTATGGGCTGAAAGCAACCGCATTGGACAGGCCGCTCTATTACTGACGGCGGGCGCCATCGTGTTCACGGCCGACATCCCGCTGGGCGTCTACGCAGCTCTCACGGACTCCATCCATCCCGACACCAACACACTTTCCGGGAAGCTGATAGAGATTGTCATCCTGCGGCCCGTGTCGATCATTCTGATTGAATTGACGGCTTTCTATCTCTCTATCTTCTTGCGCCGGCCGACGGCGGGAGCCGGCGATCCGCATCTCGCAACACCGGATCAAGCCTGAGTCGCTTCACCACGTCTTCCACGGCGCGATGCCGCTGGCCCACAACTCTTCGAGGCGCTGTTTCTCGCGCAGTGTGTCCATGGGCTGCCAGAAGCCGCGGTGAAAAAACGCCTCAACCTGCCCTTTTGCCGTGAGCAGCTGCATGGGTTCGCGCTCGAAGATGGTGGATTCGCCTTCGATCTCCTGAATAACAGTGGGCGAGAGGACGAAGAAGCCGCCGTTGATCCAGCCGCCTTCGCTCTCCGGCTTTTCCTGGAACGCGGTGACCGTGGTGCCGTTGACCCGCAGGCCGCCGAAGCGCGCCGAGGGCTGCACGGCGGTGATGGTGGCGAGCTTGCCGTGGCGCTTGTGAAAGGCGATGGACGCGGTGATGTCGACGTCGCTCACGCCGTCGCCATAGGTCAAGCAGAAGGCCTGTTCGCCTTCAAGATAGCGCGCGATATGGCGCAAGCGGCCGCCGGTGCCGGTTTGCTCGCCGGTATCGACGAGCGTGACGTGCCAGGGCTCGGCCACGCTCTGGTGCACATCCATGCGGTTCTCGCGCATGTCGAAGGTCACGTCCGACATGTGCAGGAAATAGTTGGCGAAGTACTCCTTGATGAGGTAGCCCTTGTAGCCGCAGCAAATGATGAAGTCGTTGATGCCGTGCTGCGAATAGATTTTGAGGATGTGCCAGAGCATGGGGCGGCCGCCGATTTCGACCATCGGCTTGGGGCGCGTGCCGGTCTCTTCGCTTAGCCTGGTGCCCAGTCCGCCTGCCAGAATTACGGCTTTCATCTGAAGTCCTTTGCCGCCTCTAAATATAGGGCCGCGCGCCTATCCTGCCCAGAATATCGCGCTCAGCGGCCATTACTCCGGTTTTCGCGGCGCAGTGTTCCCTGAGAATTACCGTACCCACGCGGCGCGCAGTTCGATATTCTGTGCGTGCGATGAGTGAAAAAGCAGATCAGTTACGGCAGCAGATTCTGGCGCTGACGGCAGAATATTTCGACGAGGCATTTCCAGCCAAAGCGTTTGAGCCCGGCGTCTCCGCGGTACCGGTGTCGGGCAAAGTAATTGACCCAGCCGACCTGAGCAACGTGGTGGATGCGGCTCTGGACGCATGGTTCACCACCGGCCGCTTTGCCGCGGAGTTCGAGCGCAAGCTGGCGCGGTTTGTGGGGGTGCGCTGCGCCTCGCTGGTCAACTCCGGCTCATCGGCCAATCTTGTCGCGCTCTGCGCGCTCACCTCGCCCAAGCTCGGCGACCGGCAGCTCAGGCCGGGCGATGAGATCATCACGCTGGCCGCGGGCTTTCCGACGACGGTCAATCCGATCTTTCAGAACAATCTCGTTCCGGTGTTCGTCGACGTCACGCTGCCCACGTATCAGATCGACATTGCGCAGCTTGAAGCCGCGCGCAGCGAGAAGACCAAGGCTATCTTCATCGCACACACGCTGGGCAATGTCTTCGACCTCGACGCCATCACGGCCTTCGCCGCAAAGCACAATCTGTGGCTCATCGAGGACTGCTGCGATGCGCTGGGCTCGACCTGGAAGGGGCGGAACGTGGGCACCTTCGGCGACATTGCCACGCTCAGCTTTTATCCCGCGCACCACATCACCATGGGCGAGGGCGGCGCGGTGCTCACGGACCGTGCCGATCTCAAAGTGCTGATCGAGTCCTTCCGCGACTGGGGCCGCGACTGCTGGTGCGACCCCGGCAAAGACAACACCTGCGGCAAGCGCTTCGAGTGGCAACTGGGCAAGCTGCCCGCCGGCTACGACCACAAGTACACCTTCTCGCATGTCGGCTACAACCTGAAGACCACCGACCTGCAGGCCGCGCTGGGAGCATCGCAGATCGACAAGCTGCCGGCGTTCATCGAGCGGCGCAAGCAGAATTTTCGACGCCTCTCCGCAGCACTTGCATCGGCGAAAGATGTTCTCCTGCTGCCGGAAGCGACGCCGGGCGCGGACCCATCGTGGTTCGGTTTCCCCATCGGCGTGCGAGAGAGCGCGCCCTTCACGCGCAACGCGCTGACCGCGGCGCTTGAAGCAAGAAAGATCGGCACGCGGCTGTTGTTTGGCGGTAACCTGCTGCGCCAGCCCGCTTATGAGGGCCGCGCGCATCGCGCCATCGGCAGCTTGGCCAACTCGGATTTCGTGATGAACAACGTCTTCTGGATCGGCGTTTATCCGGGGCTCACCGACGCAATGCTGGACTTCATTGCGAAGACGATTCTGGATTTTATTGCGAACCCGGCTGCGGCCGCAAACAGCGAA
Organism: Occallatibacter sp.; assembly: GCA_035642355.1. Taxonomy (GTDB): domain Bacteria; phylum Acidobacteriota; class Terriglobia; order Terriglobales; family Acidobacteriaceae; genus Telmatobacter. The sequence goes on from DASQSP010000174.1 coordinate 2,902, forward strand.
GACCTGATCGAAATCGCGAGCACTGCGAAGAACGCAGCGCGTTAAGCTGCTTTCATCGCGCAGCGCGTTCAGCGATGCCAGGCTGCAGTCCGTCGGATCGCCTCGCGCAGGCCGATGAGCGGACGAAGGCCAAGTTCCGTCTTCGCTTTGTCCACGTTTGGGACATACAGCACGCGTTTGGCGCCGATTGCCGAGTCTCCCGCGACATCGACGCGCAGCGACGGGTTCAGCTCATCCACGACCATCTGCGCGAGCTCGCGAATGCTGACCGCTTCTTCCGAGCCGACGTTGAATGCCGCGAGATTATCAGCGCGATCCTCGGCGCGCAGCAGCATCGTCCACAACCACACCATCAGATCGGCGGCGTGCAGATAGGAGCGCACCGGCGAGCCGTCGCCGCGTACACGGATGTCGCGGCCGGCGAGCGCATCGGCGATGAAGTTGCCGATGGCGAAGTGCTGATCGAGCGGCAGGTGCGGGCCGACGAGCGTGAAGCAGCGCGCCAGTGTGTAGCGGATATTCGATTCCCGCGCCAGCAGCGCGCACATCTGCTCCGTCACGCGCTTGCCCTCGGCATAAACAGCGTCGGCGTCGAGCCAGTCCGGGCCGCCGCGATAGTCCTCGGGGATGCGGTCGAGAGTCTCGGGCTGGCGGCCGTAGACTGCGCCGGAGCTAGTAAGCAGAAAGCTCTTCGCGCCGCAGACTTTCGCAAATTCGATCATGCGTTCCGCGCCGTGCAGCAGCACGCTCATCAACTCGGCAGGGCGGCTGGCGGCAGACAGATTGGTCGGCACGGCGCCGTGGATCACAAAGTCGAACCTACCCACCGGAAATGCGAAGCGGCGCACATCGCCGGAAACGAATTCGATCTCCCGCGCGACTGCCAAGTGCGGCATGCGCGCGAGAAATGCCGCCGGATCGCGGCTGAGCACGGTGGCCCGTATGTCGAGTCCCAGCGCGCGATTGCAATGGGCGAGGCTCTCAACAAACCACGCGCCAAAAAAGCCCGTGCCGCCGGAAAGAAAGATGCGCCGCCCGCGCGCCCGATCCCAAAGCGCAGCCGTATGCCGCAGCACATGGTCGAGATCGTCGGCGGGAAGCGGCTTCACGCCCTCAGCATAAACCCCTGCATTCTCCGGCTCACTGCAGCGTGGCCGAACAGTCTCAGAGTGTTCTATCTTCAGTAACCTGCAATGCTACACCAGTCCTTGGACACCGGCCTGAAACTGCTATGATGGGGCCTAGAGTTCTCGAAGGCGCACTTATACAGGTTCTTGTGCATTGCGCTCCTCTTTGAACCACAGTGATCACTAAAGTATGAAGCTTTCCGACTACATCTTTGAGCGGCTGAAGGCCTGGGGCGCTGACCATGTATTCCTCGTCACCGGCGGTGGCGCGATGCACCTAAATAATTCGATCGCTGCTAGCGAACTGCCTTACACCTGTACACATCACGAACAAGCAGCGGCGATGGCTGCGGAGGGATATGCACGCATTGCGCGCCGCCCTGCGATCGTGAATGTGACTACTGGGCCGGGCAGTATAAACGCTCTGAATGGCGTGTTTGGCGCGTGGACAGATTCGATTCCAATGCTCGTGCTCTCGGGCCAGGTCAAGCGCGAGACCTGCATGGCGACCTACGGCCTTACGGATCTTCGCCAACTGGGCGATCAGGAAGTAGACATCATCCGGATGGTGCGCGGCATTACGAAGTATGCCATGCTCGTGACCGACCCTGAATCAATCGCCTATCATCTGGAGCGCGCATGGAGCCTTGCACGGGGCGGCCGGCCCGGACCGTGCTGGCTCGACATCCCCGTGGATGTGCAGTCCGCACAGATCGATCGAGAATCACTGCGGCATTACGATCAGAAAGAGGATGCGCTGATCTTCGATGAGGGGCGCGTGCGGACGCAGGCTGCTGATGTGGTTGAGCGCATCGGGCAGGCGAAGCGGCCGGTGATCTTTGCCGGAAGCGGCGTTCGACATGGCGACGCAGGGGCGGAGTTCGAGCGGGTGATTCACGGGCTGCAGATTCCCGTAGTGACTGCATGGACTCACGATTTGATTGCGAGCGACCATCCACTTTTCTGCGGGAGACCCGGAACCATTGGTGAGCGCGCGGGCAACTTCACAGTGCAAAACGCCGACCTTGTGCTCATCCTGGGCTCCCGGCTCAACATTCGGCAAATCAGCTATAACTGGAAGTCATTTGCACGGCACGCGGTGAAGATTCAGGTGGACATCGACGAGGCGGAGCTGCGCAAGCCGCTGATGCAGCCCGATGTGGCGATCCACTGCGATCTGAAGCTGTTTCTTGCGGAGCTGGCACGGCTGGTCGATAACAACGAAGTGCGCAATTCGGACCATCGGGCATGGACGCAGAAAGCATGTGCATGGAAGACGCGCTACCCGGTGGTGCAATCGCATCAGCGTGTGGATGGACCGCCCCTCAACTCGTACGACTTTGTCGATAAGCTCTTTGACCTTCTTGGCCCCGACGATGCCATTGTGTGCGGGAACGCAACGGCGTGCATTGTGCCCTTCCAGGCGGCGAAGTTGAAGCAAGGCCAGCGGCTCATCTCGAACTCCGGATCGGCTTCGATGGGGTATGACCTTCCGGCAGCGATCGGCGCAGCGACCGCACGCAAGGCTCGCACCATTTGCCTGGCGGGAGATGGTTCTCTGCAGATGAACATTCAAGAGCTGCAAACTGTGGTCGGGAACCAACTGCCGGTGAAGATTTTCGTGCTGAACAATGGCGGGTATCTTTCCATCCGGCAGACGCAGACGGGCTTTTTTGGCGACCGCAGAATCGGCGAGAGCGCGGCCAGCGGCGTCACTCTTCCCTCGATACGCAAGTTAGGCACCGCCTATGGAATCCCGTCATTTACGATCGAAAAGGCTGCGGATATGGAGATTGTGCGCCGCGAACTTCAGTCCTCCGGCCCAACGTTGTTCGACGTGCATCTCGATCCGGCGCAGCAGTTCGAGCCGCGGCTCCGCTCGCGCGCGCTGCCCGATGGCACGATTGTGACGCCAGAACTCGACGATATGTATCCTTTCCTGTCGCCGGAGGAACTGGCGGCGAACCGCATCGCGAAAATCAAAGCATGAACACGAAGGAGCGAGCGGATGATCGATAAAGACATCTTTGAAGATCTGTTTGTGCTGGAGATGGCGAACAACCATCTGGGCAACGTGGAGCGCGGACTGAAGATTATTGGGGAATTTTCCCAAGTGGTGCGCTTCAACAATATCCGCGCGACGATCAAGCTGCAGTTTCGCGACGTGGAGCACTTCATCCATCGCGACTTTCTCACTTCCGAGCAGCGCTATATCAAGAAGACACTTGCGACGCGCATCTCCGACGAGGACTTCGCGACGCTTGTACGGGCCATTCGCAAAGCGGGCTGCATGCCAACGGCTACGCCTTTCGACGAGCGGTCCGTGGAGCTATGCGTGGAGCTCGGCATCCAGATCATCAAAATTGCAAGCTCCGATCTGAACGACTGGATCCTGATCGAGAAGATCGCAAGAACGAAGAAGCCGGTGGTGATTTCAACTGGGGGGTCTTCGCTCAAAGATCTCGACGACATTGTCACGTTCTTTGCCAATCGCAATATCCCGCTCGCAATCAATCACTGCGTCTCGCTCTATCCCACTGAGGACTCGCAGCTCGAGCTGAACCAGATCGACTTCCTGCGCAATCGCTATCCGCACAACACCATCGGCTTCTCTACCCATGAGTGTACGGACTGGAGCAATTCTCTGCTGATTGCCTACGCCAAGGGGGCGCGGACTTTCGAGCGGCACATCGATATCAATTCGGATGGGCAGCATCCTTCGCCGTACTGCAGCCTGCCGCATCAGGTTGACGAGTGGTTCAAAGTCTTCCACAAGGCCCGCGAAATGTGCGGCGCGCCCGGCACGCAGAAACGTATCCCGTCGAAGGAAGAGATCGCTTATCTCGACGCGCTGGTGCGCGGCGTATATGCAAAGGAATATCTGCCGGAGGGCCACCTGCTGGCCGACGAGGACGTGTATCTCGCGGTTCCGCTCCAGAAGGGGCAACTTTCCTGCCGTGAACTGATGCGCGGCGAGGTACTGCTGCGTGCCGTGAGCAAGGATGCGCCGGTGCGCATTGACGACATCGAGAGCCCTTACTCGCAGATTCCGTCGTTGCGGCAAACGATCTACAAGCGCGGCATCGATCCCAAGTAGCTGCTAGAAATTGATACGCTCGCGCTCGACCACCATGGGCCGGTTGAGCACCGAGGTGTGGATTGCGCCGACGTATTCGCCGATGATGCCGACGGCGATCAGTTGCACCGAGCCAAGAAAGAAAAGACCCAGAGCCACGGGCGCGATGCCCAGGGTGAAACTCGACCAGAAGAACAGCTTGTACATGAGATAGAACATGCCCGCGACGAAGCTTACGAGCGCGGAGATGAATCCGGCAAAGATGACCAGCCGCAGCGGCACGCGTGAGAGGTTGGTGATGCCGAGCATCGCGTTGTCATAAAGCGTGTAGAAATTGTTCTTGGTGATGCCCCGTTCTCGCCGCTTCTGGGTGTAATAGACCTTTTCGTGGGGTAGGCCGAGTTCGGCGATCATGCCGCGGAAGTAGGGATACGGGTCGCTGAAGGTGGTGCGGATCAGTTCGATGACCGAGCGGTCGTAGAGGCCAAAGCCGGTGAAGTGTTCAAGCACTTCGACGTTGGTGAGGCGGCCCACGAGGCGGTAGTAGGCGGTGCGGATGCGGTACATCAGGCCGTTTTCTTCGCTCGTGTTCTTGATCGCGGCCACGATGGGTACACCGCGCTCCCAGGCGCGCACCATGTCGAGGAAGAGCTCGGGCGGGTCCTGCAAATCGGCGAAAAGGCTGCCGACGGCGTCGCCCTGGGCCTGCATCAGCGCGTGATAGGGCGAGCGGATGTGGCCAAAGTTGCGCATGTTCAGGATGACCTTGACGCTGGGGTCTTCGGCGGCCATGACGCGCAGCTCGTCCGCGGTGCCGTCGGTGGAGGCGTTGTCAATGTAGAGGTGGTCGATGCGGTAGTCGGGCAGTTGCTCGGCCACGGCCAGCACGCGGCGATGCAGTTCGCGCACGTTCTGCACCTCGTTGAAGCAGGGCGTCATGATCGTGATCAGCTTTCGGCTCATGCCGCGCCTCTCAGCGGTGCGGAGATACCGGGGATGCTGCCATCAACGGGGGATTGGGTCATTTCGACCAAGAGTGTAGCATAGGGAACACTCACAACTGCGCGCTACCATAGGACCGGGCACATCATGACACAACCCTCCAGCGCAACACCCAATGCCACGCGGTCCACAGCGTGCGCTCGCTGGACCGCGGCGCTGATGCGACAGTTTCCACCGGGGCAGTTTGGGCGCTACCTGATTGTGGGCGGATGCAACACGGTTTTTGGTTACGGCACCTACGCGGGATTGACTGCGCTGCTCACTCCGCATGTGCCGTATGCGTACATGGTGGCAATCGCGATTGCGAGCTTCGTCAATATCACGTTCTCGTTCCTCAACTACAAGTGGTTCATCTTCAAAACGAAGGGGAACTACCTGCGGGAGTGGTCGCGGTGCGTGTTTGTATCCGGCAGTTCGATCGTCGTGGGAACGGCTGTGCTTCCCTTCACCGTCTTCGCCGTCAGATACTTCACGCCAGCCGTTGCCTCAGCGCCCTACATTGCTGGCGCGTTACAGATGGGCGCAAACGTGATCGTAAGTTTTCTCGGGCATAAGAAGTTCTCGTTTGCTTCTTCAAAGCTCGACTGACCGCTACCTTTCCCGGTTGCAATCTACGTCCGCTAAACCGGCAACAGAAATGCTGCGCGGTGGCCCAGTTGCTTGAGACGCATGCGCAGACGCTGGCCGAGAGTCGGCTTATCAATGCGCGGGTAGTTCTTAAGAGCAATGCGCTTTTTAGTTGCCCAATGTCCCGGCAAATCTTTGTCCAGCGAGATCGACGTGAGACCGAGCAAAGCACGGGCGCGTCGATTGAAGAGAACGACCCGATCGCCGTAGGTATAGATGCAACCCGGATTCAGGACGCATTGTGGAACGCTCTGGAGAAACTCATCGTTAATGCACGCGGGGTCACGGAAGAGGGCAACCCAGTCTCGAATTTCCAGGCTCTCCACTTGATTACGATTCAAGGTCGTCTTTTCGCATTCCCCCTGCCGGACCGCGACATCGACACGGTGAGCGCACATCGACTCATTTTCCGGAGAGATGCGTGCTTCATCGCGTTGGTCCGGCGGGAAATACCAAATGGGGTCTGCCTTGTGTCCCTTGTGCTTCTTGGGATCGTAGTTATCCGTATCGAGAATGACGAAATGATTCTTGCGAATCTTGGGGCCGTTCACTTCCTTGAGTTTTTCGAGCATCTTCGGCGAGACAATATCGCATTCGTCGTTGGCGTTGTTTGCCGGCACCTTTAGTGCCACGGAGCACATCTCGCACCATTTGAGTTGATCACCAAAATCGGATGGCTTGCGATTCCACCATCCTGGTTCGATCGGCCAGCCGCCGGGTCCGTTGAAGAGCGTATCGAGCGCACCGGCAACCTCGCAGAAAAATGCCCCTTTCGGCGTGATTGACGCGCTCCAGATGTTTTGAATCCAGCAATTGTCTCGAAGCTCGATCCATTCTTTGTCAGGGATTCCCAATTCCTTGCGCGTGACCAAAATGGCCTGATGAGTATTGACGGTCTTGTGGTCATTGAGATTCTGGTAAGGGAATACATCCTGAATTTGTTCAAAGTTCTTGTAGTACCCCGGTCCCAAAGCGCTCCAGAGGCCACGCTTGCGCCCGCGCATATACTTCACTGTGCGTCCGTAGTCTTTAAAGCTCGGGGTTGGCTCGCCGACAAATGCCTTAGGGCGAGGCTCCTTGATTTTCGACTCGTAGTATTCGAGCATCTCAGGGAACTGCGGATGAAGCGTCGGCTCCCCTCCCATTATTCCCACGATGCCCTCAAAACCTTCCATCGAATCGACCGCCTTCTTGAATGTCTCCAAATCCATGTACGACGGCTTGGCATGCTCGCCGCAGAAGCGTGTGCAGTTGGAGCACGCCTTGTGGCATGCATTTGTGATGTCAATTTGGATTACTTTCATGTCGGCTGGGGATTTCATGTTGACCTGTACTCCTTTATTTCTCTATAAGCGTGCGAAATTGATTCAAGTTTATTGTTAATCGGAGACAAAACGCAACCCGGAACCATTGCCGCATGGTCACCATAAGTTACCTGCGGTTGCCAGAGTGGCAGTGACGTGCCATCATGTGGGCAATCCGGCCAATCGAAGAGCGATGGTCGAAAGCGGGGAACGCCTTTGGACGAGGGCATATACGAGCCGTTCCTGGTGACGGTCGCAATTACAACGCACAACAGGAGCACCCTGCTGCAGAGGGCGCTTGCGGGAGCGTTGGCCCAGACCTACAAGAAATTGGAAGTGCTGGTTTCGGACGACGCCTCAACCGATGATACACAGCAGCTAATGACTGCGGTTGACGACCCTCGCGTACGCTACCTGCAGTTGACGGAGCCGGCTGGGATAGCGGGCAATTTTCAAAATGCACTGGACCACGCGCGTGGCGAATTATTTCTGATTTTGAACGATGATGACGAGTTGGAACCGACAGCCATCGAAGAGCTTTCCCGCCGCTTCTGGGAACCCCCTGTGGGGTACACGGCAGAGCAGATACTTCTATGCTGGTGCCCTTGCACGATTCAGGATGGCGAGGGGCGCGCGCGGTATGTGACGGACGGAGGCCCTACAGCGGAGCCGGGCATCGATCTTGTAACGGGACTCTTTGACGGAACCCGCGGCCCTCGGTTCTGCGGGATACTGGTGCGGACTCGTTGTGCCGCAGAGGTCGGGTACTCCCGTTCTCATGGCCCCATCCCCGACGTGGGAAACTGGACCCGAGTAGCTGTGCGCGACGGAGTTGTCTGCTGTGTGAACGAACCCCTGGCTCGATACACCGCACATAACAACAGTTGCACCGGCACATCAACGGCGAAGTCGTGGCAGCGGGCAGGCGAAGAGATCATCCGCGATTTACTGACTGATCTTGAGCGATTAGGCAAGAGAAATGAAGCGCGGCTCATCCGCCGGAGTAAGCGGAACTTCATCACCGGCCTTATCGCCACTGTATTGATGCAATCGGCAAATCGTCCCAGATGGGTTCTGCGCGTCGCTCGCGAATTTGCGCGCGTGCCACATTACTTCGTAACGCCGATGACTGTGCGGAGGGCTTTGGGCGAAGGCGGAAAGATCTTTCGTAAGGGTAAATGACGCTCAGACTCGCATTCCGAGACACCAGGTTGTGTCTGCCGTCTTGTAGCGCCCGCCCTCTGAATGCGTCCCAGATGCAATCACTGTTCCGCCCGAAGCACGAAGCAGGGTCGTCAGCGACTTCTCACTGAAATAATTGATGTGCTCGTGCATCATGTAGAGGCTCGCCGGCCGGGCAATCTGAGCCGCGATCGATGGGCGCATTATGGTTGTTATCCCCAACAGAGCAATACGCCGCGTCAGCTTGCGAAGTCCGAATGGAGACTCGCTCGGCAGTTCGATATAGACGAACCCTTTCTCCGGGCAGGCGCGCAGCATATCCGCGACCAGCGCGCGGGGGAAGCCGACGTGCTCCAGCACGTTGCTGTTGACGATCAGGTCAGCGTTGCAGGCGGCGGGATCGCTGATGGAGGTGACTCCGGGGGCGGCGGGAATGCCGGAGATGTCGTAGACAAAGGCCTCTGCGCCCTCGAGCAGGCCGGCTACGAGGTCGCCGCGGTCGCCGCCGTAGTCGAGGATGCGGCGAATGGGGCGCGCGCCGAGATGCTCGCGGAGGATGGCGCCGACTTTGGCGCGGCGCATCACGTAGGAGGCGGCCGAGGCGAGGTCCGTGTTGAAAGCGGGCGTATACCAGGGCTCCGAGATGTGCCGCATCTGCTGGTATTCCTCAGAGCGGTAGTTGCGGTAGAGCTGCTGCAGATCGGCGTCGTCGAGGCGGGGATTGTAGAAGAGGAATCCGCAGGCCGCGCACTCGACAAGATCAACGCAAAAAGGGGCCTTGTTCCAGACGCGCTCGGCGAGAAACGGCGCGACCAGGGCGCGTCTCCGCTTGCGGATTTCGCCGCCGCAGACAACGCACTGTGTGACTTCAATCATCGGCTTCTCCGCAAAGGGCTTTGGCTCACTCTACAAGAGTGCGGCGGCGCATGGACCGAGCGCGATCGACTATTTCGTCGCTTGCGAATCGACGGTAACAACACTAGACATGTCGGGAGGGGACACGGCGGGAGAAGACGCGGCGGGAGCGCCTGGCTGCTTCAGCTTTGGGCGCGGACGAGGAGGCAGGTGATGTTGTCGTGGCCGCCGGCGCGGTTGGCGGCTTCAATCAGGCGGGCGCAGAGGACTTCGAGGGGCTGGTCTAGTTGCTGGTCTAGTGGCTTATCGCGGGAGAGCAGCGTGGCGATGGCCTGGTCGGAGAGCTCGCGGGTGAGGCCGTCGGTGCAGAGCAGGAACAGGTCGCCGGGCTCGGCTTCGAGGGGGAATACGTCCGGCGTGACGCGGCCCTGGGTGCCGAGGGCGCGGGTGATGACGTTTTTGAGCGGCGAGCGGCGGGCCTCGGCTGGGGTCATGCGGCCCATGCGCACCTGCTCCTCGACCAGGGAGTGGTCGAGAGTGAGCTGCTCGAGGCGGCTCCGGCGCAGACGGTAGCAGCGGCTGTCGCCGACGTTGAGCACCCAGGCGCGGTTTTCGCTGACGGAGAGGGCGACCAGCGTTGTGCCCATTCCGCTGAGGTGCTGGTTGCGCTGGGAGCGGGAGAAGATGGCGTCGTTGGCGGCGCAGATGGCAAGCTCAACGGCCTCGGGCAGCGGGGCTGAGCCGTTGTGGCCGGCGAGCCGGTGCAGGACTTCGTCGACGGCGAGGGAGCTGGCGATTTCGCCGGCGGCGGCGCCGCCCATGCCGTCGCAGACCAGGTAGACGCCGTCCTCGACGGAGTAGCCGAATGCATCTTCGTTCGATGGGCGCTTGCGGCCGCGGTCGGTGACCGCCGCGGCAACAAAATGGAGTACTGCCGTGGCCACGCGAGAAATCTCCCGCATTTCAGTGTACACGGGCTGTGCAAATCCGGTCAGGGTCAGCACTGGCAGGGTCAGGGCTTGGCGGGGTGTGCGGGCGGTGGGGCGGCGGGCAGGTCGTAGACCTGGATGGAGCCGCCGTTGAGGATGGCGACGCGGCGGCCGGAGGGGGAAAGGGCCACGTTGCCGCCGCCATCGAGTACCGGGCCGGCCGGGGCCTTGAGGGCCAGGGCGCCGGTGGCGGCGTCGAACACCTCGATGAGCTGGCCGGTTACGTCGTCGAAGCTGAGGGGGTCGTAGGGACCGATGGGGTGGGTGATGCTGAGGGTTTCGCGGGCCAGGCGGGAGCCGTCCGGCGAGGGCACCAGCAGAGGCCAAACCTGCGTGGGCGGGGCCGGAGCACTCCACAGGCGATGGCCATCGGTGGTGAGCGCGACCAGGTCGCGGCCGCCCTGCGCGGTGCAGGTGTTGGCAAGGATGACCTCGCGCGCGAGAAAGGCCAGGGGCGGCTCGCAGATGGAGGTCACGCGGCCCACCAGGCGGCTGCCGCCGGTGAAGTAGTTCAGGTTGAGCATCCAGTCGCGGCCGGTGGAGCGCAGCGCCTCCAGATAGCCCTCAGAGCTGATGGGCACATGGACGATGGTGCGGACGTGGCTCACGAGCAGGACCTGGCCCGAAGAGCGGCGCAGGATGCGCAGCACGATCTCAGGCTGGCCGGCCTGGGACTGGCCGGTTTGGGATTGGCCGGCGGCGGACGCTGCGTCTTCTTCCACCTCCGCCTGCGCCGTGGCGGGGCTAGCCACCTGGCCGTTGTGGGTCTCGGCCCCGGGCGGCTCGTGGGAGTCGGTGACCAAGTACTGCTGGGCGGGGTCAAGCTCCATCCACAGCAGGGGGCCGGGAAAGTGCAACAGCGGCTTCAGCTCCAGCGTGGCGTCGCCCTGCCGCAGCATGTCGCCGTCGCGCAGCAGAAAGCGGCCGCCGCCCAGCATCCACAGGTAGCGCTCGTGGTCGTGCAGGGTCCACAGAGCTTCAGCACTGAGCGCGCCCGTCGGCAGCGACAAAACCAGGGCGCGAATCTGGCGCGGCTCGTTCTCGCCGTCCTCAGAGCGGTGCAGCAGCCCTGGAGCGCGAAAGCTGAACAGCAGCCGGTCCTCGTCGAGAAAGTCGAGCGAGACCAGGGTCTCGCGCTGGCCCTGGTAGTACGGCCCCGGCGGCGAAAAGCCCAGCGGCTCAACCGGGATGGAGAAGGCTGGCGGCTGCGAGGCGGTGATGCCGCCGGCGGGCGGGGCCGCGGTTGCCGCCTTTTTATGCCGGCCGGAAAACACGTTGGCCGCAGGCGCAGCCGGACATAGAGAGAGCGCGATTGCCACGAGCCCCAGAGCCGCGCGACCGGAAATTCCTGATCTAATCCCTGATCTCGGGAGCCATATTGCCATTGAGAACTATTCTCGCCGATGCGCGGGGTTTTGGGCAGTGAGACCGGCGGCTCAGGCGTATGCGAGAGTAAAGAAAGCCATGACTTCCCTCCCCCGACCCAGCCGCCGCACCGCCTTTCTGGGCTACGGCGCCTGCGCGCTGGCCGGCTGCCTGTGGGGCACGGGCTTCTACTTCGGCCGTCTGGCGCTCGACGAGATGAACGTGGAATCGATGGTGCTGTACCGGTTCCTGTTTGCCAGCCTGGGCATGCTGCCGGTGGCGCTGCTGCATCGCGTTCGCCTGACCAGGAGCGAGACCCGGCTGCTGCTGCTCTCCGCATTTTTCGGGATTCCCGTGCAGTTTCTCATCCAGTTTCACGGCCTGGCCCTGACCACGGTGAGCCACGCGTCGCTCATGGTTGGCTCCATGCCGGTGCTGCTGGCCGTGGCTGCCGCGCTGTTTGCGGGCGAGCGGCTGGACCTGCTGGGCTGGTGCGCCCTGCTGGCCTCCACCGTGGGCGTGTGCCTGATCGTGCTGGGTGGCAGCCATCGCGCGGGCAGCGGCGGGCCGTCGCTCGAGGGCGACCTGCTGGTGGTGTTTTCGCTATGCACGGCGCTGGGGTGGATTTTGCTGAGCAAGAAGCTGATGCAGACGCACAGCCCGCCGTTGGTGTCGGCCTACACCATACTTTCCGGCACCGGCATGCTGCTGGTGTTGATCGTGGGGCCGTGCCTGCTGAACCCCTTCGTAGCCCACCAGACGCCGCTGCCGGCTTTCGCCCATGTCAGCGCCACTGCCTGGACGGCGCTGGCTATCGGCGGACTGGCCTGCACGGCCACCACCACGTTCCTGTGGAACTGGGGCATCCATCATGTGCCCGCCTCGCGCGCCGGGGTGTTCCTCAACATTGAGCCGGCGCTGGGATCGCTGCTGGGCGTAAAGCTGCTGGGCGAACACCTGGGCCCCTACGCGTGGGTGGGCGGAGCGCTCATTCTGGGCGCGGCCATGGTGTTGACCATGCGCGGCCACGAGCCGCAGCCGGAGATCATCCTCGAATGAGTTCCCGCGAACTTCATCAAACAAAGGTCACAGACCCACACGACGGAAGCGTCATTGCCGCCGGCCCCATACCGATGAACAATCAAAGCCTCAGTGGAGGGTAGCCGTGAGCGGATTGGCATGGAGTCACGCATGCGTGGTCGGAGTGCAGGCCATGGACGACCAGCACGGCATCCTGATGGATACCGTGAACGAGCTACGCACCCAGTTGATGCAGGGA
>DASQSP010000175.1:0-12026 GCA_035642355.1 Occallatibacter sp.
CGGAAGCTGCTGAGGGCTTCCGCGCGCATTTTTGCGCGACAGATCATCGTCATCCTAAGCCGACTTCTGCCTCGGTGGAACTTGATCAGCTCGCAGGCCGCCGTGCAGGCAGCTTGAATAGGGTTTTTCAGGATCGACTAATTCTGATTTCGTGATCGCGGAGATGCACACGTCTTGCACCGCTACGGCTTGAAGCCGTTTGAGCAGGACCGGAGAAGAGCGCTTCATGATGTAGGAGGAGATGTCCGTGTCCAGCATGAAACGCGGCATCAGACAGTGCGCTCCTGCACGGGCAGGTCTTCAACTTGATCCATGAAGCCGGAAGACGCCACAGGACCGGAGGAGAGATAGGACGACCAGTCCGCAGGACGGGGAGACAAAATTACATCCTCACCCTGCCTTCGGATATAGACTTCCTCGGTCGTGAACTGAAATTCCCTGGGAAGGCGGACCGCCTGGCTGCGGTTGTTCATAAAAAGCTTGGCTGCACGTCTCATTTCCACCGCCATCTGGCATATACAAAAGTATATGCCAGATGGCGGCTTGAGGCAATACCAAGGACAGCCCTAACACTTTCTGAGGTAGGTCCGGGAGAGGCGGTCATGCCAGCTCAGGTGCTCTTCGTCGAAGGCGGACCAGGCAAGGCCCAGGCCCACCGGCAAGAGAGACAGCAGCATGGCGCCGAAGCGGTGGCGCAGTTGCGCGCGCGTGGGCTGTTCGTCGTCGAAGGTGCAGAGCGCAATGCCGGCGTACATCATGCCAGGAGTCGAGCGCATCGCGAGCAGAAAGAACGCCTGGTAGAGCATTCCGGCGGCCACGACTGCGGCAATACCCAAGGCCTCGGACATATGCACCGCAGGCGGATGGCTCAGGTGGCCTGCCGCGGCGAAGGCGATGGCGCACACCACGCCCACCACCAGCGCGAAATCGACCGCAGACGCCATCAGGCGCAGCTCAAGCGGAGCCAGGTGTACGCTTGGGACTTGTGTTCGAGGCTCCTCTTCGTGTTTCCACTCTTCTTCCGCCGTCGCGTCGAGCTCAATTCTCGACCACTCCGGGCCTGTCCACGAAGGGGCCGGCGCGGCTTCGCCCATGGAGGCTTCCGGCTGGGTGGAGATGGTCTCCGGGTCGACCTCGAAGATGCTGAGCTGGCCAAAAATCTCGCCGGAACTGCTCTGCGGCGTTCCGGCAAGACGCGGGCGCATACGCCGCGTGGCTACCAGCTCGCGCGGAAACCGAATCAGATTGGCGTGAATGGGCTGCGCGGGCTCAACGATTTCGATGGGCGGGTCAAGGGCTAGCTCGGCGGGGGTTAGCTCGGCGTGGGCTGGCTCGGCGTGCGGCGCAATCGCCGGGCCGGGCATGTTCCACCAGTCGCGAACGCTGGGCCGCGTGGGCATGCCAGACTCCCAGCTTACGTGAACCGGAGAGACGGCAACAGGAGCGACGGTCCTCGTCTCGACATCAACAGCAGCGGCAACTTCAGGTTCCGCGATGTCCGCAGCCGGCGCCCGCTCTTCAATGTAGTTATCTTCTTCGAGGGTGAGCTGAGACTCCACCATTTCCAGCTCTGCGAGCATGGCCTGCGCTTCGACCTGGGCCTCCAGCGCGGCACGGGTGGCAACCTCGGCCTTGCGCAGCGCGGCGCGCGCCTCAGCGGCCTGCATTTCGCTGTAGCTGGGCGCCTTGGCATAGCGCGCGGCCACGCGTGCGGCTGCCTGCGCGGCGCGGCTGCTCACGGCGCTGGGTGATTCGCCGGCGACGCCCTGATCCACAACCGAGATTCCCCGCCGGCTCTTATGCGCCTCCAGACGGCGATTCACTTCCTCTTTCCAGGAGGGCGCGGGCTGGCTTGCCAATGTACTCAATGCTTCCATTTCCCTTCTGATGCAACTCCCATGCCCGTGGGCCGGCGGGGTTCTGCATACAGAGCCGAGTAGTGCGCGTCCCATAAATATGCCCCGCATTTGCTATGCTGGCCTTGGTCTCGGGATGCATCCTCGCAATTTCGTGTTTATCACGGTGCTGGTCCTCTGTCACTTGCAACTTCGAGGGCAGGTGTTGACCAATGCGTTACCCCCGGCTGGGACCGCATCTCCTGCTGCACCCGACACTTCCAACGCCGCGCTGCCGGACGATCCGGGGCAGGAGATTCTGCCTGTTGCGGAGCCTGAAGCGGCGCCCGACAGTGGTGTGCCGGTGCGCTGGGAGGCCGACCACCAGAACCGCACGGGCGATACCTGGACGCTGAGCGGCGACGTAGTGGTCCACTATCGCAGCTACACCGTTCGCGCGGACAAGGTGACCTATCACCAGGCCACCTCGGAACTTGAGGCCGAGGGCCACCTGCAGTTGACGGGCGGGCAGGAAGACATATTTCTGACTGCGTCGCATGGCGAAATGCGCCTGGCCACGCATACGGCGCGGTTCTACGACGCGAACGGAACGCTGGGCGTGCGCCGCGCCGGAAGTGCTGTCGTTTACTCCACGGCGAATCCGTTTCTTTTTTCGGGGCGGGTGCTGGTGCAGAACGGCGAGGGCAGCTATCGCATCGTCGACGGCACCATGACCAATTGCCGGCTTCCGCATCCGGACTGGCAACTGTTTGCCCGCGCCATCAAGATCGACGCGGGCAAGGCATCGGCCGCCAACACCTTCTTCAAGCTCTTCGGCGTGCCCATCTTCTATCTGCCCTACCTCCGCCACCCCGTGGACGAGACCGGCCGGGAGAGCGGCCTGCTGATTCCGGTGGTCAGCACCGGCTCGTCCATCCGCGGCTACACCTTTGGCGAGCAGATATACGTGGTGCTCAACCGCAGCACGGATTTCGTGGTCGGCGCGGAGTACTTCTCCAAACGGGGCTATGCGCCGAACGGAGACTTTCGCTACAAGGGACCTGGGCTCGATCACCTGACCGCGCGCTGGAACGCGCTGCTCGACCGCGGCATTGCAGCGGCCGCGCCGGCGACGGGGCTGGTGAATCAGGGCGGCGTGGATATTTCCGCGGAGGGACGGAAGGACTTCACACCCGATACGCGCCTGGCAGGCGACGTGGAATACCTGTCGAGCTATGTCTACCGGCTGGTGTTCAACGACAACTACTCGCAGGCTGTGAACTCGCAGGTGCTGAGCAGCGTGGCGCTGACCCACAATCACGAGGGCTACATTGCGTCAGGCTCGGCGGACCGCTTGCAGACCTTTGCCGGCAGCACCGCGGGCGACGAAGCGCGCATTCTGCATTTGCCCAGCGTGCGCTTCGATGTGCTGGACCGGCCGCTGGGCACGTCGCCGCTCTACTGGGGCGTGGGCTCGTCGATCGACCATCTGGCGCGCTCGGAGCCGGACTTCCACGCGCACAATGTGGGGCGCGTCGATGTGTACCCGCACATCTCGCTGCCGTTTGCGGCCGGCGGCTGGAGCATTGTGCCAGAAGCCGCGCTGCGCGAGACCTTCTACTCCGGCAGCCAGACGCCGGACCTGACCGGGGCGAACGGCGGAACTCCGTTTGTGAGCCATGACCCGCTGAACCGCACCGAAGCAGAAGCGTCCGTGGACGTGCGGCCGCCGGCGGTGGAGCGCGACTTTACGCTGGGCCGGTGGCATCGGGAGCTGCGGCATGTGATCGAGCCGGAGCTGACCTACCGCTTTGTGGGAGGCATTGGAACGCAGGCGCAGGACGTGCTGCTGGAGGACACGGCCGACATTGCCACCGACACCAATGAGGCTACCTACTCGCTCACGCAGCGATTCTATCTGCGCTCCCTGGACGCGAAGCCCTGCGCCGATGGCACGGGCGGCGGGGCGGGCGAATGCGCGGCGCAGCCCCGCGAGTGGGCAAGCTGGCAGATCGCGCAGAAGTTCTTCATCGATCCCAACTTCGGCGGCGCGGTTCTCCCTGGCCGCCGCAACGTCTTCGATTCCACGCTGGACCTGAGCGGCGTTGCCTATCTCACCGCGCCGCGCAACCTTTCGCCGGTCATTTCGCGGCTCCGCTTCGAGGCAGTTCGCAATCTGCGCGTGGAGTGGGACGCGGACTACGATACGCGCGCCGGCCATTTTGGCGCGGATAATCTTTACGCCGGATATAGCTGGGGCCGCACCACGGTGGGCATTGGACACGCCCTGCTGAATGCCGTGGACGAGCAGGGCGCCGCAGCCTCGACCATCAAGAGCCAGCAGGTGCAGCCCTTCATCCAAATCGGCAAACAGAGCGGGCGGGGACTCAATTTCGCCGCCAACGGCGGCTACGACTTTGTGCATGGCGCGCTGCAATACGGCGGCGTGCAGGCCGTCTACAATTTCGACTGCTGCGGGCTGACGGTGGGATACCGGCGCTTTGAATTGGGCTCGGTGGGCACGGTGAGCCGCAACGAAACGGAGTTTCTCTATAGTTTCACCCTCGCCAATTTTGGCTCGGTCGGCGATATTCGCCATGCGACTTCCGTCTTCCACGATCCCAGCCTGCCCCCCTCTTACTGACCCCCCCGCGGTCCATTCCGTGGTCCATCCCGCCAATTTTCCGTTTCGTTCCCGCCCCAATCTCTGCCATACTTGATTGTGCCCACCTGGTACAGCCAATCCCAATCATCCAATAAAGAGGGTGCATCCATGTCAGCAAAGTATGTCTTTGTGACCGGCGGAGTTGTGTCCAGCCTGGGCAAGGGCCTCGCCGCAGCCTCCATCGGCTGCCTGCTTGAGAGCCGCGGCCTGCGCGTCAACATGATGAAGTTCGACCCCTACCTCAACGTCGATCCCGGCACCATGTCGCCCTTCCAGCACGGCGAGGTCTTCGTCACCGACGATGGCGCGGAGACCGACCTCGACCTCGGCCACTACGAGCGCTTCACCCACGCGCCCCTCTCGCGCGATAACAACCTCACCACGGGCCGCATCTACGAGCAGATCATTCTAAAAGAGCGTCGCGGCGACTATCTCGGCAAAACCGTGCAGGTCATCCCTCACGTCACTAACGAGATCAAGAACGCCATGCGCAAGGTCTCCTCCAACGGTGCCGACGTCACCATCGTCGAAATCGGCGGCACCGTCGGCGACATCGAATCGCTCCCGTTCCTCGAGGCCATTCGCCAGATGCGCCAGGAGCTCGGCCGCGAGAATACGGTCTTCGTTCACCTCACCCTCGTCCCCTGGATCGCCGCCGCGCAGGAGCTCAAGACCAAACCCACTCAGCACTCCGTCAAGGAACTGCTCGGCATCGGCATCCAGGCCGACATCCTCCTCTGCCGGTCCGACCGTCCCCTGGGCCGCGAGATGAAGCAGAAGATCGCCGCCTTCTGCAACGTGGAAGAGCGCGCCGTCATCGGTGCCCGCACCGTCGACTCCATCTATGAAGTTCCGCTCGGCTTCGCACTCGAGGGTGTCGACTCGCTCATCCTTAAGTATCTCCACAAGGAGGCGCCCGAAGCCGACCTCAGCCAGTGGAAGGACCTGGTCGATCGCTGCTACCACCCCGTCGATGAAGTCTCCATCGCCATCGTCGGCAAGTATGTCGAGTACGAAGACAGTTACAAGTCGCTCAAGGAAGCACTAACTCATGGCGCGCTGCTCAAGAGCCTCAAGCTCAACGTCACCTGGATTGAGGCCGAGGGCCTCGAATCGAAGACGCCTGAAGATATGAGTTATGAAGCCCAGTTAGAAGGCTTCGATGGCATCCTCGTGCCCGGCGGCTTCGGCAAGCGCGGCATCGAGGGCATGCTCAACGCCATTCGCTACGCCCGCGAGAAGCAGATTCCCTACTTCGGCATCTGCCTCGGCATGCAGACCGCATGCATCGAGTTCGCGCGCAACGTCTGCGGCTTGAAGGACGCCAACTCCAGCGAGTTCGACACCGCCGCGCAGCACCGCGTCATCTACAAGCTGCGCGAGCTGCTCGGCGTCGAGGAGATGGGCGGCACCATGCGCCTGGGCGCGTGGGCCTGCACCCTGCAGCAGGATTCCCTCGCCTACCAGGCCTACGGCGTAACCGAGATCGGCGAGCGCCACCGCCACCGCTACGAGTTCAACCGCGAATACGAGCCTCTGCTCACCGGCGGCGGCCTGCGCATCACCGGCACCACGCCCGACTCCACCTACGTCGAGATCGTCGAGATCCCCGGCCACCCCTTCTTTCTCGGCTGCCAGTTCCATCCAGAGTTCAAGTCCAAGCCGCTGGAGCCGCACCCGCTCTTCCGCGACTTCATCGCCGCCAGCTACAAAAAAAAACGGCTGGGGCATAAAGCCGCTTGCCCAACCAGCGAAACGATCCAAGTCACAAATTAACTCGCGAGTTAGTTCATGCCTTCATCAGCCACGCGCTCGGCCAGCGCGGCATCGGCGCCGGTGGCCAGATAAAGCACGCGGCCGTTGTTGCGCTGCTCGGTTTGCAAAAAGCCGCGCAGGCCGGTGTTGTAGGGCAGCCGCGCCACATCGTGCGGCGCGCGCGCGGCAATCTCCCGCTTAAGGAACCTCTGAACAAGTCAGCTTTGTAACAGGGCACGACTTTAGTCGTGCCGTAAGAGTCGCAAAATGAGTGGGGCTTTAGCCCCTGAGGGGCCTTCGATTGATTTAATCAGAGCTTCCTTAAGCCGCGCCTTGCCGCCCAGCACCCAAAGCGGCGCCCGCCAAAGCTCCAGCAGACGAGTGCGCGCGAACTGGCAGAAGCCGTCATAGAGGCTGTCGGACTTGATCGGCGTGCCGTCGAGATCGACGCACAGCGGCGGATGGGCCTGCTGCGCGGACGCGGCGGATTCGACGGCGGGATTCAACGGCAGCTCTTTCAATGTTGCGAAATATGATTATCCACTTAGCCCAGGCGCTGCACGTTCATCAAGCTCGACCGGCCTTGTAACAGTGCATGAGTTTACTCGTGCCGCAAAATAGCCATAGAAATCCTGGGCTTAGCCCCTGCGGGGTCTTTGATTGGCTTAATTAGAGATTCCTCGGCGCGGTTTTACTCCATACATAGCAATTCTGTGCGGCATCGAAATATCATTCAATTCGCTTCGTCAGGATTCGCAATGGCGAGATGGCGCAGGTTTCAACGGCCGCTCTGATAGGGTTCCCGCCGTGAACCTACGGATGCAATGAGAATCCGCCCGGCAAAGCCGCCTCAAGGCGGATTTCTTCTCCGGTGATGGGGTGGTGAAAATTCAAAAATTGGGCGTGCAGAAAATATCCTCCATCGCCGGGGAGGCCGGGGTTATTTTCAAGCGGCTGGC
This sequence comes from Occallatibacter sp., assembly GCA_035642355.1. Lineage (GTDB taxonomy): Bacteria > Acidobacteriota > Terriglobia > Terriglobales > Acidobacteriaceae > Telmatobacter. The sequence continues at coordinate 7,215 of DASQSP010000175.1, forward strand.
CGGTTTCACCGTACAGAGGATCGCCCACCAGCGGATGGCCGATCGATGCCAGATGGATTCTGATCTGATGCGGGCGGCCCGAAAACAGACTCACCTCAAACGTCGTTGTGCAATTGCCGCGTGCAATCACCCTGGCCAACGACTTCGCCGCTTTGCCGCCGGGCTTGGCAGCCCACACCCAACCGATACGCGGGTGCGGCACCAGGCCGATCGGTGTGAGGATTTCGTAGGCGTCCTGCGCGGCAATGTGTTGCGCCAGCGCCCGGTATACCTTTTGAATTTTGGGCGTGTTCCAGTTAGCGACTAACTTAGCGGCCGCCTGCGTTGTTTTGGCAAAGAGAACGATGCCGCTCGTGGCTCGCCCCAACCGGTGGACAGGGTTTGCGTTGGGCGCATGCCTCTGCGCCAGGCGCAGCAGGGTATTTTCCATGAAGCCGCCACCGGGGAGCGTGGGCAGCCCACTGGGTTTGTTCACTGCCAACAAATAAGGGTCATCCAACAGAACGTCGAAGTGCAGCGGGGCGTCTGGTTCGATCCAGGGGGGACGATTCCACACCAGGCTTTGGCCTACAGCGACCGATTCGCTCCCGGTCGCGGTCAGACCGTTGAGCGTGACTTCGCCGTCGTTCAGTTTTTGTTGCCAGCCTTGTGCAGTTGAGTGGGGATAAAGGCTAGCCAGGTGGCAGAGCAGAGTTTGTCCGTGGCATCTGCTGCTGATGATTGTGGCGTAGGCATAGCCTCGGTTGAGCATCTAGTGTGAGCGTAAACCATGCCATCCGCGGCAGCAGTTGGCGGGCGGCCAAGGTCTTGCGGTCGGCGCGTATAATGTCCCAATAATTAATCTATGAAAGGTCGACTTTATGAAGGTTTGGATTGCGTTGCCGCTCCTCTTGCTGTCGTCGATTGGTGCGTTCGCCCAAGTGACACTACCCTCAAAAAAAGTTTCCTCCGCTCCAGTGAAGACCACATCCAAGCCAAGTCTGAAACCAGCGACGGTTTCAGGCTTTGTATTCGCATTAACTAAAGGGGGTGATGTCAAGCCCGCGCGGATGGCCAATGTCTATATGCTTTACTCTCGTCCCGCACAAGAATCTGCCGCTCAGATCGTCGCCAAATCTCCTAGCACAACATTTGCAGCAGATGTTTTCAGGAAGGAGTCACTGGATGGAGAGCAAAGAGGAAACGATTGGGAAAAGGATAAGACTTATAGTGATTCACTAAGATGTCACAAAACTTTGAATGAGGCTTCTCGGGGTGCCATCCTAAAAACGCTCAATTGGGGAAAGGATCATATCAGTCAATTCGTTATAGGCGATACCGATGAAGAAGGCAGGTTCGAGCTCACTCTTCCGCCGGATTATGAGGATGCAACCTTCGAGCCAAGTCCTCACGGCAGTACGGCGTTCGCGCCCGGTATTTACCTTGTCGTCGTGATCGGATCGGCTGGCTACAACGATGCTTTGTGGGAAGATGAAGTGACTGTGATTCCAGGGCAGGTTGTAAAGGTAAAAATGTCCGAACCAGCCATGGCTTGCTTGAAAATGGATAGCGAGTAGAGTCAGGCATGAATCGAAGAATATTAGTTTCTACGAGGTAGCCTCTGATAATCGGCCGGGAGATGAAAAGGAATGGACAAGATAGCGCGAACGCTCTTCTTTGAAGATCCGCGCTGTTATAGACAACCTCCAGGCGACTTTGGCGTTCTTTACCTTCTGAGGCGCGACATCAATAGTTGCTTTGACGAAAATATCCTGTGGCCGGGAGCCTTGGCCATATTGGCTGGCATTGATTTGTTGGGAAAGTTCTTTGCTGGCGATGATCGGACTGGGCAAGTCCATACAAGGTTCCGCAACTTTATCGTCAAATACACTTCAATCGCACCTAAAGAAGAGAAGGTGATTTACCACTTACGGAACTCCATGCTTCATTCCTTCGGGCTCTATTCAAAGGAGAGAAACGGCAATGTATACCGTTTTCAGTTGGTCTACGGTCATGGTGGGCCGCTTGTCGAGCAAAGGGAGGAGGGACTCTTCCGAATTGACTTGGCAGGTCTACGCGAAGCATTTGAATCCTCAATCATGATGTATTATTGCGATCTGCTGGCTGACCAGGACCTGCAATCAAGATTCATGGCAATGTTTCCCTTTTACGGTGCAATCCCGATCTCAGCGTGAATACCCGATTCTGAGCCTTCATAGGCTGCGAAGCAGCTCTCGGTCACGAACGTCCGGTGACCCGGAATCACCGTATCGATGCTGTAGTCGCCTTTTTCGCACGGTGTGAACATCATCCGATACCGGTAGCGGGTGGCCGACACTCGCAGGCCGTCTTGAAAGTGCACAAATTTACTCGTGCCGATAAAGCCAATAAAATGAACGGACATTAGCCCTGAGGCTCCCGTCAAAATTAGTTGTTGCAACGAATATCTCCCGCGTGAATCTAACCAGAAGCAAGCCAGCCCAGGCGGCAATCCCCCGCCGCCGTAAGCTGTAGAGGAGGTTCACCCCATGTCCCTTCGCGCGGTTAAACAAACCATTGACACCGTCCCCACCGTGGAGGGCGCAGGCGTCAAGCTGCAGCGCGCCTTCGGCTTCGGCAAGACCAAAGACTTCGACCCCTTCCTGCTGCTTGACGACTTCCGCAACGAGAACCCGGCCGACTACATCGCCGGATTCCCCTGGCATCCCCATCGCGGCATCGAGACCATCACCTACGTCCTCGCCGGCGAGGTGGCGCACGGCGATTCGCTCGGCAACAAGGGCCGCATGACCGCCGGCGACGTGCAGTGGATGACCGCCGGCAGCGGCATTCTGCACCAGGAGATGCCCAAAGGCGACGAGCGCGGCCGCATGCACGGCTTCCAGCTCTGGGCCAACCTGCCCGCCTCGCTCAAAATGACCGACCCGCGCTACCAGGACATTCCCGCGAGCGCCATCCCCGAGGTCACCGAGGACGACGGCACCCACGCGCGCATCATCTGCGGCTCGTTCTGGGGCAAAACCGGCCCCGTCGAGGGCGTCGCCGCCGACCCCAGCTACGTCGACATCTCGGTCGCGCCCAACACCCGCCGCCGCATCCAGGTTGAGGTCACGCGCAACGCCTTCGCCTACGTCTTCGCCGGCTCCGGCACCTTCCGCGACGCCTCAGCGCCGCAAGCCGTGCTCACCGAGTCGGGCGTGGACCCGGCCGCAACGCCCGTCTACGACGCCACCAATCACAAGCTCATCCTGTTCGACCGCGGCGACGAGATCGTCGTCGAGTCCGGCCCCGAGGGCATCCGCTTCCTGCTCGTCTCCGGCAAGCCGCTCGAGGAGCCCGTCGCCTGGTACGGCCCCATCGTGATGAACACCCAGGCCGAGTTACAAACCGCCATGCGCGAGCTGCAAAGCGGCAAGTTCATCAAGCACCAGTAAGCATCACGAAGAAGAATGCAGGGTGCCCCAGGTCTCGTCCGCCGCGGCGGAAGACCTGGGAAAGCACGCCACTCCATCAGCCTCAATCACGCCTTGTGTCAGGGCACGGCTTCAGCCGTGCCGCAGAATGCCCCAAGGGAAAATGGGTTTTAACCCCTTAGGGATGCTGGAAACATGAGCCATACCATCTATGAGATGGGTTCGAGTAAGCAAATCCATCTGCAAAAAGAATGCCTCTCTACCAGCAGAGGGGTGATCGGAGAACACGATGTCCAATAGCATTTCGACCTTGCTGCTGCGTAATCTGAGCGACGTCTTTGGTGAAAACGACCCCGCGCGCCGTCGCGCCGCCATCGACGAGCTCTTCGACGAAGACCCAGCGTTCTATGACCCTAAAGGCGGCGTGTTTCGGGGCCGCGACGAGATCGATCGCATCGCCGGCGCCATCAAAGCCACGCATCCTGACTTCGCCTATCAGCCCATCGCCCCGCCCGAGGAGCTCGGCGATGCCGGACGCGTGCGCTGGGTAGCCGGCACTCCGGGCCAACCGCCAGCTTACGCGGGAACCGATTTCATCGTCTCCCGCAATGGCCGCATCGCGTCTCTTTACCTGTTCTTCGACAATCTGCCTGAGACACAAAGGCTGCTGTCCCACCCTTAACTGGGCACAAAACCTGGGTGGTGCCCCATCCTTGCGCAGCAAGGGTGGGAAACCTCAGCCGCCCGCGAGCCACGGCCCATCGGCCCGGCGTCCGTGCCGCCGCATCGGATTCCCTTTGCAGACCGTTGCGCAAGGGAGGATACTGGTGCCATGGCGACACAGCCCATCGGCGAGCAGCGCGGTCAATTCGTTCCCGTGGAGGAATATCTTTCCACGGTCTACGAACCCGATTGCGAGTACGATGACGGCGTGGTCGTGGAGCGGAACTTGGGCGAGTTCGAGCACTCTTTCCTGCAGGCAATCCTGGCCACACTCTTCACCAACAACATGAGCGCGTGGGGCGTCTTCGCACTCACCGAGCAGCGCATCCAAATCGCGCCCACTCAATACCGCATTCCCGATGTCTCGGTTCTGCGCGTCGGTTCCCCGCGCGAGTCCATTCTTACGCACCCACCGCTGATCGCCATCGAAATACTCTCGCCGGAAGACACCATGCGCCGCGCCTCATTCAAGACTGGCGAGTATCTCCGCTTCGGCATCGAGCATATCTGGGTCATCGATCCCAACGCGCGCGTCGCCTATCGCGGAACCGATTCGGGGCTCGAACTGGTGCCCTCGGGAGAACTTCTCGTGCCCGGAACGCCTGTCACGGTCCATATTGCAGATTTGTTTAACAAACTCGACCGTATGTAAATCCCAGGCTGCCACCTATGACGCGAACCAGCGACTGGGTTATCG
>DASQSP010000176.1:0-5086 GCA_035642355.1 Occallatibacter sp.
GCATGGGTCGCTGATTCAAGCGGCGACCAAGTCGTGCGGCCATGTGGCGGTGAGCATTTTTGTGAACCCCGCGCAGTTTGGGCCGAACGAGGACTACGCGAAGTATCCGCGCAGCTTTGCGGCGGATTGCGAGCTGGCTGCTGCCGCTGGCGCGGCGGCGGTGTTTGCGCCCGCGGTAGAGGAGATGTATCCCGAGGGCGCGGCGACTTTTGTCGATGTGGAAGGACTGAGCGGGCGTCTGGATGGCGCGTCGCGGCCGGGGCATTTTCGCGGCGTGGCCACGGTGGTGACCAAGCTGCTGGTGGCCTCGGAGCCGGACAAGGCATTTTTCGGGCAGAAGGATGCGGCGCAGGTGGCGGTGCTGCGGCGGATGACGCGCGACCTGCGGCTGGGCACGGAGATTGTGGTGTGCCCCATTGTGCGCGAGGCGGATGGCCTGGCGATGAGCTCGCGCAATGCGTATTTGAGTGCCGGGGAACGTGAGCAGGCGCGGGCGCTGAGCCGCGCGGTGCATCTCGTGGAGGCGCTGGTGAAGCAGGGCGAGCGGCGAGCGGAAGCGCTGATTGCAGCGGCGCGTGCGATGCTGGCGGTTGATGCGGCGATTCGCGTGGACTATGTCGAACTGGTGAATGGGGACACGCTGGAGCCAGTGCAGATGGCCGCGCCGGGCACGCTGTTTGCGGTGGCGGCGTGGGTTGGCGCGACGCGGCTGATCGATAACGCGATTCTTGTTTGAGAATCTGGGCTGAGATATTTGTTGCGCGCACGCCGGTGTTCACGGCAATCTGAATGCCGTGCCGGAACTGCCTGACATTACTGCGTACATCGCGGCGCTGGAAGAGCGCATTCTGGGGCAGACGCTGGAGCGCGTGCGGCTGGGCTCGGTGTTTTTGCTGCGCACGGTGGACCCGCCGCTTGTGAGCGCCGAGGGGAAGATAGTAGTTGGGCTGCGGCGCATTGGGAAGCGCATTGCGATTGGCGTTGAAGGTGATTTGTGGCTGGTGCTGCACCTGATGATTGCGGGGCGGCTGCATTGGAAGCCGGCGAATGCCAAGATCGGCGGCAAGAATGCGCTGGCGGCGTTTGATTTTCCTGGAGGATCGCTGACGCTGACGGAGGCTGGATCGAAGCGGCGCGCATCGCTGCATGTGGTGCGCGGCGAAGAGGGCCTGCAGGCGCTTGATCCCGGCGGGGCGGAAATATTTTCGTCCGATTTGGAGCAGTTTCGTGCTGCTCTCACAGCCGAGAATCGCACGCTGAAGCGGGCGCTGACCGATCCGCGTGTGATCAGCGGGGTTGGGAATGCGTACTCCGATGAGATTTTGCACGCGGCGGAGCTCTCGCCGATTGTGTTGACGCACAAACTCAAAACGGATGAGTGGGAACGGCTGTTTGCGGCCACGCGCGCCACGATGACGCTCTGGATGGAGCGACTGCAATCCGAAGCGAGAGAAAAATTTCCGGAGAAGGTGACAGCGTTTCGGCCGGAGATGGCGGTGCATGGGCGGTTTGGGCAGCCGTGCCCGCGCTGCGGCGAGCCGGTGCAGCGCATCCGGTATGCGGACAACGAGACGAACTATTGCGCACGGTGCCAGACGGGCGGCAGGGTGCTGGCGGACCGAGGGCTTTCGCGGCTGCTGGGCGCGGATTGGCCGCGCACGCTGGATGAACTGGAAGCGCTGAAACGGCGCTGAACTGGACCTGTGTGTATGCCGCGCGGAGGAGAGATGGTGGGTCGGTCCTCGACAACCCATCCTTCCGGGGCTAAAGCCCGGCGTTGTATTTGCGGCGTTTGCGGCACGAGTAAACTCGTGCCCTGTTACAAGACCGCCCTCCGGCGAAGTTTTTCCGCGGCCTGTAATGTCGTGCCCTTTCAAAACGGCTTCAAGCTTACGGTACGACTGAAGTCGTGCCCTTTCAAAACGGTTTCAAACTGACCTACTACCGGGAGAGAGTGTAGTTTGGCTCCGCGGCGGTTTCCGGGTATACTGGAGATTCGGCAAGCCGAGGGGTGCCTGAGTTTGTACCCTGACGGCCGTTCCGGCGGAGAGCCGGGCAGGCGAGCCCGCAACAGGCTCCTCCCAACGGCAGCGGCGGGACGAAACACCAAAGATTCCGGAGTTTGAACCATGGCACAAGTATGCGACGTTTGCGGCAAAGGGCCGCAGTTCGGCAACAACATCTCTCACGCGCACAACACCAGCCGCCGCCGCTGGAACGTGAACCTGCAGGCGGTCAAGGCGCTGGTCAACGGCGCTCCCAAGCGTATCCGCGTCTGCACCAGCTGCATCAAGACCGGCAAGATCACCAAGGGCTAAAGCAGTTTTAGTGGGGGTGTATCCGGCTTCCAACCCCGGTCCCCAAAGGCGAGGGACCGGGGGCACCCAAGGTGGGTTTAGCAATGGTGAAATAGCTCTAGCTTTCGCCTCCCGGCCGGGTTCGGCCAGGTCTGTTCCGGTTCGGCTGCTTTCGCTTCAACGCAAAACCCCGTCCTTGCCGGACGGGGTTTTGTTGTGTCCGCGATCAGCTTTATTTGGCGTGTTCAAAGGTCAGGGACGCTGAGTTGATGCAGTAGCGCAGCCCGGTCGGCCCCGGCCCGTCGGGAAAGACGTGGCCCAGGTGCCCGCCGCAGCGGGCGCAGGTTACCTCGACCCGTCTCATGCCGAAGGTCCGGTCCTCGTGCTCGGCCACGACTTTTGAATCGGCCGGAATCACGAAGCTCGGCCAGCCGCACCCGGAGTCGAATTTGGCGCCGGAGAGGAACAGCAGAGTCCCGCAGCCCGCGCAGTGGTAGTTGCCGGTCGCGTGGTTCTCGGTAAGCGCGCCGGTGTACGGGCGCTCCGTTCCCTTCTCGCGCAACACATGATACTGTTCCGGCGTCAGCGCGACGCGCCACTCAGCCTCTGTGCGCACCAGCTTTTCGGCGCTCTCGCTCATGGGTCTATTCTCCATCCTGTTCATGCCGGTTAGATGCTTTAGGGATGCGGAAGATACGGGACGCGGCTGGCGCCGGGCTCAGATCTCGGCGATCAGTTCGATCTCCACCAGCACGTCTTTGGGCAGGCGCGAGACCTCGACCGTGCTGCGCGCCGGCGCGGCAACGCCCTCGGGCGCAAGGTACCGCCCGTAGACGGCATTCATGGCGGGAAAGTCGTTAAAGTCTTTCAGAAAGACCGTGGCTTTCACGGTCCGCGCCAGGCTGGAGCCCGCGGCTTCAAGAATTGCCCTGAGATTCTCCAGAACCCGCGTGGTCTGCTCGGCAATGCCGCCCTCGACCACCTGGCCGGTGGCGGGATCGAGGGCGATCTGCCCCGCCGTGAAGACGAGATTGCCGCCGCGGATGGCCTGCGAGTATGGCCCGATGGCCGCCGGGGCTTCATTGGTAAAAACGAGAACCTTGCTCATGCCCTCGATTGTAGTGCGCCGGGGCGACGCTTATTTCCAGATTGCCAGCACGCCGCCCACCAGCGTCATTCCCAGGATCCAGTACCCGCTGTGCATGGCGAAGAGCTTGAACGGCTTCTGCTCATACATGCTCTGCGGCAAAGTAGTGGCGCCCACAAACCCGGCCCAGGAGATGAAGCCGATGAGCGCGCCCCAGCCAAAGGTGCCCGCGCCGGACCAGATCACGAAGTGCTCGAGGATCAGCGCGACCACAAAGTCGCCAATCAACGACGCGGTCATGGCCAGCAGCATTCCCGGCCGCTTGCCTTCGGCCTTCGGCATCCCCGCCAGCGCCATCCAGGACTTGCCGAACAGCATGGGCGAATACCAGAGCGCGCCGAGAACCCACAAACCCGCGGCGCAAACGCAAATAGCTACAACATTCAAATCGTGGTGGATATTCAGCATTAGCCGGACCCCCTCGAACGAGACTATGCACCGGTCAGCAGACAGTCGTTAAACAATCGCAGCGCGGTGTGTCCATGACTTTCGGGCAATACAACTGCGCTGTCAAGCAGAAATCCTGTCTCGGCCCACGAAACGTAACCGCCGGAGGCCCGGCACTTTAACGCAAGTGCGCGGATTTTCCGGCGCTTTGGTGCTATGCAGGTCGCGGACGTGTCTTCGCGCCAGGCGCTGCAAATGCCAGCAAAAATCCCATCCCGCCAGGGCAAACGCGCGCGGCGAAGATGGGATGTTTTGCTGCTGCGATCGAGATAACGGAGATTCTCGATCTGGCGCTTACACCAGCTTCGCGTCGAGGGTGAGCTCAGTGTTGTTGGCGAAGAGCTTGGAGATGGGGCAGCCGGCCTTGGCATTGGCCGCGGCCGTCTCGAAAACTTCTTTGGTCGCGCCGGGAACCTTTGCCGTCGTGGTCAGCGCGATTCTGGTGATGGCAAAGCCGCCGTCCACCTTGGCCAGAGTCACGGCCGCGTGGGTCTCGATCGACTCCGGCGTAAGCCCCGCGCCGCCCAACTGCGCGCCCAGCGCCATGGAGAAGCAACTGGCATGCGCCGCCGCAATCAGCTCCTCGGGCGTGGTGCCGCTTTCGGCGCCTTCAAACCGCGTGGCGAACGAGTAGTTGGCGTTCTTCAGCACGCCGGTCGCCGTCGAAATGGCGCCTTTGCCTTCCTTTAGTGAGCCTGTCCAAACCGCACTTGCCTTGCTTGCCATGGTCCCTCCTTGGGGGGTTGCGAATTCCGGGGTTGTGGGGGTGATTTTGAGTTCCGCGCCCAGGGGAAAAGTCAAAGTCCGGGCGAAGCCAACAGAGTTGATGCTTCAGGCACCTGCCGCGCAGATGTCCCACTCCTCCATGCTAATCTGTCGGGCATGCTCCCGCAGAGGCCCACGGCTCTCGATGCCGATTTTGTCGCCAATTTTTCACCGTCCGGCACGGCCAGTCCTGGCGACGCCAGGGTGGACCACCACTGCCAGATCTGCCCCACTTGCAGCCATCGGCTGACCGGCCACTACTGCAAACTGGTGTGCATGCAGTGCGGCTACTACCTTAGCTGCGCGGACTACTACTAGCTATTCAACTTGCCGTTCGATCTCCCGCTGTACGCGGCCCACATGCTCGTAACTCTGCTTGATGTTTACGCCCAGGCAACGTACTGCCTTGACCAGCCGCTCGGGCACGCGA
>DASQSP010000177.1:0-25188 GCA_035642355.1 Occallatibacter sp.
ACAGCAGAAATAAATCGGCGCTCAAAAACACGCCGTAGACGCCGCCAATCAGCGCTAGAAAAAACGCGAAGAATTCGTTCGTGCGCTCTTCAATATTCCAACTGAACAGCACGCCCGCGACTGCGGCTAACCCCGTCAGCAGCACCAGTACCAGGCTGATGCCGTCCGCCGCCAGCGTAAAGCGAATGCCCATCATCGGAACCCACGGCACATCAGCAATAACCATGCGCCCGTGGCCCGCACCCGCGGCAAACCCCAGCACCGCCAGCGCCAGGCCGGCCACTGCCACCGCCAGCGCAAACCCGCGCGCCAGCGCGGCACTGCGCTTCGGCAGCAGCGCTTCAAGCAGCGCTCCGGCAAACGAGAGATAGATCGTCCAGGCCAACATAGTTACTGAAATCTCCAGTGCGCCAGCAAGTACTCGACCGTCGGGTTCACGTTCTCAATCACCAGTTGCGGCAGCAATCCCAGCAGCAACATCAATCCCAGCACCGGCGCCATCGCCAGCCGCTCGCCGCCGTGCAAGTCGGCAAATCCGATCCAGCGCTCGTCCACAGGCCCCGAAAAAACTTTTTGAATCACGGTCAGAATCACCGCCGCCGTCACCAGCAGCCCAAGTACGCTGATCGATGCGCTCATCCAAGACAAGGAAAAAACTCCGCGGAAGATCAGGAACTCGCCAACAAATCCATTCAGCCCCGGCAGCCCCAGCGACGAGAACAGCGCAATGCCCATCAGCCCCGCAAACACCGGCGCCGGCTTGCGCAATCCGCCAAAGTCGTCGATCCCGCGCGCCCCGCCGCTGCGCTCCTGCAGCATCGCGATAAACCAGAACAACGCCGCCGCCGTCAGCCCGTGATTGAACATCTGCAAGATCACGCCGTTCAACGCCGCGGCCTGACTCGCCCGCACCGCAGCGCCCGCCGCAGGAATCGCAATCGCAAAAATGCCGAGCATGCAATAGCCCAGATGATTCACAGACGAGTACGCAAACACGCGCTTCAAATCCTTCTGCGCCGCCGCCGCCCACGCACCCATCACCACCGTCACCACCGCCAGCACCAGCAGCGGCGTGCGCAGTTGCGCAATCTGCGGCCCAAACAACGGCAGCGCGATGCGCAGCAGGCCATACACGCCCATCTTCGACATCGTGCCCGTCAGCAGCATCGTCACCGGTGAAGGCGCTTCGGCATACGCCGCCGGCAGCCAGGTGTGGAACGGGGCCAGCGGCACCTTCACTGCAAACCCCGCCAGCACGCCCACCGCAAGCCACGGCATCACCGGCCCCAGATGCGCCGTCACCTGCTGTGTCAGAGTTCCGTTTGAAGCCATCGCGGCAAGGTCAACAAAATCCATGCTGCCGGTCGACAGATATACCGCGAGAAACGACAGCAGCAGCGCCACCGACCCCGCCATCGTATACATAAAGAACTGCGTCGCCGCCGGCCCACGCCGCGCGCCGCCCCACAGCTTGATCAGGAAGAACGCCGGAATCAGGCTCAGCTCCCAGAACAAGAACCAATGGTAGAAATTCAGCGCCGTGAATGTCCCGAACAATCCCGCTTCAAGCAGCAGCACCAGCGCAAAATACAACCCCGGCTGCCGATGCACCCGATGCGCGGCGTCCACGCTCATCAGCGTCACAATCGCCGACAGCACCAGCATCAGCGCGCCCAGCCCATCCGCTCCCAGGTGATACTGAATCCCCAGCGACGGCGCCCAGTCCCAGCGCTCGACGAGCCCAATCGACCCATCTGCCGGCAACTTGGTCCACACCAACAACGCCACAGCCAGCGCGGCCATGGTCGTCATCACCGCCACCACGCGCGCGTTCCGTCCCGACACGAGTGCGATCATTGCGCCAATCACCGGCAGCACAATCAACCACGTCAATAGAGGAATCCCGTTCATCCTCGGCTGCTCCAGATCAGAATCGCGGCCAGCAGCACCACCGCCAGCGCCAGCAGCCGCAGATACCTCTGCACCTGCCCGCTCTGCACCTGCGCCAGCAGCCCGCCGCCACTCGCCAGTTCCTCGCAGCCCTTGTCGAAGCCGCCGTTCACAAAATAGGTATCCGAGAACTTGCTCAAATGCGCCACGCCGCGAAACATCAGCGTCACAAGCGTCACGGCCCCGCCCCACACCCGCCGGTCAAGCCAATCGGCGGCGCGCGCCCACCAGTGATAAAACGCAATCACCGTCGCACCGTACAACTCGTCAAAATAAAATTTATCGCGCAGCACAGCCCAAACCGGCGGCGCCGCGCGCTCCAGCGCATCCGGTTCTTCCGCCCGCGGCGACTTGTTGCCGTAAATCCACCACCCGAGACAGAGACCAAGAATCACCACCGCCGATGAACTCGCCATCAGCGTCAGCAATCCCGGTTCGTTGAACCCTGCAAAACTAAACTCCGCCGCATGGCCCTCAAGGAAAGCGTGGAACCACGGCCACGCCGGAGTCCCCAGCGCGCCCAGCGCAATCGCAAAGAATGCCAGAACCGCCAGCGGCATCGTCATCACCGCCGGGCTCTCATGCGCATGCCCATGCCCGTGCCCGTTCCCGCGCCAGGCACCGAAGAACACATAGCTCACCTGCCGCGTCATATAGAACGCCGTCAGCAGCGCGCCGCCCACCAGCATGTAGAACGGCCCCTTCGCAACATCCCAGTGCTGCGCCGCTTCCAGAATCCCGTCCTTCGACCAGAACCCCGAGAACAACAGCGGAAAGCCGCTCAGCGCCAGCATGCCAATAGAGTAAGTTGCAAATGTCCACGGCATCTCGGCCTTCAATCCGCCCATCTTGCGGATGTCCTGCTCCTCATGGCAGCCATGAATCACCGAGCCCGCGCCCATGAACAACAGCGCCTTGAAGAACGCATGCGTGATCAGATGGAACATGCCCACCGCCACGCCGCCCATCCCGAGCCCCGCCATCATGTAGCCCAACTGCGACACCGTCGAGTAAGCCAGAATGCGCTTGATGTCGTTCTGCGCCACCGCCACCAGTGCGCCAAACAGCGCCGTAGCCGCGCCCACCCACGTCACCACCGTCAGGGCGACCGTCGTATTGCCGGTGAGCATGCCGGCTGACATGAGCGGATAGACACGCGCAATCAGATACACGCCCGCCGCCACCATGGTTGCCGCGTGAATCAGCGCCGACACCGGCGTCGGGCCTTCCATCGCATCCGGCAGCCAAACATGCAGCGGCAACTGCCCGCTCTTGCCCGCCGCTCCCGCAAAAATCAGCAGCCCAATCGCGCCCGCCGCCGTCAGCCCCAGCCCCGCGTGCGCGGCCAGCAGCTCGCCCAGCTTCAGCGCCTCCATCGAACCCACGCCGCCGTTATAGAAGAGCAGCGTGCCCGTCTGCGCAAACAACCAAACCATTCCCAGCAGAAAGAAAACATCGCCAACACGAGTTGTAAGAAAAGCCTTCTTCGCCGCCGCCGCAGCCGAAGGCTTGTGATACCAGAACCCGATCAGCAGATACGACGTGAGCCCCACCAGCTCCCAGCACATGAACAGCAGCAGCAGGCTGTTCGAGATCACCACGCCCAGCATCGCGCCCGCAAACAGCGAGAGGAAGCAGAAGAATCGCGTGAAGTTCTCATCGTGCTCCATGTAGCCGGTCGAATAGATGAAGATCAACAGCCCCACGAACGTGACCATCACCAGCATCACCGCGGCCAGCGGATCGAGCACCCAGCCCAGATCCACATGCGAAGAACCAACCTGCAGCCAGGTAAAGTTCACCGTCTCGCGCACCGCCTGCCCATGCGCCCATCCGCTCAGCACATGCGCAAACGCCACCAGCGCCAGCAGCAGCGAGCAGCCCAGCGAGCCAATCGAAAGCACCTTCGCCGCCGTTCGCCGCGGCTGCTTCATCAGCGCAATCACGCCCGAGGCCACAATCGGCAGCGCCGGAATCAGCCACAGCCATCCCGCGATCCACGCCTGATGAGGCGCAGGGGCAGACGCAGAGAGGCTCGTCAATGCCAGCAAATCACCTTGCATCAGAATCCGCTCACCCTTTCATCCTGTTCATCTCGTCCAAATTCGCCGTCTTTGCATGGCGATGGATCGCAATCACCAGGCCCAGGCCCACCGCAGCCTCCGCAGCAGCCACGGCAATCGAGAAAATCGCAAACATCATGCCCGTCAGCGCCTCGGGATGCGGCCCGTAGCGCCAGAACGCGATCAGATTCAGATTCGCCGCGTTCAACATCAGCTCAATGCCAATCAACACCAGGATCGCATTGCGCCGCGTCAGCGCCCCGGCAAGCCCAATCGCAAACAGCAGCGCAGCCACCAGCAAATAGCCCGCAAGCGGAGTCCCCATCACTGAGCGCCCTCCTTCTCATGCATGGCCACAATCACCGCGCCAATGGTCGCCGCCGTCAACAGCAGCGCCACAATCTCCAGCGGCAACACATACCGGCCCATCAGCGCCTGCCCAATCTGCAACACGGAAACCGTCGGCACCCTTGCATCGCCCGCCAATCCGCCCGCGCTCCGCAACACCGCCCAGGCCAGCACCGCAAACACCGCCGCGGCAATCACCAGCCCCGCGGCCCACGTGCTGCTAAACACTCCGCGCTCCTTCGGCGCATCGGAGCTGCGCGTCATCAGAATTGCAAACACCACCAGAATCGCCACCGCGCCCACATACACCAGAATCTGCGCGAACCCCGCGAACTGCGCATCAAGCTGCAAGAACAAAAGCGCCAACCCTGCAAACGCCACCGACACCGCCAGCGCGCAATGCACCAGGTTCTTCAACAGCACCGCGGCCATGCCACCGGCAACCGTCAACAGCGCCAGAATCCAGAACACAATCGTCATCGGCGCACTTTCCTTTCGCACGCAGAACAAAACACATGGGTGCCCCAGGTCTCGCTTCTGAGACCTGGGAAAGCGAGACCGCTCACATCGCGCCGGGTGCCCCCAGTCTCGCTTCTGAGACCTGGGAAAGTAATAGAGCTCGCGTCGCAACTACTCGGCATAGCGATAACTCCTCGGCCCAAACCGCTGCCGGCGCATGCTGACGCGTCCGCCAATCCCATACGCCAGCGCCAGAATCGCCGAGCACACCAACCAGCGCAGCAGTCCCTCGCCCATAAACCGCCACAGCGCCGCCACCATCAGATTCAGCAGCGTCATGGGCAGCACAAACTTCCACGCAAAGTTCATCAGCTGGTCCTGTCGCAAACGCGGCAGCGTCCCGCGAATCCAGATCAGCACGCAGATCGCCGTCATCACCTTGGCGAAAAACCAAATCCAGGAAGGCACCCAGCCGAGCGCCGCCAAAGGCGCAGACCAACCGCCCAAAAACAGCGTCACGCCCAGCCCCGAGATCGAGAACATGCCCAGATACTCGCCCAGAAAGAACAGCGCGAACTTGAAGCCCGAATACTCCGTGAAGTAGCCCGCCACCAGTTCCGATTCACCTTCAGGCAGGTCGAAGGGAGATCGATTGGTCTCCGCCGTCGCCGCGATCCCAAACATGACGCATCCCGCGAATCCCCACGGCGTAAACACATACCAGTGCGGCAGGCCAAAGGAAAATTGGTTCTGCGCCTCCACAATCTTCACCAGTGAGAGCGAGCCGGTCATCATCACAATCACCACGCTCGACAGCAGCAGCGGCACCTCATAGCTGATCATCTGCGCCACGCCGCGCATCGCGCCCAGCAGCGAATACTTGTTGCGGCTCGACCAGCCCGCCATGAAAATCGACAGCTCCGTCGATGCGCCCATCGCGAAATAAAAGAGCAGGCTCGCGTCCATATCAACAAGCTGCATGTGGCGGCCCACCGGCAGCACCGCAAAGCCCATGAACACCACCACCACCAGCACCAGCGGCGCCAGAAAGTGCACCACGCCGTCCGCGCCCACCGGCACAATGTCTTCCTTGGTCAGCGATTTGATGCCGTCCGCCACCGGCTGCAGAATGCCGTACGGTCCCACGCGATTCGGCCCCAGCCGGTTCTGCATGCGGCCCAGCCCCTTGCGCTCGAGCACCGTCGTCAACGCAAACAATCCCGGAAACACCGAGATGATCGCCACCACGCCCAGCACCACAGCCGCGGGAATGCGCAAACCCTCAGGCAAAAATCCGACGAGCCAGTCGCGGAGAAGCACAAAAATCTGGTCGGCCTTCTCAAGCATCGCTTACTCTCCACCTCCGGCCGGCTCCGCCGCACCCGGTGTGGGCGCAGGCACGGGCGCTGTCTCGGCACTCTTCGCGAGCGCGTCCGCAACAGCCTTCGCCGCCGCAGCTTCAGCCGCGGCCTTCGCCTTGGCCTCCACCTTGGCCTTCTCCTCGGCCAGCCGCGCATCCACCTCCGCGGCCTCCGTCGGGTGAATTTCGTGGTAGTACTCGTTCGACCGCGACAGTTCCTTGCGATCGTAAAGCAGTCCGCCGAAGCGGTCTTCCGTGCTCAGCTCAAATTGCGTATCCATCTTGATGGCCTCGAATGGGCACACCTCCACGCATATCTGGCAGCTCATGCACACGGAAATATCAATGTCGAACCGCGCCGGATAAATCTGCATCTTGCCCACATAGTCCGGCTTCTTGTCTTTCGATTTTTCAATGTAAATGCACTTGGGCGGGCATTCTTTCTCGCAAATCTGGCAGGCCACGCAGCGCATCCCCGCCTCCCAGTCCGCCCCGTCATACACCAGGAAAGGAAACACGCGCGCAGCCTCGGCCGCCGGCACCCGCTCCTCCGGATACTCGACCGTGGTCATCCGCTCTTTCGAGACAAAGCTTCCGGCAAAATTCTTCGCCGTCTCCGCCAGCCCCTTCAGAATTCCCTCACCCAGCAATTCCACCTCCAAGAACAGCTATCAGCTACTAGCTACTAGCTCCTAGCTATCGATCCACTTCTCCCAGCACAATATCCACGCTGCCGAAGATCAGCACCACGTCGGCCACATTTTGGCCCAGGCACATGTCTTCGAGAATCGTCAGATTGATCAAACTCGGCGGCCTCACACGATACCGATACGGATTCGGCCCGCCATCACTGATCAGATAGAACCCCAGTTCGCCCTTGGGCGCTTCAATGCGCCCATACGCCTCGCCCGGCTTGGGCCTAAAGTTGCGAATCTTCGCCTTGGGGTCCATCACCGGCCCGCCCGGAATCTCCTTGAGCGCCTGCTCCAGAATCCCGACCGACTCGCGCATCTCCAGCATGCGAATCATGTAGCGGTCGTAGATGTCGCCATGGTCGCCCAGCGGCACGCGGAACTTGAACCGGTCATAGATGCCGTAGTGGTCCACCTTGCGCAGGTCATAGTTCACACCCGAGGCGCGCAGCATCGGCCCGGTCACGCCCGCATTCACCGCCAGCTCCGCCGGCAGCACGCCCATGCCCTGCGCCCGCGCCATCACAATTTCATTGGTCCCTAAAAACGCTTCAAACTCATCGATAAACGCCGGCAGCCCCGCAGTGACCTTGCGTGCCGCATCAAGCCATGCCGCCGAGGGGTCCACGCGGCAGCCGCCAAAGCGCATGTAGTTGCACATCATCCGCGATCCGCTCAGCGTCTCGAACAGATCCAGAATCTTCTCCCGCTCGCGAAACGCATACATCAGCGGCGTGCCGCTCGCGCCCATCTCCTGCATCAAAAACCCAATCGACGAGGCATGATTCTGCACCCGCGTCAGCTCCGCCAGAATCACGCGCAGATACTCCGCCCGCTCCGGCACCGCCTGCCCCGACAACTTCTCGACCGCCAGCGCATAGGCCCAGTTGTTGGTCATCGAGCAGAAATAATCCAGCCGATCCGTATACGGCATCGACCCCAGATACGTCGTCTTCTCGGCAATCTTCTCGTGGTTGCGGTGCAGGTAGCCAAACACCGGCTTCAGCCTCACCACGCGCTCGCCATCCAGCGCCACATCCATGCGAAACACGCCGTGCGTCGAAGGATGATGCGGCCCCATCGCCACTTCCAGCAGCTCGCCGTCGCCCTCGGGCTCAATCACCGGCGGGCGATTCCAGCCCTCCTGCCGCGCCAGGCTCGCGGAAAGCGCACTCGCCGGCATTTCGGTCAAAGGAGCCGTCATTGCCCTGCTCCTTCTTGAACGGAAGCCGCGCGATGCGCCTCGGCCCGCGCCAGCACCTCGTCGTGCGCCGTCGGCTCATACTCATAGTCGTCCGGGTCCACGTAGTCGCGCCGCATGGGATGATCCGTGAACTCGTCCCACATCAAAATCCGCCGCAGGTCCGGGTGGCCGGTGAAAACAACCCCGTACAGATCGAAAACTTCGCGCTCCTGAAACTCCGCCGCGCGCCAGATCGGCGTCAGCGACGGCATCGACACATCATCGGAGCGATTCCCCGTACGCATGCGCAGAATCACCGGCCCATGTTTCTTCGCCATCGAGTAGAGGTGATACACGGTTTCGAGATAGCCGGGCTCAACACGCTTGCGCGTCTCCTCGACTGTCTCCTCCACCATCTCGTCCGCCGTCTGCTCCACGCCGTCCACAGTCTTCGTCACCGACTTCGTCACCTGCTTCGTAACCTTCACCTTCTCAGCAATCTCTTTGTCGGGCCAGTCCACGCCCGTCAGGTTCGAGAGAAAATCCAGCGCCAGCTCCGCATCGTCGCGCAGAAAAGTCGCTACCGCCGCGGCCTGCGCATGCCCAATGCGCAGTGAGTGCTGCGCGCTCGGCCCAGGGTTCGGCACAATCGCCACCTCCGCGCCCGGCACCGCCGCCTCAATCGCCGCTTTAATCTCTTCGACCGTCTTCACGTGCGTCTCTGTCCTTCAGTCCCTAAGTCCCTAGTCCCTGCACTTACCAGTGCCTAGTCCCTGCTCTTAATCGTGATCGCCACCGGCCACACGCCCGCATTCGTCGTCGGCACCAGGTCGTGTTCCCCCTGCACCGGCACCGAGAACTCGCCTTGTGCTTCCGCATCAAGATGCCGCGGCCGTCCCTCGCCCGTCAGCGGCTGGCCGTCAATCTTCTTCTGCAGAGTCATCAGCGCCTGCAGCAGCGCCTCGGGCCGCGGCGGGCATCCCGGAATATGCACATCCACCGGAATGTACCGGTCAATCCCCTTCAGCACGTTGTAGCCCTGCTTGAACGGCCCGCCGGAGATCGCGCACGCGCCCATCGCAATCACGTAGCGCGGCTCCGCCATCTGGTTATAAAGCCGGACAACCTGCGGGGCCATCTTCTTGGTCACCGTGCCGGAGACGATCATCATGTCCGCCTGCCGCGGCGAGGGCCGAAACACCTCCGCACCAAACCGCGCCATGTCATAGCGAGCCATCGTCGTCGCAATCATCTCGATCGCGCAGCAGGCCAGGCCAAACTGCATGGGCCACACCGAGCTCCGCCGCCCCCAGTTATAAAGCTCCTGGAGCGACGTGACGATCACGCCCTGCTTGCCCATCTCGATCTTCAGATTTTCTTCGACCGCCATAGCCCGCTCCGCCTATCCCCTCACTACCAGCGCTTGAGTCCCTAGTCCCTAAGTCCCTAGTCCCTGCCTCTAAGCCCATGTCAACACGCCGGGTGCCGGGTGCCCCAGGTCTCGCCTTTGAGACCTGGGAAACCACGAATCTTCACGGCCACGCTACTAGCCTCTAGCTTCTAACCCTTCCGTGCTTTACAACTCGCTTCGACTCAAGCCAATCTCCAAGGAACTTCTGGAAAGTCTGCCTTGTAACAGGGCACGACTTCAGTCGTGCCGAAAATGCCCAAAACCCGCTTGGACTCTAGCCCCTGATGGGTCTTCGATTGACTCGATCGCAGCTTCCCTAAATCCGTTGACCGCATCTGCCCAGAGCCCACGCCCCAAAGCTTAAAGCTAGAAGCTAGCGGCTAGCGGCTAGAAGCTGGGCGCAGGCTGCCTGCGGCAGCCTACGCCCACGTCAACACGCCCTTCGCCCACGCCCACGCCAGCCCCTCAATCAGCATCAGCACAAACACCAGCATGGCCAGGCAGGCCGCCGCGCCCAGCCCCGTAAACGCCACCGCAAACGGCAGCAGAAACACCGCCTCCACATCAAAGATCAAAAAGATGATCGCGTACAGGTAGTACGCCGACCGGAACTGTACCCACGCATCGCCCTTCGACTCCAGCCCGCACTCGTAAATGGCATTCTTGATCGCATTCGGCTTGGCCGGCGAAAACACCCGCCCCCACAGCCAAGCCAACCCCAACGGCGCCAGGCCAAAGCCCAGTGCCGCAAAAAACAAAACCGCGAGTGAAAAGTAGGGGCTTGAAACCATCATCGATGAGCAAGTTCCGTCAGTAATAACGGTACCAGTTTCGACCCTTCTTTGGCGAAGTCCAGAGCGCCGCGTCACGCGGGCCAGACCCATTTTCTCCCCACTCATCCCACCCTGTGAACCATTGGCTGCGAACCGCATTCCCCAATCGGCAACACCAGAAGATCCTCCGCCAGCATGTCCCGCGATGCCCCTCCATCCAGCCGCACCCAGTCTTGTCTTTTCCGTTTGCCGAGACGTAGGATCGTCTCGATTCTCCGAGGCTCCTCCATGAACCGCATCGCCACGCTCGCGCTCCTCCTGCTCTGCTCAACCGCGCCGCTCGCCGCCGCTCAACAACAGCCCGCGCAGCCAAAGCCGGGAATCCCCGCAGTCCAGCTTCCCTTCGCCTCGCTCAAGCCCACAGCCACATTCAAAATCGGCGCCACCGCCGACTGGGTCCAGGTGACCAACAATGCCGTCTGGGTCACCGGCTCCAATCCTTTTTCCGTTGAGCGAATCGATCCCGCAACCAACAAGATCGTCGCCAGAATCAAACTCCCTGGCGAAGCCTGTGCCGGTCTCGCCTTCGGGTTCGGCAGCCTGTGGGTTCCCGTCTGCGGCAGCCAGCCCGCGCTGGCGCGTGTCGATGTGCGCACCAACCGCATCGCCGCCGTGCTGCCCATCGGCCCGGCAGGCGCGGAAGCAGGCATCGCCGCCGGCGGCGATAGCGTCTGGGTGGTCACCGACAAGGCAGGCACAACCCTCAGCCGCATCAACCCGGCCACCAACACCGTGCGCCAGCAGATCAAACTCCCGCCAGGCTCATACAATCCGCTCTACGCCGGCAACACGGTCTGGGTCACGGGGTTCGATAAGAGCGTGTTGACCGCCATCGACGCCTCAACGGGTAAAGTGTTCGCCTCCATCCCGGTCGGCCCGCATCCACGCTTCCTCACCGCGGGCGGCAATTCTCTCTGGACCCTGAACCAGGGCGATGGATCGCTCACCCGCATCGATCTGAAAAGCAGAAAAGTGATCGCGACCATTGCCCTTGGCATACCCGGCACCGGCGGCGACATCGGCTATGGCGCGGATTCCGTCTGGGTCACGACTCTTGGTCTGCCCCTCACCGTCATTCACGCGCCAACCAATCGCGTCGTGCGCCAGTGGGTCGGTCCGGGCGGCGATGCCCTGCGCTTTGGACACGGCTCCATCTGGCTCACCGACTACCGCCGCGGGTTGCTCTGCAGGATGCCCCTCAAAGCCGCTCTGCAACGCTGAAGCCGCCACAATCCTTCCTCGGGAGAAAACATCCAACCGAGACCCGGTGCCTCCTGCTGTCAAGCCCCGAACCTCCGCATCGCCTTCCATCTCTCTCAATCCAAATCCGATAGAAATCCCGCAAATTTTGCGTATTATTTCGCCGAATCGTTCACACTGGAAATAGCCATCCAGAACTGCGGGCGGCACTCGGGCAGGGAGCAAGGGTACCCCCCTCCCCCCCTCCCTGAATCGCTGTTTCTTCGCCTGTTTTCGCAAGGCCCTGGCGCCACAACCAACAAAGAATCAGTGGGCGAGTGGCCCACTCACCCGCGCTGTGCCCCGTTCATCGCGGCTCCATCGCGATGAGCGGGTGATCTGCTGCAACCGTTTCTTCGCACTCAAAAATCAGGATCGCCCGCACGCATCGCAGCGTATAGTGCCAACAGATACTTAACCTTAAGCTGGAGGACCTCTCCTTGGCCGGACGCACTCATGTCTCCCTCGTCTTCTCCACGCTTTTGTGCGTGCTCGCAGCCACCGCGCACGCGGCGCAGCCCGCACCGGCCAAAACGCGCACCGCTGCTTCGAACTCCGCCCTGACTCAGATTCGCCTCGGCGACAGCGTGGTTGCCCTCAATGGCCCCTGGAAGTTCACAATCGGCGACTCGCCCATCGACCCTGCAACCGGCAAGTCTCTCTGGGCCGAGCCCGCCTTCGACGACTCCAAATGGGAGAATGTCGATCTCACCACCGCCGAGGGATCCGTCGATCCCATCGCCGGCACCACCGGCTACCTGCCTGGCTGGACCGCCAAAGGCCACCGCGGCTACTGGGGCTACGCCTGGTACCGCATCCGCGTTCGCGTCGAATCCCACTCCGGCTTGAAGTTCGCCCTCGCCGGCCCCACCGATGTCGATGACGTCTATCAGTTCTTCAACGATGGCGCGCTCATTGGCGCCTTCGGCGATTTCTCCGGCGACACGCCCTCCATCTACACCACCCGCCCCGAGATGTTTCCGCTCCCCGATGACAACATCGCCGGCGGCTCAACCCACGTCCTTGCCTTCCGCGTCTACATGGGGCCCAACACCCTCACTCAGCTTGACGACGTAGGCGGCTTTCACAATCCTCCCGTTATCGGCGAAAACTCCGCCATCGCCGCGCTCTATCAGGTCAAGTGGGAGGAGCTCTACCGCGCCTACGCCGGCGCTCTGATCGAGGGCCTCGTCTTTGCCCTGCTTGGCATCTTCGCCCTCAGCCTCATGCTGGTCGACCGCACCGATCCCGTCTATCTCTGGATCGGCGCGCTGCTCCTGCTTACCGCCGCGAACGCATGCCTCACCGTCCTCGGCTCCTGGACGGAATGGATCCCCTACTACCTCGCTGTTCCCGTTCGCCTCGCCATCATCACCCCGCTCATCTACGTCGGCTGGGTCATGGTCTGGCGCGTCTGGTTCCGTCTCCGCCGTCCAAAGTGGGTTCCGTTCGCTCTCCTCGCGCTGCTTGGTCTCCTCATCGTCTCAACCTCGCTCGGACAGAATCTCTTCTTCGTTCCCGTGCCCATGCGCATCGCCGGCGTCTTCCACATCGTCTCTCTGGCCGTGCGCGTCGCCATCGCCGCCATGCTGCTCTGGACCGTCATTCAGGGTATCTTCGAGCAGGACCTCGAAGGATGGATCGCCATTCCGCCCGTGCTCCTCGCCGGTGTAGCCGAGTTCTCTACGGAACTCGGCTACGCCCACATCGTCAATGTCTGGTTCCCCTTCGGATTCCAATTCTCCCTGCGCCAGCTTGCCAGTCTCCTTCTGGTTACTGCGCTGTCTCTGCTCCTGCTGCGCCGGCTCATCAAGAGCATCCGCCACCAGCGCCAGATCGCCCTCGACGTCAAGCAGGCCCAGGAAGTACAGCAGGTCATCCTGCCCGAGCAGCGCGCGGTCATGCAGGGCCTCGAGATCGAGAGCGAATATCGTCCTGCCCTCGAAGTCGGCGGCGACTTCTTCCAGATCGTCCCCATTGCCCAGGACGGCAGCCTGCTCATCGTCGCCGGCGACGTTGCCGGCAAGGGCCTCCAGGCCGGCATGCTCGTCGCCCTGCTGGTCGGAGCAATCCGCACCGCCGCGCAGTTCAATCCCGATCCCGTGGTTGTGCTCGATGCCCTCAACCAGCGGCTGCGCGGTCGCGGCGAGGCCTTCGCCACCTGCCTCGCGCTGCGCATCTCCGCCGACGGAGCGGTCGTGCTGGTCAACGCCGGCCACCCAACTCCCTATCTCAACACCAAGGCCGTGGACATCGAAGGCTCGCTGCCTCTGGGCATGCTCGACACGCCGGAATTCTCCATGCGCCGCTTTCAATTGGCTCCGGGCGACCGGCTCATGCTCCTCTCCGACGGAATCGTGGAAGCCATGGACGCCAGCGGGCAGCTTCTCGGCTTCGACCGCGTGCAGATTCTGCTTCGCCGCTCCAAGTCCGCCGCCGAGATCGCCGATGCCGCCCAGGCCTTCGGCCAGCAGGACGACATCAGCGTCATCGCCGTCACAAGAATCGCCGTAACCGAGCCCGCCCTGGCCTGAATATCCGGCAATTAAGTACTGCAACTTAGGGAACCTCCGAACAAGTCCGCTTTGTAACAGGGCACGACTTCAGTCGTGCCGAACATGACGCAAAATCATTGGGGCTTTAGCCCCTGAGGGGTTCTCGATTGATTTGATCAGAGCTTCCCTAAGGAGTTACTGAAGAAGCCGACGTGACTTAAACCTTGTTAAAGCACCCCAACAATGGAGGGACAAAGATGGATTGGAAACGGCTGGTCCACTTCGCACTGCTGGGCAGCAGCGATTTAGAACAATATGCCATCCTGCTGGTGCGCGTTTCACTCGGGCTGTTCTTCGCCATCTCCGGAGCAAACAAATTGTTTGTCGCCGCCCGCGGGCAAACGATGTACGAAACGATCATGAAGGCCAAAATTCCATTTCCCCGCCAGATGGCTCATTTCGTCTCGGGTGTCGAGTTCGTTGGCGGATCCCTCGTCGCCGCGGGATTCCTTTCGAGTCTGGCCTGCGTGGCTTTATCGGTCAATATGGTTGCCGCCATCCTGACCACCACTCTCTCCGCCATGCCTAAAGGACTGTCGCCGCTCAATTGGCTCGACGATTTCCTCTACCTTCCTGAAGTCCTCTACGTGCTCTTCTTTATCTGGTTGATCTGCTCCGGCCCCGGAAGGTTCAGCGTCGATTGCTGGCTGTCCGGCAAGTTACGGTGGTGATTGGCGGGACAAATGTTTGTATCCCCGGATGCCTTTCGGCAATCCAATAGCCTGATTTAACCAAGGAGGGTTGGATGTCGTTGCATGAAGAGTCGGTCGCATACCGCGACAAAGCGAAACAGATGCTTGGGGAAAAGTTCAATATCTTCACCAGCCAGATTGAGGCGCTCACCGCCTCGGGAGCCGCAAAGCGTTCCGCGCAGGCCGGTCAGCACGCGCCCGATTTCACCTTGCCCGACGCGCATGGCAGCGCAATCTCGCTTTCGAGTCTGCTCGCTAAGGGCCCGGTCGTTCTCAGCTTCTACCGCGGCGAGTGGTGCCCTTTCTGCAATCTCGAGCTGCACGCCTACCAGCAGGTTCTTCCCGAGATCAAAGCGCTGGGCGCAACCCTGGTTGCCGTCTCCCCGGAAAAACCTGACCTCGGTCTGTTGGCCACTGAAAAGAACAGCCTGACCTTCCCCGTGCTCAGCGATCTCGGCAACACGGTCGCGCGGGCATACGGCTTGGTTTTCACCACCAGCCCAGAGGTGAAGGCCCTGCAACAGAGCGCCTTTCAACTCAGCCTCCCCGACCGCAACGGCGACGAGTCCTGGGAACTGCCGATGCCCGGCACGTTCGTCATCGACACGCAGCGCATCATCCGCTTTGCCCACGTCGATCCCGACTACTTCGCCGGCCGCGCCAACCCGGAAGAGGTGCTCGTTACGCTACGCGGCATCAAGGAATCCCTGGTTACGGCATAAAGGTGTAGCGTTACGCGATCACTGGTACGTTGGCCACGCCCGCCGTCCCGAAGACTTTTCTGTAGCGCTCAATCTCATCCTGCGGGCCGATGGCTTTGGAGTAGTTATCGGAGAGCTTGACGGCGGGGCGGCCATCCACTTCAGACAGTTTGCAGACCAGTGATACGGGGTCAAAGCCGTCGCCGGGCTGGGGACTGCAGTTGCGGAAGTCGTTCGTGAGCAGGGTTCCCCAGCCGGCGGAGAAGCGGATGCGGCGGTCGGGCGTCCAGCGGCTTCGGTCGAGGAAGTCTTCGGCGGAGCGGAACGAGAACGGGTCCGCGCCGTTGCGCAGCACGCCGCCAAAGTGGGCATGCAGCGCGAGGATCGAGTCAACGTCGAGCGCGTCGGACGCGATGAGCCGCTTGGAGCGCGGGTCCACGCCGTGGTCGCTGAGCCACTGGATGTAATCGTCGCCCGCGACGAAGGGGTCTTTGCTGTCTATGCGCTGGCCGGTCCAGCGCGCGACCCAATCGGGCGCATTCTCAAAAAACTGCGTGGTGCCGAAGGTGTCCGGCAGCAAAATCAACATCTCGCCCTGATAGGTCTGCTGCCAGAGTTCGAGGAGGCGGTACTGCGCGGAGTGGAGATCCTCGGGCGTGTCAGCGAGCGCGGCAAGGGCCATGGGCAGCTCGTGGGCGTTGGTGCCGATGGCCTCGAGATCGTGCTTGTAGGCGAGAAAAGTGTTGGAGGTGCCTGCGAAAGCGGGGCCGAGCACGTCACGCATGGCGGAGACGACGTACTCCTGCCACAGAAAAGAATGGCGGCGGCGAGTGCCGAAGTCGGAGACCGAGAGCGACGGGACGCCGCGCAGGCGAGCCATCTTCTCCCACAGGCGGGTTTTGGCGCGGGCGTAGAGAATGTCGAGTTCAAGCTCAGATAAATGCTTGACGCTGGCGCGGGTCTTGAGCTCGTCGATCACCGAGAGCGCGTAGATCTCCCACATGGTCGATTCGCTCCACAGGCCGTCGAAGCGGAGGGAGATTTGGCCGTCTTCGATGGCAAGGTCGAAGTCGCAGAGGCGGAAGTCGCGCTCAAGCCAGGCGAGGAATGCGGGCTCGAAGATGCCGCGGCGGCCGTAGAAGGAGTTGCCGGCAAGCCAGATAAGCTCGGACTTGGCGAAACGCAGACTGCGTGTGTGCTCGAGCTGCTCGCGGAGCTCGTCGAGATTGACGATGTCACCTAGGGGGATGGACGCGGTACGGTTGGTGACGGTGAAGGTGGCGCGGGTCGAGGGGAAATGCTTCCAGATGAACTGGAGCATGAGGAGTTTGTAGAAGTCGGTGTCGAGCAGAGAGCGGGTGATGGGATCGAGTTCCCAGTTGTGATCGTGCGCGCGGCGGGCGAAGTTGATGATCACAGTTCTCTTAGTAAAGCACAGCGCCTGCGAGCAGCGAGGAAACGCAGACGAGAGCGGCAGGCAACGCCGCTCGGAGCAACCACCCTCTTCGGGAACGAAGAAAAAGTGGTGCAATGTGAAGAAACCTCCTGGGTATGACTATAGACGAGTCTAGATCATGATTTTATCGATCTATAAGCTTGTTTCATAAACACGCTTCGAGTCAGGGCACGACTTTAGTCGTGCCGAAGATGCTCGTGGATTTGAGGGGTTTTAACCCCTGGGACGCTCGATTCCAGCCACTGCCCTATTGATGAAATCGTATTTAACAAAAACACGCTGGAGCCGAATCGGTGCCGCTATACTCGTGGCATATGGTCAGCCCTGCAAAGAAGAACCAAACTGCGATGAAGCATGACGACCTACTCCTGAGCCCGCGCGAAGCGGCAACCGCGCTTGGCGTGAGTTACGCGACGGTGAAGAAGTGGATCCTGAGCGGGCATCTGGCGACGACCCGGACGCCGGGCGGGCATCATCGCATCCGGCAGAGCGCGCTGCAACCGCTGCTGCCCGAGGACGCCGGCGTTGCACGGCGGCAGTCGCGCGAGCGATTTCGCGCGGTGAGCGGACGCAACCAATTGGTGGGCCGCATTGCCGAGGTAAGGTTGAGCGGGCTGCTGGCGAAAGTGGTACTGACCATCGGGGAGCAGCGCATCACGGCCATCATCACGGCTGACGCGGCGCGAGAGATGCAACTGCGCAAAGGGCAGGCCGCGGCGGCACTGGTGAAGGCGACCGCGGTGATGATTGAGCGCGTTTGAAGAATTGCTAACGCGCCGATTCAATGGCGAGAGAAATGGATGCGCGCGTCTCCGGCGGCAGCGGCGGTATGGCGCCGGCCTGCGCGGCAACCCAGGATCCCCAGCAGTTGCCTGCCTGGTTGAGCACCGAGAGAGGCGCGCCGCGCAGCATGTAGTGCGTGAGCGCCGCGGTAAAGGCGTCGCCCGCGCCGATGGTGTCGACGACCGTGGTTGGGATGCCGGGGTGAGCATGCCATTCCGTCGGGGTGACGAGCAGGCTACCTTCTGCGCCGCGGGTGATGGCGACCATCTGCAATGTCGGGAACTCGGCCAGCAGGCACTGGGCCGCGTGGCGCAGGCCGTCGGTGTCCGCGACGTCTTCATCGGGCAAGCCGAGAAGAGTGAGTATGTAGGGCACTTCGGCATCGTTCATTTTGACAACGGTAGCCAGCGCCAGGGACTCCTGAATGGTTTCGCCGGAGTAGAACGGGGCGCGAAGATTGACGTCGAAGACGCGAACGCAGGCCGAGGAGGTTTGCGCAACGAGGGTCTGGATAGTCTGGCGGGACTCGAGACTGCGCTGAGCAAGCGAGCCAAAGCAGATGGCGTCTGCCCGCTCGGCGAGCCGCACCCACGCATCGGATAATTCAAGAAAATCCCAGGCAGCGGGCTGGTGGATTTCGTAAGCGGGCTGGCCTCCAGCAAAGGTGACGCTGACCTGGCCGGTGGGATGAGCGGTATCGATCTGAATGGGGCTCGCGTCAGCGGGGAGCGGTTCGAGCGCGGCGATGGCGGCGCGACCCAGGTCGTCGCGGCCGATGCGGCTCAGAATGGCGGCGTGGTTGCCGAGGCGCGCGGCCATGACCGCAAAGTTGGCCGGAGCACCGCCCAGGCGTGGGCCGGTTGGCAACAGGTCCCAAAGCAATTCGCCCATGCCGAGAACCAGACGGGGTTCGTTCACATGCGCGCTCCCGAATTGCTGCACCCATACCTTTCCACCGTGAGGGGTTGGGCGTCAATGGGCCATTGCGTGAAAAAGTGAACGGATATTGTCAGCCCTGCCAGCGCCACATGGAGCAGTCTTCGTGGTTGGCGGAGGCGTATTCGCCGTCGGGCTGGTTGGCGAGGATGGCGTGGTCGGCGATGGCGTCTGCACGGGAACGGGGAATCCTGCCAATGAAGAGACGTCTAAAGCCTCGGGCGCGCTCAAGCTCGGCCTCCTGCTCGTTATTGACGTAGATCAGGTCGAGCCGGCCGGGGTGACTCGTAAAACTGGCGGCGGCGTGGCTCAGAAAGCGGCGCATCACCGGCGCTCCGAAGGGATTGAAGAGAAATGCAAGGCAAGGACCGGCAGGAAATTTGAACTGCGCGGCATCGCCTTCTAGAAGACGCAAAGGCGCGCGAGCACGGCCGGATTTCCGCCAGGCTGTGAGATTGTGGCGGGCGATGCGGACCAGCGTAGGGTTGAGCTCGATACCGAGTACGCTGCGAAACGGCAACTCAGAGGCGAGCAACAGGGCGCGGCCCATGCCCGCGCCTATGTCGATGAAGGTCGTCTCCTCGATTGCCGCGGCGGAGCGGCTGCGCTGCCAGCGCCGGAGCAAGGCATGGAAGACGGACGGGGCGACACCATAATAGGCAGTAGCGTGGCGGTCATGCGGATGGCCGAACTTGAGATGGCGACCGGCGACCAGGCCGCTGGTGCGGACGCCGTTGGTAATGTCGAATGGATGACGGGTGTAGCCGTCCTCAACGGTGAGGCCGGGAAGGCGCGTTGCGCTTCGGGCAGGTCTCTTCTTTTGTTGCGGCACGGTTGCACCTTAGCACATTGTCACTTCACGGGTGCTGAGTGCCCGGCGTGGCGATGGGACCGCTTGCGGACCTGGCTACCGTCGTCCAGATCGAAGGCCGCATTGACCAGCGCGATGTGCGAAAAGGCCTGGGGGAAGTTGCCGACGAGGCGATTGAGGCTGGGGTCGTACTCCTCGGACAGCAAGCCAACGCCGTTGCGCAGCTTAAGTAGCCGGTCAAAGAGATTGCGGGCGTCGTCGAGCCGGCCGATGGCCTTGAGGCTCGATACCATCCAGAAGCTGCAGGCGAGGAAGACGCCTTCGCCGGGCGGCAGGCCGTCGTCGACCTTCGCTGTGTCATAGCGCATTACAAGGCCGCCGCGCATCAGATCGCGCTCGATGGCTTCGACCGTGCCTTTGACGCGCGGATCGGAACCGGGGAGAAAGCCGACGAGCGGCATGAGGAGCAGCGCGGCATCGAGCTGGGCGGAGCCGTAGGCCTGCATAAAGCTGTTGCGTCTCTCGTCGAACGCCTTGGCGCAGATTTCGGCGTGAACAGTGTCGCGCAGCGCCTTCCATCTTTCCACCGGCGCGTCGTACTTCAACTGCTCGGCGAGGAGCACGGCGCGGTCGAAGGCGACCCAGGCCATCATCTTGGAATAAGTGAACTGCCGCGGGCCGCCGCGAACCTCCCAGATGCCCTGGTCGGGCTGCTGCCAGATGGTTTCAAGGTGCTCAAGAAGCAACGCAAGCACGCGGAAGTCGTCTTCGGTATGACGGCCCATGCTCCGCTGCGCGTGGTAGAAGCAGTCGACCACTTCGCCGTAGATGTCGAGCTGGAGCTGATCCGCGGCGGCATTGCCGATGCGGACGGGCCTGGAGCCTTCATAGCCGGGAAGCCAATCGACCTGCCACTCGGGAAGTTGCTGCTCGCCTTTGATGCCGTACATGATCTGGACCTGATCGGGGCTGCCGGCAAGGGCGCGAAGCAGCCAGTCCTGCCAGTCGACGGCCTCGTCGAAGTAGCCGCCGTTGGCAAGGGCGAGCAGGGTGAAGGTGGTGTCGCGAAGCCAGCAGTGGCGATAGTCCCAGTTGCGCACGCCGCCGACGGCCTCGGGCAACGAGGTGGTGGGCGCGGCGACAATGCCGCCGGTGGGACGGAAGGTAAGAGCCTTGAGGGTGATGAGCGAGCGCTCGATGACGGCACGGTGCTCGCCCTTGTGCTTGAGGCGGCCGGTCCACTTGCGCCAGAACTCTTCGGCATCCTCAAGGGCGCGGAGGGGCTCGGCGGGGTGCGGGTCCGGCTCGTAGGAGTGGCCATAGGTGAGCGTGAACCAGGCGCAGTCGCCCTGGGAGACGGTGAAGTCGGCGACTGTTTTGAGATTTTCGCCGTGGACTTCAAGGGACGAACACAGAATGGCGAGGTTGGGGCCCGCGACAGCGCGAATGCCATCCTCGGTACGCGTGACCCAGGGAACGGTGCGGCCAAAGTCGAAGCGCAGAGCCAGTTCCATGCGCATGGGCACGGAACCGCGCACGCCTTCCACGATGCGGATGACGCTGGAATGCGCGCCGCCGATAGGCATGAAGTCGATGAGCCGGACCTCGCCGCCGGCGGTGGAGAACGTGGTCTCGATAATCAGGGTGTGATCGCGATAAGCGTGGCGGGATTCCCACTTGCCGCCGGCCGGCGCGATCTTCCAGTAGCCGTGCTCCTCGGCGCCGAGCAGCGCGCAGAGGCAGGCGTTGGAGCTGAAGTCAGGCCAGCAGAGCCAGTCGATGGAGCCGCCGCGATCGACGAGTGCTGCGGTTTCGCAGTCGCCGATCAGCGCGTAGTCTTCTATCTTCGAGGCCATATAGAGATTAGTTGCGCATTTATTGCTCGCGGTAGCTTCGCATCAATCCGCCGTCGACGACAAAAGTCGAGCCGGTGATGTAAGCCGCATCGTCCGAAGCCAGGAAAGCCACAAGTCCAGCGACGTCATCGGGGGTACCCATGCGGCCGAGAGGGATGTTGGCGAGCAGGGCGTTGAGCTCCTGCTTGTTTTCAAGCAGCGATTTGTTGATCGGCGTGGCTATGGCTCCGGGGGCAACGTTGTTTACGGTGATGCCGAGCGGTCCGAGTTCGACAGCGAGGTCGCGCATGAGCATGCGCAGGCCGCCCTTGCTGCAGCAGTAGGAAGCGAAGCCGGGAAAGACCATGTCCTCATGGACGGAGCTGATGTTGATGATGCGGCCGGGTTGTTTGGCATCGCGCAGGCGGCGCACAAAGGCCTGCGCGAGGAAGAAGGGGCCGCGAAGATTCACGGCCATGACCTTGTCGTAGTCCTCTTCCGGCGTGTCCCAGAACTCCGACTTCCTTTCCATGCCCGCGTTGTTGACCAGGATGTCGGCGGAGCCGAAGGCCTGCCAGGCCGCGTCCACCAGGCTGCTGCCGGCGGCAATGCTGGTTACATCGGCGAGCACGATCTTGCCCTGACCACCCTCCTGCTGGATCGCACGCAGGGTCTCCTCGGCGCCCTCGGATCCGCCAACGTAATCCACAATCACCCGCCCGCCCTCTGCAGCCAGCCGCCGGGCGATTCCCTGCCCGATGCCCGTGCCGGCTCCCGTGACAATGGCAACCTTGCCCTGCAATCCCCTCATTCGCTGCTCCTTTGCCTGTGGTTCTTCAAACATTCAGTTGGATGCCGCGCTGGGAAATCGGCGTGTTTTTGCCGTGATCGCCGGGATTCCCGCGGGTGACAGGCGTGCCCTGCTCGCGGTAGGCTTGGAAGTACTCGCAGCAGAACGCGACGAAGGAGCACACGCACCCCCATGCCCATTCAGACGACCCAAAAGATTTGGCACAACGGAAACCTCATTCCCTGGGAGCAGGCAACGATCCATGTGATGAGCCATGTGGTGCATTATGGCTCCAGTGTATTCGAGGGCATCCGCTGCTACGCGCAGCCGCAGGGCTCGGCGGTTTTCCGTCTTCCCGAGCACATGCAGCGGCTGCGGGACTCGGCCAGGATTTACCGGATGGAACTGCCCTTTGGCCTGGATGAGCTTTGCGCGGCAGTGGTGGACGTGATTGAGGCCAACGGCGTGGCGCCCTGCTACATCCGGCCGATCGCGTTGCGCGGCTACGGCGAAATTGGCGTAAACCCCAAGGGAGTGCCGATCGAGCTGTACATCGCGAACTTTCCGTGGGGCAAATACATGCCGGGCCACGGCGGCGCGGATGTGTGCGTCTCCAGTTGGAACCGGCTCGCGCCCAACACCATGCCGACACTGGCCAAGGCGGGCGCCAACTACATGAACTCGCAGTTAATCCGCATGGAAGCCGACATGAACGGCTACGCGGAGGGCATTGGCCTGGACGTGAATGGCCTGGTGAGCGAGGGCTCCGGCGAAAACATTTTCCTGGTGCGCAACGGCGTGCTGTATACACCGCCCCTGGCCAACTCCGCGCTGTCCGGCATCACGCGGGACAGCGTCCTGACCATTGCGCGGCACCTGGGGCTTACGGTGATGGAGCAGTCCATTCCGCGCGAGCTGCTCTACATTGCCGACGAGGTGTTCTTCACCGGCACCGCGGCGGAGGTATCGCCGATCCGCTCGATTGACCGCATCCTGATTGGCGACGGCAAGACCGGCGAAATCACCAAGACCATCTCGGACGAGTTCTTCGCGATTGCCAACGGGCTAAAGCCGGACCGCTTCGGCTGGCTGACGCCGGTGAACGTGACGGCCACGGAGCCGGTAACGGCGTAGCTTCGCAAATAGTGTCAAGCAAAGAAGCGGCCCGCAATGGGCCGCTTCAGCTTGATGATTAACCCCGCATTTTGAAGGGTACGGGCTTCAGCCCGTACGTTAGGTCCATAAGATTCAACGCGGCTTTAGCCGCTGAGGGATAGGGATCGATTTCGCTTTGTCAGCAGTCTGAGGCGGCCCGCTATGGGCCGCCTTCGCTCTTGCGCGTCTGTTGCAGAGCATTCATCTTGGCACAGTAAAATTCAACCATGCTCATGGGTCACCGCCTCATCTCCCGCCTGCTCGCCGTGTGTCTCGCCGCTTCCCTACTCACAGTTGCTCCGGTCTCGCGCGCGCAAGCCTATGTGGGCAAGCCCAAGCTGATTGTCATTCTCGTGATCGATCAGTTTCGCGGCGACTATCTGAATCGCGACCGCGCGGAGTTCAAAGGGCGCGGCTTCCGGCTGTTCTTGGATGAGGGCGCGTGGTTCACCGACTGCTACTTCGACTACGCCAACACCAAGACGGCGCCGGGGCACGCGACCATCGGAACGGGCGCGTATACCGACGGGCACGGCATTGAGGCCAACGAGTGGTGGGATGCGAACCGCTCCGACGAAGTCAAAGTCAGTTCGGTCGAAGACGAGCGCTACAAGCTGGTCGATCTACCGGAGTCGTCGATTCCGGCCAATGTTCCGGGAGCCGCGCCTTGGGCGCCCAAATGGGGCATCGGAGCATCGCCGCTGAATCTGCGCGCATCCACGCTGGGCGATGAGCTGCGCCTCGCAACGCAGGGCCGGGCGCGGGTCTTCGGCGTTTCGCTCAAGGATCGCGCCGCGATTCTGCCAGTGGGCCAGTCGGCTAACGGCGCGTTCTGGATCGACCCCATCAGCGGGCAGTTCACCACATCGACCTACTACATGGAACACCTGCCCACCTGGGCCACCACGTTCAACAAGAGCGGTCGCATCGAGCAGGCAGAGAAAGAAGCCAACGCGGTCGGGACCACGGATTTCTTCAACCTCGTCGGCATCACCCCGGCAGCCAACAGCTACGAGCTCGACTTTGCCAAAGCGTTGATCACGGGCGAGAAGCTGGGGCAGAACGGAGTCACGGACCTCGTGGCAATCTCGCTCTCCGCGAATGATATTGAAGGCCACCAGTTCGGCCCCGACTCCGACCAGGAAGAACAGATGATCCTGGGCCTCGACAAGGATTTCGATGGCTTTTTTACATGGCTCGATCAGACCGTCGGCCTGAAGAACGTGTGGGTGGCGCTGTCTGCCGATCACGGCATTGCGCCGGTGGGCACGGAGGCGGCCAAGCTCGGCATCGACTCCGCTTATGTGAATCTCGAAACGCTCTACGCCGAACTTGAGAAGCAGCTCAATGCGCGTTATTCGCCGGGCCAGCATGTGGAATACCTGATGCCGCAGCCGGAGTTGCCTTATCTGGTCCTCAATAAAGCAGCCTTTGCCAATGCGCATGTCGACGAGAAGACCGCCGAAGAGACCCTGGCAGAGCTCCTGCCGCCTGCCGTCGCGCGGCAGAACCCCCACGCGCTGCCCACGCTGAAACTGTCGAACCCGGCTCCCATCGAGCCTTCAGAAAAGCGGCTGCCCCCCGCGCCGCAGGTGGCCGGCGTCTATACCCGGCTCGAGCTTGCCAGCGGCCAACTGCCACCCGATGAGTGGGGCCGCGAGCTTGCCCACAGCTACGCCTACCACGGCAACTGGTATGTGATGCTGGTGCTGGGCGGCTACCAGATGGAGGATGTGCGCAGTTGGGGCGGTACCACGCACTTCAGCCCGTGGAACTACGACCGGCACGTGCCGCTGGCCTTCTATGGCGCGCCGTTCGTGCCCGGCGAGTATCATCGGAAGGTAGCCCCAGTCGATCTGGCCGTCACCCTGGCCTCGCTGGCCGGTATCAATCGGCCTTCAGCCGCAGTGGGCCGCGTGTTGACTGAGGCGCTGAA